>NZ_CP195158.1:1665625-2033750 GCF_051200825.1 Formosa sp. A9 | reverse complement strand
TGTATTCAATCAATACAAATTACATACGGTTGTAGATTATGGAGCCAATTTGTTGGAAACCATGGAGTCTGTAAAACCATCTGGAGTAGATAATCCTGTATGTGTTGTAATTACGCCAGGAGTTTACAATTCGGCATATTACGAGCATTCGTTTTTGGCTAAACAAATGGGAGTGGCTTTGGTAGAAGGAAGGGATTTACTGGTTGAGAACGATTTTGTGTACATGCGAACTATTTACGGTTTAGAGAAAGTAGATGTTATTTACCGCCGTATAGACGACATGTTTATAGATCCGTTAGTCTTTAATAAAGAGTCTTTATTGGGTGTTCCTGGATTGTTTTCTGTTTATAAAAAAGGCAATGTTACATTGGTTAATGCGCCGGGAACTGGCGTGGCAGACGATAAGGCGATTTACACTTACATGCCAGAAATTATTAAATACTATCTTGATGAAACGCCTATTTTAAATAATGTTAACACCTATCATTGTAGCAGAGCAACAGACCTAGCGTATGTGCTAGACCATATTCACGAATTGGTGGTAAAACCTGTAGACGAGTCTGGAGGTTATGGTATTTCTATAGGAAACACCTTAACTAAAGAAGAGATAGAGAAGGTAAAAACTACAATACAATCAGATCCTAGAAAATATATCGCACAACCTATTATGTCGTTGTCTACACATCCTACATTTGTGCACGAAACAGATTCTTTCGAGTCACGACATGTCGATTTAAGAACCTTCACTTTATTAGGAAAAGATAAAGATTTTGTTCTAAAAGGAGGACTTACTAGAGTTGCTTTAAAAAAGGGGAATTTGGTAGTGAATTCTTCGCAGGGTGGTGGTTCTAAAGATACTTGGGTTTTAAAAAAATAAGATTATATGTTAGCAAGAGTCGCCAATAATTTATTTTGGATGGGACGCTATTTAGAGCGCTCAGAACATTTGGCAAGATATTTAAGTGTGAATTACTTTTCGTCTTTAGATGCACCAGACGACATGTCGCAATCTAAACAGTTTGTATTTCGGTCTGTTATGTATATGAGTGCTAATTTAATTGTAGCGCCCGAAGTAGAACTAAAAGAAGAAGAGGTGTTGTTTAATGTGGGCTTAAATACCAATGCCCCTTATTCTATTATTAACTCTATGTTTAAAGCTTATGAAAATGCACGAAGTTCCAGAGATTTAATTTCTACCGAGCTTTTTGAAGCTATAAACACTATAAGAAACGATGTTAAAAACTATTCGGTCGAAGATTTTATTAAAAGTAATTTATATGATTTTACAACGCTAGTCACCAATGCGACTTCTAGTATACGAACCAAAATACAAAGTACTTTATTGCACGACGAGGTGTATGCCATAATTATGTTGGGTATATATTTAGAGCGCGCTATGCAGGTGTCCAGAATTATAAATTCTAAAGTAAGCGATGCATCGGCCGAAAAGGAATATTACAGTTCTACTATGGGCGAAACACATGGCTACCAATGGAGTACCTTGTTAAAATGTGTGTCTTCTTACGATATGATGCGACGGTTTTATAAAAAAACACCCCAACGTAAAAACACATTGGAATTCATCATTTTAAATAGTCAGTGTCCACGCTCTATAAAGAATTGTTTGAACGAAATACATAAGTATATTGCTATCATTTCAAAAGAAAAAAATCCTTCAAACCCTTCGGCATCGTTTTCAATTGCAAAAATGAAATGTGAATACGATTATAAACTTATTGAAGATATAGATGATAATTTACAAGAATGTATAGGCCAATTGGTGACTAAGTTGGAAATTATAGCCGAACAGTTAGAGGAAGATTATTTCAATATTTCGAATGCCTGTATCGTAAAACCGCATCAAAAACAAGAGTTTATTTATTAACATCGGCAGGTCTAATATCTACAGCAACGTCCATATCGTTTTTTCCTGTAGTGTAAATTATACCTTTTAAAGGCGGAACATCGTAATAATCTCTACCATGTGCCACAATTAAATGTTGGTTTTTAGGAATTTGATTGTTGGTTGGGTCAAAGTCAAACCAGCCTAAAGTTGGTATAAACACCGAAAACCAAGCGTGCGAAGCATCTGTGCCCACTAATTTTTCTTTGCCTGGCGGTGGCAGGGTTTCTATATAACCACTTACATAACGTGCGGGTAACCCCATAGCGCGAACGCAGGCTATAGCAATTTGAGCAAAATCTTGGCAAACACCTTTTTTTTCGTTCATTACGTCTTGTAATGGTGTAGAAATGTTGGTGAATCCCGATACAAAATCAAAATCGGTGTAAATGCGCTGCATGAGTTCTAAAGCCGCATCGTATAAGGGCCTATTTGGTTTAAACGATACTTTGGCATACGCTCTAATATCTGTAGAGATTTCAGAGATGAGAGGCGATTTTAAAGTGTATTGTCTGGCATCAATAAGTTCTGGCTCTATACCGCGTAATAATCGTTTTGCTAAATCGACTGTTATTATTTTTCGGCTAGAAAGGTCGATGTCTTCAAATTGTAAATCGAAATTCCTATCCACTTTACTTCTCGCCGTTACCTTTAATTCGTCATGTAATTGACCTATTGAAAAATGCGTTATTGTGTTTCCAAAAAAATCGATGCGCTCGGAAAAATCTGCAGGCTTTGGGCTAATTTCTAATGTGTAATCTAATAGCGAATGGCCTTTAAAGTCTTTTGGTTTTAAAGTGGCTAAATTTTGGCAGTAAGACACGCCATTTTCGTATTTATAGGTTGTGGTATGCGAAATATTAAAAACCATGTTTAATTGGAAGCTTTACGGTTTACTAATTGCTTTTGCTGATAAGAATGATTGAAATAAGTGTTTGCGATAGATGAAGAAATATCGAATAATAATTCACTTAAATCTGCCAACAACTTTTCTAAATTTAAATACATGTTTGAAGCTTGGTCTACCTTAAGTAAAAAATTAAGGTCTATATTTTCTATTTTCTGCAATGCCAAGCTAATTTGCTTTTGGCTGGCAGAACGTCCTAAGTTAGAGGTATTGTTAGGCAATTGGTCTATGTCTTTCTTCAAGCGGTGTATTTGGTACGTTAATGAGCGCGCATAGTCTTTATCGAGCAATAATAGATTTATAACGTTTTCTATACTCAAATACGATTGGTAGCTGTATCTGTAAATGTTTAAACTTTCATGACTGGCCAAGAGTGCTTCTAAAATTTCGTATTCCAACTCTTCGTCGTGCTTTACAATAATTAAAGCCCTGAATTTTGAAATGGTAATTGTGGCTTGTTCTAATTGCAAACCAATAAAATAGAGTAGCAGCCCTTGTTTTACCAAAATACTTTCTTCGGTTAAGGCCATGAAGGCGATTAATCGTGTGATAATTTTATCGAAAAACTTAATAAGCGATTGTACAGTGTATTGCTCGTCGTCTTTTAAGTTGCTCCATAAACGCTGAATATCATCAGATACGCGCCACATGTCTTTAGACCATAAATTTCTGAGCGAGTAATACGAGTTGTTAAAACTCATTAAGGTTTGGGCAAAACTGCCTATTCTGGTATCGTCTAAAACCAAGTTTTGTATTTCTTTTAAAGGCTGTTTTAGGGTGTCTTCATCTTCTATAAAACCAGGATAAGTAGAGGTGATGGCTGTAATAGACTTAAATAATAAGGTTAAACTTTCCGATTCAGACTTTCTAATATTGTATTGTACATTGGCCATTTGGTTTAACACCATTCTTAAATAACGTGCAGTTAACATGGTACGCCCTAAATATCTGCCAGACCAAAATAAATTTTCAGCGGTATAGCTAGGTACGTCGTTTATATTGGAGGTGTAATTAGATATGGTTTTATTCCACGCATATAATTGAATATTGTGTTGGTCGTCATCGCTAATAATCCAAAAATCTTTGCTAGTGCCACCACGTTGGTTAGATACGATTAGCTTTTCGCGCTCTGCGGCAACACGAACTAGACCACCAGGCATAACACTGTAACTGTCGTTTTTGGCTATTGCAAAAGTACGCGATACTATTTTTCTTGGCTCTAATGCTCCATTAACGAAATTTGGTGCGGTAGAAAAATAAATTTTTTCTTGAGCAACATATTGGTAAGGGTTGGCCAGGATTTTTAGTTTTAATGTTTTTAATTCTTGTTCCGATAAAAACTCGCAGAAAAATAAACTTTCTCTATGCAGTCGGTCTATGCGTTTTACGACAAACGACTTCATATTGTTAATCACATAGTGTCGTTCTTTTTCTTGCCCACACCACCAAGATGCAATTTGCGGTAAGATTAAGTCTTCGTTTAAAAAATACTTACAAATATTTTTCATAAACGGAATAAGACCAGGGTTTTCTAAAACACCGCTGCCAATAGGGTTTACTACCGTAACGTTTTGCATTCTAACCGCTTCAAGCAAGCCTGCTACCCCTAAATACGAATCTTCTCTAAGTTCTAATGGATCTACAAAAATATCGTCTACACGCCTTAAAATAACATCTACTTGGCGTAAACCATTTAAGGATTTTAACCAGACCTTACTGTTTCTAACCACTAAATCGTTGCCTTTTACTAGGGGATAACCCAATAAAGACGATAAATAAGAGTGCTCGAAAAAAGTTTCGTTGTGTGGTCCGGGTGTTAAAATAACTACTGTAGGATTGTCTTTGTTTGATGGTGCAGCATTAAATAGCAACTGATTAAAATCGTTAAAAAAAACAGATGGGTGTATAACGTTTATATTGCTATACAATTCGGGTAAAATTTTACTGGTAGAGAACCTGTTTTCTAAGGCATAGCCCATTCCCGAAGGCGCTTGCGACCTATCGTTAACTACCCACATTCTACCATCTGGTCCTCTTGCCAGATCTGCAGCATAGATAAGTAATTGCTTTGCTGTTTTGTATTGTATATTATCGCAGGCTCTTAAAAAACCTCGGTGGGCGTACACCACTTCGGGAGGCAAGATGCCTTGTTTTAGTAATTCTCGTTTGCCGTATAAATCTTTTAAAATTAAATTTAGAAGTTCGGCACGTTGGGTAATACCTTGCTCTACTGTTTTCCATTCTTTTTGGTGAATGATAAACGGAACAATATTTAAATTCCAAGGTCTATTAAGGCCTTTAGGGTCGTTGTAAACATTGTAAGTTACACCGTTTTCTGAAAGTAACCAATCTAAATCGGCCTGTTTAGTGGTTAAAGCTTTGCTTCCTATTTTTGTAAGATTAGTTAAAAGCACTTTCCAATCGTCTTTAGTAGATAGATTGACGTTTAATAATTCGTCGTAATTATTAAAGTCTTTAAAATAGTTTTGAAAAATGGTGTGCTCTTTTGTATCCATGATAAAGAAACCTTATTTTTTCCTTAGGTCTAAAGTGTAAGGGAATTCAAAATTAATAGGTAATTCTTTAAATTTAAAATGTTTAGTACTGGTTTTTTTTACAACATTTCGGGTTGGGTTATCGTGCGAGAAATTAAGTTTCGAGGCTAGTTCTAATTCTCCTTGGGTATGGCCAAACTCCCAAAAACGATTAATACGTCTAGATTCGGCTTCAAAACTATTTACAGGATACGTGTCGTATGAACGTCCGCCAGGATGAGACACAAAATACGTACAGCCACCAATAGAGCGATTGTTCCATAAATCGACAATATCAAAAACTAAGGGAGTGTCTATAGGAATAGTTGGGTGTAATGCCGAATACGGATTCCAAGCTTTATATTTTATGCCAGCAACAAACTCACCTTTTACGGCGGTATTGTTTAGTTGTACTTTAACTCCATTACAGGTTAAAACATAGCGTTCTTCTGTGAAATTTGAAACCTTAACTTGTACACGCTCTACAGACGAATCGACATAACGAGACGTACCTGCTCCAGTCATTTCTTCACCTAAAACATGCCAAGGTTCTATGCCCGACCTTAGTTCTAAATGGATATTGCTTATAGTTACCATACCATGTAGAGGGAATCGAAATTCAAAAAATGGATTAAACCAATCTTCTTTAAAGGCATAGCCAGCTTTGTTTAATTGAGAAACAATGTCTTTTATGTCTTCTCTAACATAGTGTTCTATTAAAAACTTGTCGTGCAGCTCGGTACCCCAACGTACTAAATTATGTTCGTATGGCGATTTCCAAAACCAAGCAACTAGAGTTCTTACCAATAGCATTTGCATTAAACTCATCTGTGGGTGTGGCGGCATGTCGAAACCACGAAGCTCTAAAATTCCTAAGCGGCCAGAAGAGGAGTCTGGCGAATATAATTTATCGATACAAAACTCGGCACGGTGAGTATTTCCTGTAAGATCTGTAAGTAAATGTCTAAACAATCTGTCGGTTAACCAAAAAGGCACTTCTCCTGTCTTTGGAATTTGATTGAAGGCAATTTCGAGTTCGTATAAATTTTCCATTCGGGCTTCGTCAATTCTAGGTGCTTGACTTGTTGGCCCAACAAAAGCGCCAGAGAACAGGTAAGTTAAGCCAGGATGGTGCTGCCAAAAAGTTAATAAACTGCGCAATAAACTTGGTTTTCGCAATAAAGGACTGTCATTTGGGGTTGTACCGCCCAATGTAACATGGTTGCCACCTCCTGTACCTGTATGCTTGCCATCGACCATAAATTTTTCTGTGCCTAAGCGTACATGTTTAGCTGCATTGTATAGGGTAAATGTATTATTACATAGGGTTTCCCAATTAGCAGAAGGATGTATGTTAACTTCTATAACACCTGGGTCTGGAGTAATTTTAAGCGATTCTAATCGGTTGTCTTTAGGCGGTTCGTAGCCTTCTAAAATAACTGGAATATTAAGGTGCTTAGCTGTTAATTCTATGGCTGTAATTAAATCCAGAAAACTTTCGGCTGTCCCTAAGGGTGGTAAAAATAGGTATAGATTTTCATTTCTTATTTCAGCACAAATAGCTGTTCTTACAAAATAATTAGGACTTTCTGGATCTACCCCAGCGTCATTAAAATCTTTATAACGTTTAAGTACTTTCGTTTTATAACTAGGTAAAGGTTTCTGTTTAGAAAATAAATTAGGTTCGTAATTAGGAAACACTTCGTGCTCGGGTTTTGCCATTAAAGAGTTTAGTGGCAAGCGTAAACCAAGCGGAGAATTTCCAGGCGTTAAAAACAAAAAATTGCGCCTAAACGTCCAAGCGCTTGTATACCAAGTATTGTTATTAGTATTTAAGGGTAATACATAGCCAACAGTTTTAGACGTGCCATTTGCTAGTATTTCTTTGAGTTTTTTTTGTACTAAAGAAGCATCTTTGTCCGTTGCAGGGTCTACATCTACAGGTAGATTGCCTTGTTCCCACATAAAATAAAAAGCATCTTCGTAGGCAGGTAAAATATGATCATTGGTAATGCCCAAATATTGGGTAAGCGTATTTAAAAATAACTTATCGGCATCTTGTGGTAATGTAGGTGTTTTGGTATAAGCGGCCAATAGGTTTGTGTCGTGCCAAATAGGTTTTTCGTCTTTGCGCCAGCATAATTCTATTTGCCATCGGGGTAAAGGTTCGCCAGGGTACCATTTCCCTTGGGCATGATGTAGTACACCACCTTTGCCGAACTGGTTTAGTAATTGCTTAGACAGGTCTGAGGCGAGTTTTCGTTTGTGTTCGCCATCGGCTTCAGTATTCCATTGTGGCGATTCCATATCGTCTATAGACACAAATGTGGGTTCGCCTCCCATGGTTAATCTAACATCGCGTTTTTGGAGTTGCTTTTCTACTTTTTGCCCTAGATTATAAATGGCTTGCCATTGATGTTCGGAATACGGCTTGGTAACTCTTGGAGATTCGAAAATGCGTTTTACTGTGTTTTCGAAAAAGAATTCTGTTTCGCAAACATCGGTTAAACCAGAAACTGGTGCAGCACTTTCAAATGAAGGTGTGCAAGCTAATGGAATATGACCTTCGCCAGCGAGTAAACCAGAGGTGGCATCAAAACCAATCCAACCAGCGCCGGGAATATAAACTTCGGCCCAAGCATGTAAATCGGTAAAATCTTCTTCAGGACCAGAAGGGCCGTCTAACGATTTTTCATCTGATTTTAATTGCACTAAATATCCCGATACAAATCGAGCTCCAAAACCTAAATGTCTTAGTACTTGAACAAACAACCACGCATAATCTCTGCAGGATCCACTTTTTAATTGTAAAGTATCTTCACAAGTTTGTACCCCTGGATCTAAGCGGATGTTGTAATTGAGATAATTATAAATTTTTTGGTTTAGATCTACTAAAAAATAAATGGTTTTACGTGGGGTGTAATCAATCGTTTTAATAAAATCGAGTAATAAAGGCCCTTGCTCTTTAATTTCTAAATATGGTAGTAATTCTTTTTTTACGGCATCTTCATAACTAAATGGATATTCTTCGGCGTAGTCTTCCACAAAAAAATCAAAAGGATTTATAGTGGTTAGATCGGCTATAATTTCGACATCTATAACAAGTTCATCTGTCTTTTCAGGAAACACCAATCGGGCAACGTAATTACCAAAAGGATCTTGTTGCCAATTAAAAAACTGGTTTTCGGGTTTTATTTTTATGGAATACGCTTCTATTGGTGTTCGGGAGTGTGGTGCTGGTCTGAGTCTAAACACATGAGGTGATAGTGATACCTTACGATCGTATTTATAAATGGTTTTGTGTGAAATTACAACTTTTAATGCCATATTAATTTTTAGATGCTAAAACACGTATGTGCAGTTCTACATATTTTTATAAGGTTTGGTGTTAAACCATTAATACTAATGTAGTTATTTTTTAGTTTAAAGTCTTGTAAAACAAAACATTTAAATAGTTATACCTGTGTTTTTGAAGAGCTTAGAATTTGTGATGTTTTTTAGGGAACCGAAATGTTTTATTCTTAAAATCTAGGTGTGTAATTTGTTGAATTCTCAACAAAAATAAACGTAAAAGTAGAAGTGTTCAAAAGCTAATGAAGGACTAAAAGTAATGGCTTTATATATTACTATAGTGTAATAAATTCAATACTTTTGAGGGCATAAAAACAGTACTAATCAAGCGTATTTGCGCTTGTAAAATTAATACCTAGCTAGACGTTTATGCCTATTAAACACACCATTAAATTAATGCTTTTAAGTACCTTGGCGTTTGCTTGTATGAATGCTACTGTTAAGTATTTAGAAAATATAAATGCGTTTCAGATTGTTTTTTTTAGATCGTTAAGTTCGTTGTTTTTTACTGTAGGTTTTTTATTAAAACACAATATTTCTTTTGCTGGTAATAATAAAAAACTTCTTGTTTTAAGAGGACTGGCAGGGGTAACTTCCATGTCTTTGTTTTTTATGTCTACTAAGTATCTGCCAATTGGTACTGCGGTTTCTTTACGCTATTTGGCACCTATTTTTGCAGCTTTATTTGCTGTTTTATTTTTAAAGGAAAAGATATGGAAATTGCAATGGCTCTTTTTTTTAATGGCCTTTTTGGGCGTGATTATTTTAAAAGGTTTAGATACTCAGGTTAATACGTACGGACTTACTTTAATTTTAATAGCTTCTGTTACCAGTGGTTTGGTTTATGTAATTATAAGTAAAATAGGAAAGAGCGAGCACCCTGTGGTGGTGGTTAATTATTTTATGATTATTTCTACAATAGTGGGAGCAGTGTTTTCTATAAACCATTGGGTAGATCCAGTGGGCTGGCAATGGTTGTTTTTATTTTTATTGGGTGTTTTTGGTTATTTTGGACAATTGTTTATGACCAAAGCCTTTCAGAATGCCAAAACGAGTGTAGTGGCACCATTTAAATATTTAGAGGTTATTTTTACCATGCTTTTAGGGGTGTCTTTGTTTAGCGAGGTATATACATTTTGGAGTTTGTTAGGTATTTTTATGATTATAATTGCCTTGGTGTTAAATACATTATACAAATCAAAAAAAGATAAAAAGACAAAAATAAGCGCTAAATAAATAGCTAATTTCAGCTAAAAAATAGCTTCATTTTACAAGTCTACATCCAAGAAGATTTCTTATTATTGCGAGTGCAATCGCGTTACTTTTTTTAATTTTTTGGCCATGAGTAAACCCCAAAAAGGACTGTTAATTATTTTATCTTTTTTTGCTATTTATGTTATTTGGGGTTCTACCTATTTAATGAATAAGATAGTGGTTACAGAAGTAGCACCTTTACTATTGGCTGCAATTCGGTTTTTAAGTGCAGGTGTACTTATTATGTTTATTTCTAAACTTTTAAAGTTGTCGTTAGCCATAACAAAACAGCAACTTTTTAATTGTATTATCGCTGGTTTTTTGTTTTTGGTGTATGGTAATGGCGTGTTTGTTTGGGCATTAAAATATGTAGATAGTGGTTTTGCAGCTTTAATAGCAGCCACACAACCGTTGTTTGTGATCTTTTTAATGCGATTACTTCATGGCAACCCCATAAAAACGAAATCTCTTGTTGGCGTGGTTTTAGGTTTAGTAGGGATGTATTTATTAATTAGTCAAGACGGTCTGCATTTAACTCCCGATAGTATTAAAGGTATTATTATGTTATTTACGTGTGTGCTAAGTTGGAGTTATGCCAGTATATTTGTTTCGAAAGCTAACTTGCCTTCCAGTTTTTTTGTAAGTACAGGCTACCAAATGTTAGCGGCTGGTACTATGCTAATTATTGGGAGTTTGGCATTTCAAGAACACTGGGTGTCTCCTTTAAATTGGAGTGTTAAGGCACAAATATCAATGTTTTTATTAGTGGTTTTTGGAAGTGTTGTAGCGTTTACAGCCTTTAATTATTTATTGAAAGAGGTCGCTACAGAAAAAGTATCTACATCGGCTTATGTTAATCCTGTTATAGCGTTGTTATTGGGTTGGTATGTTTTAGACGAACATATAAGTTTGCAATCTATTATAGCTGGGCTTATTTTGTTAACGGGGGTGTATTTTATTAACACCAAGAAAAAAATGATGGTTTTTACCCGTTTTAAAAAGTGATTTTTTTGGTAGTTCTAAGAATTTAAATCCCTTAGCATTATTATAAATCTGATGTTTCTAGTATGGTTTTTAGATGTATGAAGGAATTAAGCAATTTGCGCTGTATAATAGGATCTTTTATAAATCTGGGGATTTTAGAATTGGATAGAGTTATTCCAGCAAATTCTACAGTAATAGTATTGTTTTTTGGTATTAAACGCCATTGCGATAAATTATAATTTTCTCGATCATATCCTTTAGTTTCAGGAATTGCATCAGGAACAGATTTTACATGAATTATTATTGTATTCCCATCATGTTCTACCCAATATTTAGCAACTAAATCCTGCTTGCTTAACGGAAACGGAATATCGTACAGCGTATGCGCTATCCAATAACTAGAGTTTTGCTTAACATATTTAATGTCTTTTACAGCGTCGTTCCATTGGATTATATTTTCGGGGAGTGTAACATATTTTTTTGCTTTTTGTAGTGTTGTGTTAGCAGTTAAACGCACTAATAATTCTCTGGTTTCTAATGTATCGTTAAGGATAAGGTTACGGTATTGTATACTAACTCCTTTATCGCTTTGCGCAGTTTCCCAGGGGGCTTGTTTAGAAACGTTTATAAATTCGGTTAACGTGTGTATATCGTTTAAGTTGTTTTGTGCCATGCCAACAGCAGTCAGCATTATAAAATAAACAACATGAAGTTTAGAATATGTCATCAGAATTAGAGCTAATTAGACTTTTAATCTAACAAAAACTTTTCAGTAATCATAAAAAGTATTTAAAATAACAATATTACTCACGTAACGGCGTGCATGTTTTTAAGTTTCAATTTTATATTTTTGCCTCCTTAATTTAAAAATGGAATATTTAAAATGAAATCAGTTTTTTTAGCACTTTTCGTTGTTCTTTTTGTGTCTTGCAGCACAGACGATGGCGTATCTTATAAAGATTACTCGGTAGAAAACGAGCAGGAAATTTCTGCTTATGTGGCATCTAATCAGTTAGATGCTTTTCGTACCAGTTCGGGATTGTATGTTGTTGTAGAGGACGAAGGCGAAGGGAATACTATAAGCGCAAATAGCGATGTAACCGTACGTTATAAAGCCACTTATACAGATGGTATTGTAATAGATGAAAATTTAGACGAAGCAGTAAGCTTTAATTTACAATATGTAATTCCGGGTTGGATAGAGGGCTTACAGTATTTTAATGAAGGGGGTAGCGGTAAGCTAATTGTTCCAGCACATTTGGCATACGGAAGTAGCGACTACAATGGTGTGCCAGGTGGCTCTGTAATTGTATTTGATATAGAAGTAGTCGATTATAATGCAGAAAACAAGCAAGAGATTTTAGAGTATATTGAAGAAAATAATTTAAATGCAGAAGCTACAGCATCTGGTTTGTATTATGTTATTGAAGAAGCAGGTAGTGGAGTAGCACCTACAGCTTACGATAATGTAACTGTTACTTACAAAGGTTATTTTACCGACGAAACGGTGTTTGATGAAAGTAACGATTCTGGAGTGACTTTTAATTTAGATACTGTTATTGAAGGTTGGAAAGAAGGCTTGCAGTATTTTAACGAAGGCGGTAGTGGTAAATTATTAATACCATCTAGTTTAGCTTACGGCCGTTATGGTAATTCTGCTATTCCTGGTGGTGCTGTTTTAATTTTCGATGTTCAGCTTTTAAAGGTGAATTAAATTAAACTTGATATGTAGTATTAAAGAACGTCTAGACTGCGGTTTTAGACGTTTTTTTTAGTTTTATTATATTCACCAATAATGTTTAAGGCAGCTTTCACAGGCGATAATTCCGAAGCAATAATTTGTTCTTCTAATAGTGGTAACCGGGCTTTAATTGCACTGTTATTGTAAAACAATCGTTTCAATTCATTTTCAATGGTACGGTACATCCAGTCAATTTTTTGATGATTTCTGTGTTTTTGAAAGTACCCGTTGGCTACGGTAAGCGTTTGGTAGTTTTGAATGATTTCCCAAATAGTATCTATGCCTGTGTTTTGGGTTGATGATGCTGTTGTAACTTTCGGCGACCATCCCGATTCGTTTGAAGCAAATAGGTGCAAAGCATTTTCGTATTTGCTTTTAGCAGCTTTACTATGGTTAATATTGTCGCCATCGGCTTTATGGATTACTATAAGGTCGGCCATTTCCATGATTCCTTTTTTTATACCTTGTAGTTCATCTCCAGCGCCAGCTAACATTAAAAGTAAAAAAAAGTCGGTCATGCTATGTACAGCTGTTTCAGACTGTCCAACTCCCACAGTTTCTATTAAAATGATAGTGTAGCCAGCAGCTTCGCATAATAACATACTTTCTGCAGTTGTATTGGCTACACCCCCAAGTGTATCTCCCGAAGCAGATGGACGAATATAGGCGTGATTTGAATGGCTCAGTTCTTCCATTCGTGTTTTATCACCTAAAATACTGCCTTTAGAACGTTGACTACTCGGGTCTATAGATAATATGGCGACTTTAAAACCAAGTGAAATTAAGTGCATGCCAAAAGCTTCAATAAAAGTACTTTTTCCAACGCCAGGCACACCAGTAATCCCAATTCTTAAAGAATTTCCTGTGTGTGGCAATACGTGTTGAAGAATTTGAGAAGCCAATTGTTTATCACTTTCAAGATGACTTTCTGTAATGGTAATGGCCTGCGATAATTTTACGCGGTCCTGATTTAAAATACCATCGATATAATAAGAAGCATCGTGTCGGTTTTTGGCTTTAAAAGCTTTCATATTTACATTAGTGAGCAGCGGTTTTGCCGGTTAATTTCTGAAATAATTTCACTACTAAAAATACAATAAAACCAATAACAATACCCGAAAGTAGCTCGCCTAAAATAAAAGGTATATTATGAAGTAAATCGTGAATAAAAGGTATTTGATGTAAAAAAATACCACCAGATACCAATAATAGAGCAATAGTACCAATAACCCCTAAACTTTTAATAACCCACGGCAGGGCTTTTACCAAAACGCGACCTATTTTGTCCGAAAAACTATCATCTTGTTCGTTTAACTTGATTAGTTTTAAACCAAAATCATCCATACGAACAATTAGTGCAACAATACCGTAAACCCCTATAGTAGCCACTAAAGCGACAAACGATACTACTAAAATCTGATTTAAAAGTGGCTCGCCCATAACGGCTCCTAAAGCTATGATTACAATTTCTACAGATAGTATAAAATCAGTAATTATGGCCGATTTAATTTTTTCTTTTTCTAGTTTTAAAATTTCAGCTTCAGATAGGGGAGTTTCAACCGCATCATGACTGTCTGACTTATGCGGAACGAAGAATTCATAAATTTTTTCGGCTCCTTCATAAGCTAAATACATTCCACCAATTATTAATATTATTGGGATGGCTTGTGGTAAAAAGGCGCTTAATAAAAAGGCTATCGGTAAAATAATAATTTTATTTTTTAAAGAACCTTTAGTTATGGCCCAAAGCACAGGTAGTTCTCTAGACGATACAAAACCTGATGCTTTTTCGGCATTAACAGCTAAGTCGTCGCCTAAAATTCCAGCTGTTTTTTTGGTAGCTATTTTTCCCATGGTTGCTACATCATCCATAATTGCCGCAATGTCATCTAATAATGCAAAAAATCCTGAAGCCATTAATAAAGTGTTTTTAATACGTTTAATAAAAAATAAAAATAGAACTATTTATTGCAGTGAACAAAACATATTTAATGCGAACTTAAATGGTTTGTATATTTCTTAGTTTTTTGAAAAGAACGGTGATGCTGTTGTAATGCGTATTTTTTGGTTTATTTAAAATTAAGCTATTAAATTCTTTGTGATACGTGATTATTGATTAAAATTTGATAGTAATTTTTGATTTGTATTAAGACTATGGAAAAATTATTTATTTTAGTTCGTATTACACAATAAAACGCTATGAGATTTAAAACAATTGAAGAATCGCAAATTACAATGACGCAGTTAATGCTGCCCTCGAACTCTAATTTTAGAGGAAAAATTCACGGAGGTTTCATTTTAAATTTAATGGACCAGATAGCCTTTGCCTGCGCGTCTAAACATTCCGAACACTATTCGGTAACCGCTTCGGTAAACAAAGTAGATTTTCTTAATGCTATAGAAGTTGGAGAGTTGGTAACCTTAAAAGCTTCTATTAATTATACAGGTCGAACCTCGATGGTTGTAGGGCTACGAGTGGAATCGGAAAATATTCATACAGGCGAAATAAAGCACTGTAACTCGTCGTATTTTACTATGGTTGCGAAAGATAAAGACTATAAAAGTATTCCTGTACCAGGCATTATTTTAGATACCGAAGATAGTATTAGACGTTTTGCAAGAAGTATTAAACGCCAAAAACAAGCCAAAAAGCGCAGTGAAAATTTTAATCCGTCGGAGTTTGTTTTAGAAGATTATATCGAAGAAATAGCATCTCATAATGCTAAAATTGAATTAAAAAATAATTAAACATCAACAAAGGTCTTAATAAGCATCGTATTTAGTTTTGCTTTTAAGACCTTTTGTTTTACTCTTTAAAATACCTTAACAACATCTACCATCTAAATCGCAGCTAGCATCTTTTGTTATAACTTCTACATTTTCTTGATGTTTTTCCCAAGCTTTTTCGAGCGATTCCTTAAAAACTGCCACAGGTTGTGCACCAGAAACACCGTAAGTATTATCTATTACAAAAAACGGAACCCCAGAAATACCTAAATTTCGTGCTTCCATTTCGTCTTGACGAACATCGTAAATATATGCTTCAGTTGTTAACATGTCTATCACTTCTTGCTTATCCATTCCTTGCTCCATTGCTATACTTGCCAACACTTCTACATCATCAATATTTAAACCATCGCATAAATGGGCTTGTAGTAATGCCGCTTTAGTTTGGTAGGCAAGCTCTTGTTTTTTTGCAAAATGTAATAAGCGGTGTGCTTTTAAGGAATTAGCAGGAATTGCTTGTTCTAAATGAAATGCTATACCAGCTTTTTCAGCCATTGCCGTTACATTATCAAACATCATAATAGCACGTTCTTTTTCTATGCCTTTGCTTTCTACAAAATGGGAAATAGCATCTGTATCGGTATCCGTTTTTAAATTCGGGTCTAATTCAAAACTTTTCCATTCTACTGTAACCTTATCGTTATGCGGAAATTGTTCTAAAGCTGCTTCAAAATGCTTTTTACCAATATAACAGAAAGGACAACGTATATCGGACCATATTTTTATGTGCATGAGATATTAATTTTTTAATTTGGTAATTAGACGAATTAATTAGTGGTTTCTTACAAGTGCTTAATATTCTAGTTGAATGTGCTGCCTAACGGTATCTAGCGTTTTGATGAGGTTTCTGCTAAAGTCGAAACTCATAATATCACTTTCGGTTTTTCCGTCTCGTAGTAACTGATTAAAATGAAGCGTTTCAAAATTATAACCGATAGTATTTCCTGTAAAATCTATGGTTTCTTCTTTGCCATCTTTAGTTATAGTGATGCTTGTTGGCGTGTGAAATTGTCTGTTAAGTTTAATTGTAGCGTTCTCGCAATAAAAGGTACAAGTGGTTGGGGTGTTTTCTACAAGGGTGCTTTTTAAACTAGCAGTAGCACCGTTATTGTATCTAAAAATCATGTCGCAACTGGAGTCAGCACCGTTGTTAAACGTGGTACAAGAAGCTTTTATAGCATCGGGTAAGCCTAATGTTGATAATGCAGCAAAGATAGGGTAGATGCCAATGTCTAATAAACTGCCACCACCGAGTTCTTTATTGAATAGTCTAGAATCGTCATCAAACGGACGCGTAAAGCCAAAGTCGGCTTCCAACTTCAATATTTTTCCGAAAGTGTTATCGTTTAAAATCTTTAAGATGTACTGATAATGCGGTAAAAAATAAGTCCATAAGGCTTCCATTAATAATACATTATTGACCTTTGCTGTGGCTATCATGGTTTCGACTTCTTCTAAATTCATCGCAAAAGGTTTTTCGCAGAGTACGGCTTTTTTATGTTCTAAGCATAAAATGCTATGTGCTTTATGAAAGCTATGCGGCGTGGCAATGTAAACCGCATCAACGTTAGGGTCTTTTGCTAAACTTTCGTAGGAATTATAGGCTTTTGTGGCATTAAATTTTTCAGCAAAACTATCGGCGCTTTCTTGCGATCTCGAGGCTACAGCATATAATTCGGCATCTGGAATAGTCGCTAAATCCGTTGCAAATTTTGTAGCGATTTTTCCCAGACCTATTATTCCCCAACGAATGGTTTTAGGAGTTTGTGTTCTCATAATTTTTTGGATTAAAAAGTTGAAGTACAGACGCTATTACAATAACCAAAATACAACCAAAAAGGTTAAGCCACAAATATGGCATCCAATCTTGATACCAGCCTAAAATAACAATGGCTTGGGTAATTAATGCGCCAATAAATACAGCGTTGGCTTGTACACGTTTAAAGAAAAAAGCCAGTAAAAAAATACCCAAAACATTACCATAAAATACAGACCCAATAATATTTACCAACTGAATTAAATTATCGGCTAAATAGGCCACACAAGCAATACAAATGGCTAATATGCCCCAGCCAAAAGTAAACCACTTAGTCGCCTTAACATAATGCAATTCGGTTTGGTTTGGCGAAATACTACGTTTGTATAAGTCTATTGTCGTGGTCGATGCCAAAGCATTCAGTTCGCTGGCGGTACTGGACATAGCGGCACTTAAAATTACAGCCAGCAGCAAGCCAATTAAACCACGAGGTAAATTGTTTAGTATAAAATGGATAAATACATAATCTTTATCGTTGGTTTCAATTTTTACTAGCTGCTCGTTTGCGGCTTTTTCTAATACGATTTTCGCTTCATTTCTGTTAGATTTTTCCGCGGTGTTTAAAGCGGTGATTTCAGCTTTTAAATCGCTAGAAGGTGCATTGGTATAGGCGTTTAATATCTCTTTTTTTTGGTTGAAAAGCTTGTGGTGTTCAGCTTCCAGAGTATTGAATTCTTCTGCAAATGAAGACGATGCTACAACGGTTTTTGCATGCGGATTAAAATGAATAGGCGCTTCGTTAAACTGATAAAATACAAATACCATAACACCTACCAATAAAATAAAAAATTGCATGGGTACTTTTAGTATGCCATTAAAAATGAGGCCGAGTTGCATTTCTTTAAGCGATTTTCCCGATAAATAACGTTGCACCTGACTTTGGTCGGTGCCGAAATACGACAACATTAAAAAGGTACCACCTATAATACCACTCCAAAAGGTATAGCGATTTTCTAAATTAAACGAAAAATCTAAGATGTTCATTTTGTTATTTGCAGCGGCAATTTCTAAGGCATTAGTAAAATTGATATTTTCTGGTAAATAGCTTAGAATTAAAAAGAAAGCGATAAACATACCTGTAAAAATAACGGCCATTTGGTGTTTTTGGGTAACACTTACCGCTTTGGTGCCGCCAGAAACTGTATAAATAATAACTAAAATACCAATGATGATATTAAGTTGATTTAAAGACCAACCCAAAACAGCCGACAAAATAATTGCTGGTGCGTAAATGGTTATACCAGCTGCTAAACCACGTTGAATTAAAAATAATCCAGCCGTTAAGCTTCGGGTTTTTAAATCGAAACGATTTTCTAGAAACTCGTAAGCGGTATACACTTTTAGTTTATGGTACAGCGGAATAAATACCATGCAAATGATAATCATGGCTATGGGTAACCCGAAATAAAACTGCACAAAACCCATTCCGTCGTTAAAGGCTTGTCCAGGCGTCGATAAAAAAGTAATGGCGCTGGCTTGAGTAGCCATTACCGATAAGCCAATGGTCCACCATTGCGCTTGGTTTCCTCCACGAATGTAATCTTGTACGTTTTTACTACCTCGTGTTTTGTACGTGCCGTAACCTACAATGGTAAGCAAAGTGCCTATTAAAATTATCCAGTCTAAAGTTGTCATCTATTAAAAGGCATTCATAAGTAAGTAAAACAAAATAATGTAAACGGCATTAGCAAGGAGTACAACCGTGTAGGCGCGTTTCCAACCTTGTTTTATTTCTGGAGATTTTGCCATACTAATCGTTCAATTTAGGTTGGGTTACAATGTTTTCTTTTCCTAACGACAACATATTGGCGAATAGGCGGTAGGCACCAGAAACACCTGCAGGAAATTCTCTAAAGAAACTCAATCCGGTATAGATGTAATATCCTTTGCCATATTGGGCAACTAAAAGGCTGCCGTCTTTTTCGGTTTCACCTTTGTCGTTCATCCCTAATATAGGGGTAAATTCGTCGCCCCATGTATTTGGAAAATATAAACCGCGTTCTTGAGTCCATCCTTCAAAATCATGTGTCGTAATTTTATTTGGTGTATTTAAAATAGGATGTGTTGGATTTAAAAATTTAACTTCGGCATTTTCGTCTGTTACACGGTCTCTAGACAATTCTAAAGTATAAGGTGCTAAAGATTCTACCTTTAATCTATGACTTGTATTGTATTGCACAATTAAATTGCCTCCGTTCTGCACATAATCGAATAAAGTTTGCTGTTTGTATCGTAAATCTTCAACCGTGTTATATGCTCTTATACCAACAACAACAGCATCGAACCGCGCTAAGTTACTTGCTGTAATTTGCTCGGGTTGTATAACCGCAACATTATAACCTATTTGTCTTAGACTTTCTGGAACTACATCGCCAGCACCTGCTATATAACCAATGTTTTCGCCTTTTTTAATGATATTTAAACGTACCCATTTGCTGTTGCTTGGCATTAGTACTGTTTGAAAAGGAATATGGTCGTAATCAATTTCTATTAAAGCGTTGTTGTAGTTACGTCCGTTAACGCTTATAGTTGGAGAAATAGAAACTTCATTTTGTTGCTCTGGAGGTGTTACGGTAAACCAAAGCAGTTTAGTTTCTCCTTTATGCCTTATGTTTACGGTTTGTTGTTTTGGGCTAATTTGCCAAGCATCTGGTGTGTTTAGCTTAAGAGTGCCTTCAAGATTATCATGACCTGCCTTTACCATTACAGCCACGCGTTTAGGCGTGTTGTTTTCGAAAATAACCACGGGTTCGGCCATTTGTACTGCGGCTTCAGGAATAATTTCGAAGGGTTTATAAACTTCACCTTTTACAGGATCGTTGGTTTTGTAAACAATAGGTTTTGTAAAAGGAATCGTTATGTTTTCAATATTTATATGGAAGGTAACCATTTCGCTTCTTGGCGTTTCTGGTAAGCCAATTAACGATTGGTCGTTAACGGTATACATGCCTAAACTACTGCTTTCGGTTAGCCAATACGGCGTGGTTGTTTTTGCAGTTGAAGCTACCGAATAGTTTTCGGAAAATTGGAATTTAGTATTGTTGGCAAGTGCTAGATTTTTGTTCACTGAAACCTGATTTGGTAAAGTGTAATTTTGAAGTTTAATATTTGCATTGCTTCTATTAATAAGTTCCAGATTTAAATGCACTTGTTCGTTTGGTGTAGCCCAATTATTAGTTGCTGTTGCTTCTAGATACAAACCAGCACAAGCCAAAATAACCTGTTTAATATCTCTGGTTTTAATGGTTTTCCAATGCTTGTCTTCTATTTGCTGAATTAAATGATACGCTTTTACTAGTTTAGAAATGCTTGCTGCGGGATTTTTAAAATCGTATTCAGCTTCAACTTCTGCCAAAACCTTACCTACGGCTTTGCCGCCTTTTACACGATTCCAGCTAGTGTCTATTCCGTCAAAAATATTGTCAGGATGTTTAGGCATATCACCTTCAATGAGTTCAATGTATTCCAATTCCGAACCACGTGTTCCTGTATTACCAAAGCCTTGGGATTTATGTTGACTTCGGCTTAATGCAGAAATTTCGGTGTTTGAGAGTCCGCTTGACGGAAAATAAACACCTGTATCTATGCTTAAAAAGTTACTTTTATCTACTTTGTCAAATGCTTCTTGAGAACCATATCGCCACCACGACGTGTTATAAAATAAACGCTTAGGTTGCCAGGTGTTAACAGATTTTAATTGATCTGGATATACCGAGGCATTGTTGGTTAAGTTAAAAGCTTCAACACTTAACATGGCCGAACTGGTATGGTGGCCGTGTGTCGTGCCTGGTGTTCGGTGGTCAAAACGATTGATAATAATATCGGGTTGAAATTTTCTGATGGTTAACACCACATCGCGTAATACGTCGTCTTTATTCCAAATGGTTAAAGTTTCGTCTGGATGTTTGGAGTAGCCAAAATCGTTAGCTCTTGTAAAAAACTGTTCGCCACCATCGGTACGTCTTGCCGCTAATAATTCTTCGGTACGGATAACACCTAAAAGTTCGCGAATTTCTGGACCTATTAAGTTTTGCCCGCCATCGCCACGCGTTAAAGATAAATAAGCTGTTCGGGCTTTTACCTCGTTGGCCATATACGAAATTAGCTTGGTATTCTCGTCGTCTGGATGTGCCGCTAAATATAACACAGAGCCTAAAAAATTAAGTTTTTTTACGGACTGATATATTTCTGAAGCATTTGGTTTTTGAGGTTGTTGTGCGTGAAATAATGGTACGATAACCAAACAAAAAAGTAAGGAGAGGAGTTGTTTTTTCATTAAAACAAGTTTGAATTTTGACTTGAGTTTCAAATATAAACAGTAGCCTTGGCTTTTAAAGGGATTTAAGGTTTCTTTAACTTTAAACCTTCAAAAACACATAACTTATAATAAAACGATTGTGCCTGTTATAGCCATCGTTTTCTTTTAAAGTAGTAAATCATGAAGGCCACCATAACAATCATGATTATCAGTAAAATAGGGTAGCTGTATTGGTGGTGGAGTTCTGGCATGTGGTCGAAGTTCATGCCGTAAATTCCGGCTATAAAAGTCAGCGGGATAAACACAGTAGACATGATGGTGAGTACCTTAACCACTTCGTTCATTTTGTTACTTAAAGTTGTCATGTACATATCCATTAGTCCCCAAACCATTTCGCGATATACTTCGGTATTCTCGTTTACTTGTGTGGTATGGTCGTAAACGTCTTGAAAGAAGGGTAGGGTTTTGGTGTCTATTAGCGGGTGTTCGTTTTTTTCGATGCGGTTGATAATATCCCTTAGCGGAAATATGGAGCGGCGAACTCTAAGGATTTCACGCTTTAAATCTTGTATTTGCGTGGGTATATTATCTTTAGCAGTACCATTAAAGAGGTTGTCTTCTAGCTCTTCAATTTTATCGCCTAAAGTCTCTATTATTACGTAATAATGGTCTACAATACTATCTATTAATGCATAAAACAGATAATCGGAGCCCATAGTTCTGATGCGTCCTTTGCCGTGTCTTATGCGTTCTCGTAACTCATCAAAAACATCGCCTTCGGCTTCTTGAAAGGTTAACACGTAATTATGGCCCAATATTAAACTGATTTGCTCCGAGATTAACCCTTTGTCTTTATCGTAATAAAGCATTTTCATGTTGATAGAGATGTAATCGTTAAACTCATCCATTTTAGGACGTTGAGACGTGTTGGCGATATCTTCTAATATAAGCGGATGAATATTGTAATGCTCCCCAATTTTTTCGATAGCATTGGTGTGGTTTAATCCGTTAATATTAATCCATGTTACCTCAGTATCTCGTTCCGATTTGTAAGCGTAAGCATCTTCAATAGCGAGTAATTCTTTTTCCGAGCTATGGTTGGGGCTGTAGTTAAAGGCCTCAATAAAGAGTTTTTGAGTTTCCTTTTGTCCTGTATACACTACTGTTCCGGGCGATAACCCTGGTTTTTGCTTACTTTTTTTAGAGCGATGTTTTTTAGGCATAGTTTACATAATTGCTAATTAAACGGCATCGTGGCCATCGTCTATAGCATCTTTTTGAACTAAAGTTACAGCTTTTTGTAAAATAAGATTGTTCGGGTAGGTTACTAAATTACCATTGTCTAATCTTAAATGTAATTGAAAGGCGCGAATGTCCTCTATTACAGCCTCAATAGGAAAATCTTTGTCGTGTATACTTATTTTATCGCCAACTTTATACGGAAAAGAAAAAAACATAATAACACCAGAAGTAATATTGCTCAAAATAGACCATATGGCAAATAGAGCAATACCAATTACTGCAAAAACCGACGAAAATACTAAGGCTAAATCTTCTGGTTTAGCACCCAATATGAACGAAAAAAATAATAAGCCTATTAAAAAAAGAGTAACCGTAGAGTAGCGTTGTATAAGATGAATACGTGCTTCGTTAATGCCGCTTTTTCGTCCGATTTTTTTTACTAAAACAACAATAACTTGCCTGATAGTAATGAGTATAATTAATAAGATTAATGTCGCAATTATTTGCGAGGCATACGATTCTAAAAACATAAATAGCGTAATTGAAGTACAAAGATACTGTAAGAATTTGTAAAAATTTATCTAATTTTTTTCAGAATAATTTGAACTGGTTTTCGAGACAATATCGTTTAAAACCTTGTAAACATCATGAACGGGTAAGCCAACAACGTTAAAATAGGAGCCTTCTATTTGGGTAACGCCAATATAACCTATCCATTCCTGTATGCCGTAAGCTCCTGCTTTATCGAAAGGTTTATAGGTGTTTATATAGTAATTAATTTCTTGGTCTGTTAGTGCTTTAAATGTAACTTTAGTAATGGCATGTAAGGTTTTTTCGTAAGTTTTAGACGTAAAACATACCGATGTAATAACCTCGTGCGTGTTGTTGCTTAAGGATTGTAACATGGACAATGCTTCCTGTTCTGTTTTTGGTTTTCCTAAAGCCTTGTTGTTATGCCAAACAATAGTGTCGCTGGTTATTAAAATGTCGTTTGCTTGTAATTCTTCTTTAAAAGGGAGTGCTTTAAGCTGGGCAAGATAATCGCTGATTTCAAAATGGTTTAATCTCTTTGGATAAATTTCTTCAACTGGTTTTAATCGGATGGAAAAATCTAATCCTAAGTCTTTAAAAAATTGTTGTCGTCTTGGCGATCCAGAAGCTAAAATAATATTGTAATTCTTTAAGTTGTCGTGAAGCATCAGCAAAGATTTAAAGGGTAAAGACATAAAGATAATAAACCTGTTAACATAACAAGTTTTAATAGCCGACTTATATGCTTATAGTTTTTAACAGATTTGGCTGTAAAAAGTTGAATAACAATATAAATTAAAGGACCAATTATAAAAAAAGTATAATAAACTACTGCAATAGGTTGGTTGTATAACTGACTAACCACATAATAAACAATTAGCCCCAATGCTGTAATACAAAAAAATGAAGCTACTATAGCGGTACGCTGTCTACCTATTAAAATAGGAAGCGTTTGGAATCCCGAAGTATAATCACCATTAATGTCTTCTATGTCTTTAATAATTTCTCGGCTAAGGTTCAATAAAAACGCCACCCCAGCATAAGCTAGTATAATTTGAAATACGCCGCGTTGTATATTTTGATTATAAATGGTTATAGCAGGAATAAGATCAAATAAACCGACAATAATTAAAGTCAGCGCAACAAGTATTGCAATAACTACATTTCCAATAAGGGCTATTCCTTTTAAATACGAAGCATACATGTACAACGTCGCGGAAATGATTACAAAAATTGAAAAGTAAGCGGGTTTGTTAATCGCATGCGAAAGGTAAAACCCTAGGCCGACTCCAATAACATTTAAAACAATAAATACATTGTAAGCAAAAGATTCCGAAACCAACGAATTTACAATAACCCGATTCGGTTTGTTGATGCTGTCGGTTTGTACATCATAAATATCATTAATTATATTGCCTGCAGCAGCCAATGTTACAGTCGACCCCACTAACAAAAAAAATTGCCAAAGGTTTAAGGCTGTTTGTGCATTAAAGCTAGGGAAGAGGGCAAACCTAATCAGGCATTGCGCAATAATAATGAGTAACAGATTAGGCCAGCGAACGAGGTTTAAAAACCGCATTCTAGTCGTATTGGGCGTCAAAATTGCCGCTCCATTTTCCTTGAACCTTCATAACTTGTTCTATGACATCCCTCACGGCACCTTTTCCTCCGTTTTTATGAGACACGTATTTAGAGATGTTTTTAATTTCAGGAACAGCATCCTGAGGGCAGGTTGGCAATCCAACAATTAACATTACAGGATAATCTGGAATATCATCGCCCATATACAGTACATTTTCGGTTTTAACATCGTATTTGGCTAAAAATGCATCTAACTGATCAATTTTATTATGAGCTCCTAAAAAAATGTCGGTTACACCAAGACCTTCTAAACGCTTGCGAACACCTTCGTTAGAGCCTCCAGAAATAATACACATTTTAAATCCGGCATCTATTGCAGTTTTAATGGCATAACCGTCTTTAACGTTCATGGTTCTTAACATTTCTCCAGAGGTTGTTACCGTTACGGTGCCGTCGGTTAAAACGCCGTCTACATCAAAAATAAACGTAGTAATGTGTTCTAAATATTCTTTATAACTTTTTTCTTCCATGGGTGTATGCAATTGAGTCGGTTAGCAGTTGGTAAATCGCTTTGTGATGCGGATTTTCTATTAATTTTAAATGCTTTTTAATGGTTTTTTTATCGCGTCGAACCGCTGGGCCGGTTTGTGCCATATAGGGCGACATGTGCTGCACTTTTTTTGCGGTTTCTAAAATAAGCGGTCTTAAAATGTCGAAATCTATAAGGTTGTCTTCGGTAATTTCGTGAGTAATTCGGTAGAGTTGGTTGGTGAAATTGTTAGCAAATACTGCCGCCAAATGAAGTCTTTTGCGTTGTTCGCTCGATATTTTATAAGACGGGCTTCCTATTGCTTCAGCTAAATCTTTAAGAATCTTAAAATCTGCTTTGTCTAAAGTTTCAAGACATAGCGGTACATTTTTAAAATCCATTTCGGCATCTTTAGTAAAACTCTGTAACGGATAAAGTACACCGCGTCTGTTGTTTTTGCTTAAATCGTATGCACTTACTGCGCCTGCAGTGTGAACAACCAAGCGATCTTTAAACGGTAAAGCTTCCGAAATTTGCGCAACAGCGTCATCGCTTACAGCAATTATATAAATATCTGCTGGTTTTAATTCTGAAAGTGTATCGGTAATAGCAACCTCATTTTGGTAAGTCGAAATACTGCTTAAATGTCTGTTGTACCATTGCGATACAGTAACAGAATCTGAAGACTTAAAAGCTTTATATAAATGTGTGGCAACATTACCAGCGCCAAGTAAAACAACTGAAATCATTTGGCTAAAATACTATATTTAGACCTAATTACAGAACGCTAACCTCAATTTTAAACACAAACATTTAGGATTGTAAAGCGTTAGCTGCAAAAACTGGTAAGCGAATTTAAATTATCTTTGTGTTTATCTAAAAAACTGAATCATGTGTTCTAAAAAGCAGGATATTACAACCCGAGACGATGTGCATACATTAGTATCTACTTTTTACAGTCGGATTAGAGAAGACGAGATTTTAGGGCCTTTTTTTAATACTATGATAAATGATTGGTCAGAACACATTGAAAAATTGACAACATTTTGGGAGTCAAGTTTATTTTTAAAAACCCGGTATTACGGTAACCCGTTAGAGGCTCATATTAAAGTAGATGAAGCACAAAACCATAGCATAACGCAAGAGCATTTTGGATTGTGGTTAACAATTTGGGTACAAACCGTTAATGCGCTTTTTGAAGGCGAAATAGCCGAGAATGCTAAGCAAAGAGCGCGTAAAATGGGAACGTTTCTGTATATGAATATTTTTATGGCACGACAGCATAAGACTTAAAATGCAATCTTAAAATTAAGTTAATTTTAACAATCATTATTTTTAATACGTAACCATCAACCCAACAAAATAGGTTAAATTTGCAACGCTTTAAAAATAAGAGTATTTATTATGCAAAATAAACTTGCCAAGATTCTTTTTTCTACCCGTATTACCTCAATTTTATTTTTAGTTTTTGCTGGCGCCATGGCCATCGGTACTTTTCTAGATGCTGGCGAAGCAACATCGCCAACACCATACTCCAGAAATTTAATTTATAATACCTGGTGGTTCGAGGCTATTATGGTATTTTTCTTAATTAATTTCTTTGGAAATATTAAAAGATACCGTCTTCATAAACGAGAAAAGTGGGCGTCTTTAATATTGCATTTATCTTTTATTTTTATTCTTATCGGGGCTTTTATAACGCGTTATGTAGGATTTGAAGGTATGATGGCTATCCGTGAAGGTGCAACCGAAAATACGTTTCTATCGCAAAAGACCTACATTACAGCTTATATTGATGGCGATTATATGATTGATGGCGTGCCGCAGCGTTTGCCAATAGAGCGCGAAGTCGATTTTTCGCCACGATTAGATAATGATTTTAAAATTGAAACCAAATACGATCAGCAACCTGTAACTATAGAATTGGTAGATTTTATTGGTGGAGCAGAAGAAGATGTAATTCCCGATGAGAATGGCGAAAATTATTTAAAATTGGTTGAAGCTGGCGGCGGTAAACCGCATAACCACTTTTTAAAATCGGGCGAAGTACAAAGCATTCACAATATTTTAGTGGCTTTAGATAAAGAAACTCCTGGTGCCATAAATATTTATAATCGCGAAGATGGTATTTATATTCATTCCCCTTTTGAAGGCGAGTATTTAACCATGGCCACAATGGCATCGGGTAAGCTCGAAAAAGATAGTTTACAACCTTTGGCTTTACGTTCGCGTTATATCATTGGTAACATGCAAATGGTATTTCCAAAACCTGTAGTTAAAGGAAAGTTTGGGATCGTGAAAAAATCTGAAATTTTAAAGAACGACGAAGATGGTGTTGTTCTAAAAATTACTACAAATGGCGAATCAGAAACCGTAGGTTTACTTGGTGGTAAAGGTACCAATAGCATGTTTAAACAAGTTGAAGTTGGAGGTTTGGATTTTGCGTTTAAATACGGCTCTAAAGTTTTAGAATTACCATTTAGTGTAAAACTAAACGATTTTGAAGCCGAGCGTTATCCTGGAACCGAAAATAACTATTCGGCATATTCTAGCGAAGTTACGGTTATAGACGAACAAGAAGGTGATTTTGATTATAAAATTTATATGAATCATATTCTAGACCATCGTGGTTATCGTTTTTTCCAATCTGGGTTCGATCCCGATGAAAAAGGAACAATTCTATCAGTTAATCACGATTACTACGGCACTTTATTTACTTATATTGGTTACTTTTTACTGTACTTTGGCTTGTTGGCCATTTTATTTGCGAAAGGCACCCGTTTTGGAGATTTAAGACGTCGATTGAACGCTTTAAAAGCCAAGAAAGCTAAAATTCTATCGGTTTTACTTATTGGTTTTGCCTTTAATGGTTTTGCTCAAGACAATCATGATCACGACCACACGCCGCATGTTAGACCAAGTAAGCAGCAAATCGATTCTGTTTTAAAAGCGAATATTACACCAAAAGCGCATGCCGATAAATTTGGGCATATGGTGATTCAGGATTTGGGTGGTCGTATGATGCCTGTTAATACTTATGCTTCGGAAATGCTTCGAAAATTAAGTAAATATGACACTTATGAAGATTTCGATGCGAATCAGGTGTTTTTATCTATTCAAGAGAGTCCTATGTTGTGGTACAATGTGCCTATCATTCATTTAAAGTATAAAAAGGCCGATTCTATTCGTCATTTAATTGGAGTAAGTGAATCTGAAAAATATGCTACATTGGCCGATTTCTTTACCGATCGAGGCGATTATAAATTAGCGCCTTATTTAGAGGAAGCTTACAAAGCGCAAATTCCTAACGGATTTCAAAAAGAATTTAAAGAAACCGACCAACGTGTTAATTTATTATACAATGCGATTGAAGGCCGTGCGTTAAGAATTTTTCCGATCCCAGATAACGAAAACAATAAATGGATTTCTTCTATAGAGTACCGAAACGGTGCTTATAAGGTACAGGATTCGTTATACGCCAATTTTATAAACAGCGGATTTTCTGCGTACTTAATGACCTTAAATCAGGCTAAAAGAACTGGCGATTATTCCGATGCCAATAAGTTATTGGAAGCTTTTCATAAAACCCAGTTGGAATATGGAGGCGACGTTATGTTGTCTGATGAGAAAGTGAAAACCGAAATCCTATACAATAAGTATGATATCTTTAAAAAGCTGTTTAGTTGGTATATGTACGCTGGTACATTACTTTTTGTCGTTTTAATCGTTCAGATTTTTAACAGCAAAAACAAAGCGATTAACATAGGGGTAACGGTTTTAAAAAGTATTGTTGTTGTGTTGTTTGTATTGCATACAGCAGGTTTAATTTCTAGATGGTATATTTCTGGTCACGCACCTTGGAGCGATGCTTACGAATCAATGATTTATGTGGCTTGGGCGACCATGTTGTTTGGATTGCTTTTTGGCAGACGAAGCGATCTTACCATTGCAGCAACTGCTTTTGTAACGTCAATGATTTTGATGGTTGCACACTGGAATTGGATGGATCCTGCTATTGCCAACCTACAACCTGTATTAGATAGTTATTGGTTAATGATACATGTAGCGGTTATTGTAGCGAGTTACGGACCGTTTACATTAGGAATGATTTTAGGGTTAACCGTATTGTTTTTAATGATTTTTACCAATGCTGGCAATAAAGAAAAAATGCTTATTAATATAAAAGAGTTAACGGTTATTAACGAAATGGCACTTACGGTTGGTTTGGTAATGTTAACCATTGGAAACTTTCTAGGCGGTATGTGGGCCAACGAGAGTTGGGGACGCTATTGGGGCTGGGATCCAAAAGAGACTTGGGCTTTAATTAGTATTATGGTTTACGCTTTTGTAATTCATATGCGTTTGGTGCCTGGATTACGTGGTCGATTTGGTTTTAATCTGGCTTCTATTTTAGCATTCTCTAGTATTATGATGACTTATTTTGGAGTTAATTTTTATCTAGCAGGATTGCATTCTTATGCGAGTGGCGATCAAATTGTAAGTGTAAAGTTCATCTTAATTACTTTAGCCATTATTGCTGTAATTGCAGTTTTTGCTTACAACAAATACGCTAAGTTTTACAGGAAAAAGAAAACATCATAATAGGTGATAAACATAAAAAGCTGACCAGAAAGTTAATCACGATGTCATTCTGTGCTTGACACAGAATCTCATACTCTTGAATATTAGTTGTTGTGAGAATCTGAAATACATTCAGATTGACGGGAAATTAACTTTTTGGACGGCTTTTTTATTATTTATGTTGTAAGTGGAAATTGCAGGTTAAAAAAGTATTCCAATACTTAGCATGGCTCCCTTTAAACTGCTGTAGCTTTCTGAATTTCTGATTGATAATCCATCGTTGCTAATAGTTTTATAACTATACGACAAATCGGATACAAATATTAATCTATTTTCATTTAAAGGAAATTTATATCCAAATCCAAAATTAAAAATAGTACCATTGTTTTTACCGCCTTCAATTTTTATTAAGGTGCCAAAGTTTGTGTATAAGTATGGGCTTGAAAGACCATCGTTAAAATATGCTCTCAGGTCTAAAAAAGCGGGAAGTGTGTTAAAAGTAGGGTTTTTGTAACCATCTAATCCAATACCAATACCTGCCGAAAAATAAGGATTGAAAAAGTATCCGTTTATGGTCTGTAAGCTAAAAGCGTGAGCTTTGTTAGTCGGTAAATCTGTTACCACAACACCTTCAGAAGGCGAGTAGGTTTCTAGTTCGGCATTATATACGGCGATATAACTTAAACGAGTGATGTTAAAATAACCTTTATTTCTAAATTCGTCTTTTTCTTTTTCGTCTTGAGCATTTGTATTAATTGATAATAGGCTGATTGTTAATAGAATGATTAGGTTGCGAAATTTATTCATGATTTAGTTTTAAGTTAAAATCAAACTTATCAATTTTAAATTTCAACCTATTGGGGAAAAACCGTAAATTTTAACATATTTCTATTTTTTTTTTTTTATAGATGAAAGGTTTTTGTATAAGTAAAATTGATGCGGTTTTTATTGATTTCAAATTAGTGGCTAAAACCCTGTAATTTCATTACATCACTTAAGTAAAATAAAATTATATCTTTATAAGATATAAGGATATCAACGGAATTGAGTTGTCATATAGTTTGGACAACGAAGTATAGATATAAAGGGTTGAAAGGAGACTTTTAGTTGCGTTGTCGAGACTTGCTCATTCAGATTTGTATTAAAGAAGAATTAGAAAAATTAAAAGGAGCTTAAGTTAAGATTGTATTTATCATCATATAGAATATTTCCTAAAGCAAAGTATTAGTTTTTGGTGAAACAGTTGAAGGAGAGATGTTCGAGAAAATTGCAACAGGAATTTCTTTAAATAGGAAAAATGTATTGGGCTAGACAGTTTTAGGCAACTAGACATGGAATTCGATGTACAGGTAATATAACGGATGAAGTGGTAAATACATTTGGAGCATCACAGTACCCCAATTCATATAATTCTAATTTATAATAAGTCGAGAAAAAAAAAGAGAGACTTTAGTCTCTCTCGTAACACACCTATGGACTTCTAGTCGATAGTGGTTTAGTTTCCATGTTTGGTTGGTATGATGTTATTTTACAGCTTTATCTACCACTATTTTATTATCGCGGTTAGCCAGTTCCCAAGCCGTGTAAAATATTAAACGCGTTCTGTTTTCTAGTAAATCGTATTCAATCTTATCCGGAGTGTCTGTTGGTTTATGGTAATCGGCATGTGTACCGTTAAAATAAAAAATAACAGGGATATTGTTTTTAGCAAAATTGTAGTGGTCCGATCGGTAATAAAAGCGGTTCGGATCGTTATCGTCGTTAAAAGTGTAATCCAATTCAATATTACAACACGATTTGTTTACAGCTTCCGAAATGTTGTGTAAGTCTGTACTTAGTTTATCGCTTCCTATTAAATACACATAGTTTCTGTTGGTGTTTTTTCTGGTAGGATCGGTTCTGCCTATCATGTCGATATTTAAATCAACCATAGTGTTGTTTAAAGGTTTTATAGGATCGATATCGGCGTAGTAGCTAGATCCTAAAAGTCCCTTTTCTTCGCCTGTTACATGCAAAAATAAAACAGAACGTTTTGGGCCTTCGTTATTGTTTTGCGCTTGTTTAAAAGCTTCAGCTATTTCTAAAATGGCAACTGTTCCAGAACCATCGTCGTCTGCACCATTATATACCTCGCCATCTTTAATACCTTCGTGATCTAAATGTGCCGATATTACTATAATTTCGTCTGGTTTTTCAGAGCCTTTAATAAATGCAGCAACGTTTTCGGAGTTAAAATCTTCGCTTACCTTTTTATAGTTTAGCTTGAAGTTAGAGGCTAATGTTTGAGGTGCACTTTCGGTTTGTATGCTAGGTAAAATGGTTTCTGCTAACTTGGTGTTTATAACAAAAAAGAACAGTTCTTCTTCTTTGTCTTGAAGCGTCATTCTACCATGCGATTTACCATAGCGATTGGCAGCCATATCGTAAATGTCTGGCGCGTAAAATAAAATGGCTCTAGCACCTTTACTTTTGGCAAGGTCTCTCTTTAAAGCGAATTCTTGTCTGAAATTAGACCATTTGCTTGTAGTTGTTGTTCCTGAAATGGTGTAGGTGCCGTCAGTATTTTTAGGCTCTCCAGCTTTAAACAAAACGACTTTGTCTTTAACATCTAAAGTGGTGTAATCGGAATAATTTTCGGTTTCTATACCATAGCCAGCATAAATAATGTTTGTGGTGTTTATGGTGTTTGATGCGCTAGGAAGTACAGAAATAAAATCTGAAATTAATTCAAAATCGGTATTGTTAACGTTTAATGTAACTTCTGGAGTTTTAATAACTTCTAGAGGCACTTCTTGAAAATAATCGCCATTTGTTTTTGCCGAAGGAATGCCTAAATCGACATACCGTTGTTTTAAAAACTCTACAGCTTTTTTCTGACCTTCTTCTCCTGTTTCACGTCCTTCAAATTCATCGGAAGCATAGGTGTATAGATCTTTTTTTAATTCATCGGAAGTGATGGTGTTGGCGTAAAAATTAACATCGTGAATTTCAGTTGGCTTAGTCGTGCTTACATTTTTGGTTGTACTACAGGCCAATGTAAGTACAGCCATACTAGATAGCATGAATGTTTTTTTCATGAATTACGTTTAAGGGTTAGGATTGCGATATTACAAAATAAGCACAAACATCTGATTGTTTGCTTGTTGTTTTTAACAAAAAATTATAGGCTCTGGCTTAGTTGTCATCATTATTTAAACGTGGTCTTTGCGCTTGGTTGGCTAATTGCCACGCTGTAGCAAATACATATTGGGCTCGCTTTTGTAGCAGCTTGAAATTTATTTTATCGACTGTATCTGTAGGTTGGTGGTAATCTTGGTGTGTACCATTAAAATAAAATATAATAGGAATATTATGTTTGGCAAAATTGTAATGATCCGATCGGTAATAAAAACGGTTTGGGTCGTTGTCTTGGTTAAACGTATAATCTAAATCGAAATTAAAATACGTGTCGTTTACTTTTTCAGATATAAAATGCAAATCGTTACTCAATCTATTAGAGCCTATTAAGTAAATATAATTAGGGTTGCTGGCATGTTTATCGTCTACACGACCAATCATATCTATATTTAAATCGGCTATTGTGTTTTTTAACGGAAATACAGGATGTTCGGTGTAAAATCGTGAACCATATAAACCAATTTCTTCGCCTGTAACATGTAAAAATAATACAGAGCGTTTCGGGGCATGTCCGTCTAAAGCTGCTTGTTTAAATGCTTGTGCAATTTCTAATATCGCAACCGTACCAGAGCCATCGTCGTCTGCACCATTATAAATTTCGCCATTGGTTACCCCAACATGATCTAAATGGGCAGAGATGATAAGTACTTCTTCCGGTTTTTCGGAACCTGGTATATAGGCTAAAACATTTTCCGACGTACCTGTGCCTTCGGGTAAGAACGATTCTGGTACAACTTGAAAATACACAGAATCTGCTATAGGAGACGCAATGTGTTGCTCTTTATAGATGTGTTTTAAATAATTAGCTGCTTTTTTCTGACCTTCTTCTCCTGTTGCACGACCTTCTAACGAATCGGATGCATAAATAGTTAAATGCGTTTTTAATTCGGGAATGGTGATGCTTTTTGCGTAGTGCGATACCAGTGCAGTATCTATAATGGTAATGGCTTTTTTCTGGTTTTCGATTTTAGTCGTGTACTTTGTAGTTGCACAAGATCCTACCATAATAAAGGCACTAAGAATCGTGAAAAATTGTATTGACATGCGATTTTTTTAGTTTGCCAAATATATGTAAATCAAGTAAATAGAAAAATGATTTTTTATAGAAATACGCAATTAGGTTTTAAGCTAGCAATAAACCAGATATATAGCTAATTAAAATACAAAAGGCCAATTATTTACATAAAAGACCTTTTGTTGTATTGGGTTTTGTGGGGTTTATTGCCATCCACCACCAAGGGCTTCATATAAATTTACCACACTAAGTAATTGATTTAATTTCGTGTCTACAACATTTAATTCGGCATTTAAGGCCGCTGTTCTTGCGGTTAATAAATCTAAATAATTGGCGTAACCGTAATTCAACAGAATTTCAGAATTGGTTTCGGCTTGTCGTAAAGCTTCAACTTCTTTTTCTCTAAATTCGAATTTTTTAGTTTCTGCTTCGTACACATATAAGGCATCCGAAACTTCATTTCCAGCAACTAATAGCTGTTTTTCGAAATTCAATAAGGCTTGTTCCTGTTGGGCTTGAGCGACTTCGTATTGGGTTTTTATAGCGCGTTTATTAAATATAGGTTGCGCCAAACCACCAACTATATTAGCAAAAATAGAATTGGCACTTATCCAATCTTTTAAATCTAAACTTTGAAAACCTCCCGAAGCTGTTAACGTTAAAGATGGGTAGAAGTTACTTTTTGCCACATTGGTCAATTCGAAAGCATTAATTAAACCATATTCTGCCGCCATAACATCTGGACGATTGCGTAGTAATACCGATGGTACACCTGTTTTAAGGGCAACGTCTAATACTTGTTGATCTAAATCTGAACGTAAAATGTCTTGTCCTGTTTTTCCTAAAAGCAAACTGAAAATGTTTTCGGTTTGGAAAATGGCTTTTTCAATATCTATTTTCAAAGCCAAGGCGCTGTTGTATTGCGCGATAGTTTGGTCTACCGCAACTTGGTTTACTTGGCCAGACTCTTTTAAAGCTTGGATGGTTTCAACACTTTTTTCTCTAGCCTGAATAGTTTCGTTAGTAACTTTTAATTGCATATCTAAAGCTAAAAGCTGATAATAGGTAGAGGCAATGCTAGATACCAGAGTTGTTTTAACAGCCTTATGGGCTGCAACCGATTGTAAATAACTGGCGTCAGAAGCACGTTTGGTACTTCTTATTTTTCCCCAAATATCTGCTTCCCAAGACAGGTCTGCTGAAAGTTGATACTGTGTTAAACCACCATCGAAAAACGATCCAAACTGGCTGTTTTTAGACAATTCTTGGTGGGTAACAGTAGGGTTTACAGATAGCGATGGATAATATCCTGCTTTGCCTTGCTTGGCATACGCCTCGGCAGCTGCCATTTGCTGTAACGCTATCCTGATATCGATGTTATTTTGTAAACCTTCTTCGATATACTGATTTAAATACGAATCGGTAAACAGGTCTTTCCAAGATACATCTGCCATCGATAGACTATCGGTTGGCAGATTATCTGTTCGGTATAAATTTGTAGTTTCTTCAAATTCTGGGCGTTCGTAATTTTTTGCCACAAAACAACTTTGTAATGTGGTTCCAACCAAAATTAAGACTACAAATTTTAATGTATTGTATTTTAGTTTTGATGTCATATTATTTTTCTTCTTCAATGTGTTGTTCTATTACTGCAGGTTTACTGGATACTTTTTCTTGTAACCATTGGAATAAAATAAAGAGGATTGGAATTACAAATACCCCTAAAAGTGTACCTATTAACATACCTCCGGCAGCACCACTACCAATAGAGTTGTTTCCTTCGGCACCAACACCTTTAGCCAATACCAATGGCATTAAACCTAAAATGAAAGCAAACGAAGTCATTAAAATAGGTCGTAAACGTGCTTGTGCACCATGTATCGCAGCGTCTGGAATACTTTCGCCATGTCTGCGGCGTTGTACAGCAAATTCCACAATTAAAATCGCATTCTTAGCCAATAATCCAACTAACATAATTAAGGCAATCTGGAAATAGATATTGTTTTGTAAGCCCATCATTTTTGTTGTGAAAAAGGCTCCAAACACCCCTAACGGAAGCGATAAAATTACAGCAAATGGTAATAAATAACTTTCGTATTGCGCCGCTAACAAGAAGTACACAAATACCACACATAAAATGAAAATAATAACAGTTTGGTTACCCGCACTTACCTCTTCACGTGTTAAACCAGAATACGCCACATCGTATTGGGTTGGTAGGTTTTTAAGCTCTTCCTCAATAATGCTAATAGCATCACCAGTACTAAATCCAGGGTTTGAAGCTCCAGAAATTTTAGTGGAATTATATAAGTTAAAACGTGTTACCGATTGCGGTCCGTAAACACGCTTAAGTTTTACAAACTGGGTAATAGGCGTCATGTCGCCACTCCCTGTTTTAATGTATAATTCGTTTAAGGATTCTTTTTCCGAACGATTTTCTGGTGCGGCTTGTACATACACACGGTATTGCTTACCAAATCTAGAAAAATCGGCGGCATAAATTCCTCCAATATAACCTTGCATGGTTCCGAAAATAGAACTAATTGGCACGCCATATTTTTTGGCTAGCGGCACATTAATTTCCATTTCGTATTGCGGATATTTAGTGTTGAAAGACGATTGTCCGTATTGAATGGCCGGATGCTTCATTAAACTACCAATAAAGTCTTGTGTAGCCGTTTCTAAATCGGCAAAGTTACCACCAGATTTATCTAAAAGGTTAACCTCAAAACCTGACGATAATCCAAATCCAGGAATACTTGGCGGTGCAAAGAAAATAATCTGAGCCTCGGGAACGGTGGCTGCGATACCGAACAATTTACCAATGATTGCAGAAGCAGCTTCGTCGTCGTTCTCGCGTTCTTCCCAATTTTTAAGTTTAATAAATCCTAAACCATAGTTAGAACCTGTACCACTTATTAAACTTCTACCGTTAATTACCGTTACGCCATTAACACCTGGTATCTGTTTTGCTTTTTGGTACATATCTTGCATTACCATATTGGTACGGTCCATAGACGATCCTGCAGGTAACTCGACGTTCATGAAAATAATACCACGATCTTCATCTGGTACGAAACCAGTAGGAGTGGTGTTGGCAGCCCACCAAATTCCTACAGAAGCAAGAATTAAGATGGCGGCCGAAATCCATTTGTTTTTATATAAAAAACGTAACGATTTTCCGTAACGTGCCGTTGTGGCATTAAATCCTTTATTGAATCGGTCGTAAAAGCCTTGAAGGAAACTTTTCTTTTCGTGGTCTTTCTCGTCGTGACCTTTTAAGAATAAAGCACACAACGCTGGACTTAACGTTAAAGCGTTTACTGCCGAAATTAAAATGGCTACAATTAAAGTTACCCCAAATTGCTCGTAAAATACACCTGTTGGTCCTTGTATAAAGGTAACCGGAATAAACACCGCGGCCATAACCAAGGTAATGGAAATAATGGCTCCGGAAATTTCGTGCATGGCATCTAAAGTTGCTTTTTTGGCACTGTGTTCGCCTTCATCTAATTTGGCATGAACGGCCTCTACAACCACAATGGCATCATCTACCACAATACCGATGGCCAGTACCAAAGCAAATAAAGTTAATAAGTTGATAGAATACCCAAATACACCCAAGAAAAAGAACGTACCAACAATAGCTACAGGTACCGCAATGGCAGGGATTAAAGTTGATCTGAAATCCTGTAAAAAGATAAATACTACAATAAATACCAAGATAAAAGCTTCAATAAGGGTGTGTTTTACCTTGTTCATGGATGCGGTAAGGAATTCGTTAGTATCGTAATTGATAACATAATGAACACCTTCAGGGAAATCTTGAGATAAACGTTCTAATTCCGATTGAATTTGCTCGATAATTTCCTGCGCGTTCGATCCTGCCGTTTGATAAATCCCCATGTTGATACTCGGGTTTCCATCTGTAAATCCATAAGAATCGTAAGATTGTGCATCTAATTGAATATCGGCGACATCCTTCAAGCGTAAATATTGTCCATTATCTAAGGCTTTAATTATGATGTTGCTGTATTGGTCTTCCGATTTAAATCGTCCGCTATAAGTAATCGTATAGGTAAATGCTTGTCCGTCGTTTTGTCCCAAAGCACCAGCCGAAGCTTCTAAACTCTGTTCTCTTAATGCCGCAGTAACATCGGCAGGCAAGAGGTTAAATACAGCAAGCTTTTCGGGTTTCAACCAAATACGCATGGCGTAATCTTGGCTACCAAACACGTTTACGTTTCCTACACCTTTAACCCTTTGCAGAGAAGGTATCACGTTAATTTTTAAGTAATTCTGAAGATAGGTTGCATTGTAATTTTCATTTTCGGAATACACCGACATGAACATTAAGGCAGAGGTTTGTTGCTTTTGCGTTAAAACCCCGGTTTGAATCACTTCTTGAGGCAATAACGGATTGGCACGTGCCACACGGTTTTGTACGTTTACCGCCGCAATATCCGGATCGGTTTCTTGGTCGAAATATACCGTAATAGATGCCGAACCAGAGTTGGAAGCGGTAGAGGTAATGTAGGTCATACCCTCAACCCCGTTAATCTGTTCTTCAATAGGAATAATTACACTTTCCATAATGGTTTCGGCACTCGCACCAGGATAGGTGGCATTTACCGTAATGGTTGGCGGCGCAATATCGGGGTATTGCTCTACAGGAAGTGTGGTAAAACCCAGCACCCCTAAAATAACTATGATGATGGAGATTACGGTAGACAGTACCGGTCTCTCTATAAATGTTTTTAACATAGGACTTTATTGTCTAAAAAGATTATTGAAATAAAGGTTTAATAGGTTTTGAAACACTATCGAAAACCACTTCTTGTGGTTGTATAACTGTATTGTTTCGTAATTTTCCAGTACCGCTGGTAACAATTTTATCACCTTGTTTAACGCCAGACGCTACAACATATAAGTGGCTGTTTTTGTCTTTAACGTTTACAGGAGTTGCAACAGTCTTGTTTTCGCCATTAACAACGTACACAAAAGTTTGTCCTTGTTGCTCGAAAGTTGCCGACTGCGGTATAACTACGGCATTTTCGTATACAGTAGGAATACTAATTGTACCACTATTTCCGTTGGTTATTAATCCGCTAGGGTTATCAAATATCGCTCTAAAACTTACGGTACCAGTTGTAGCATCAATCTGGCCAGTAACTGTTTGTATTGTACCTTCTTTTTTATACTGGAATCCATTAGCTAATGTTAGGTGTACCTTAGGGAAATTTGCTACTTTCTCTTTTAAGGTATTTCCAGGTGTATTTTGAAGGAAATCTAAATACTTAGTTTCGTTCATAGAGAAGAACGCATAGATTTGTTTGATGTCCGACACCGTTGTTAATGCGCGCTGACTTGTAGCACTTACCAGCGAGCCTTCTCTAAAATTAATCGCACCAACAACACCATCTACAGGGCTTTTTACAGTAGCATAACTAATATTAGCATTTATACTATTGTAGTTACTTTTAGCTTGCGCCAATTGTGCTTTTGCTGTTTCTAGTTGTACATTACTAATAATACCTTTTTCTACTAAAGGTTTTAACTTTTCTACTTCTACCTCAGCCACATTAACCGAAGCTTTGGCAGCATCGGCATCTTGGCTAAGCGATTGAGTTTCTAGTTTAAACAAGGCTTGTCCCTTTTTTACGGTTTCGCCTTCATCTACCAATACTTTTTGAATGTAACCACTAACTTTTGCTCTTACTTCGCTGGTAATAATACCTTCTATACTCGTAGGGAAGGTTTGGTAAGTGGTTACATTTTTTTGAGGAACTGTTGTTACAGGAAACGGTAAAGCCTGCTGCTGCTGTTGGGGTTGTGCCGCTTTATCGTTACCACAACTTATAAGGGTTGTCGCTATCATGGTTAGCGAAACTAAAGTGTAAAATTGTCTTTTCATACGTTTTTTTTGATGCATTAATTTGATTGATTATTAATCATTTTCTCTTTTAATTTAGAGACTAATAACATAGACTCATCTAGAAATGTTATGTAATTGTTATGAAATGCGAGATCGAATTTGTCGTCATCGTCTGTAGTAGAATGATTTACTTTTTCTTTAAAAGCTTTCATTTCTAAATGCAATTCTTTATCGGAATTCCAATAGGCAATCATTTTGTCGATATGCTGAATTATATGATCGCCATTAATGGTAAAATATTTTTTTCTGTCGCCTGGTTTAGTAAAATACTCCAAATGTCCTAAATCTGATAAATGATTTAAATGGGTAGATATGGTACTTTTACTGGCGCAAAGGTGCGTTACTAAATCGTCGAAGGTAACGCCTTTTTTTCCTGTTAAGATAACATAAGAAATGATGCGAGCCGCAACAGGAGCCATTTGGTCTTTATTTTCTATAATAACCCCAAGCTTTTCTACCAGTCTATGTTTCTCTTTCAGGAGTTCTTTCTCCATCATAATTTAATTTTTTACAAAAATAGTTTTGGTTCGGGAATTTCCGAACTAACAAAAGTTAAGTATTTGTTAAAATATTTATAAAATTAGATTACGAGTGTTATTATGTTGAATATTAGGTTTTTACATTGTTTTGTTGAAGCTTGTTTTAGCGGTTATACATGTGGATGAAAGAATTATAAAACGATAAAAGCCCCAAATTCCACCATAGAATTTGAGGCTTTTGAAAAAAACACCATGAGTTTTTAATATTGTAACTTGTGTTTAAGTTATAACGTACATGAACATTCTCCAGGTCCTTGAAAAATATCTAAACCTAAAGTAATCATGTGTGTCCCGCTATTGTAACCAAAGAAATCGTTAATAGTTACTTGGTAAGAATAAGCAAAATAAAACTTGTTTACTTTTAAACCTACCATAGGCCCTAGGTTTAATGGCTGCATGAACTGGTCGTTAAGAAATCTGTACGATACACCAGCCCAATAATAGTTTTCGCGATCCCGTTTTCTAAACTTCACATTGATATCGGTTGTAGAACGCCCGTCACTTTCAAAATATTGAACATAGGTTGATGGCTCAATTTCGAAGTCATTATTATTTTTAAAGACATATCCCGCATAGACTTGGTAGTTACGAAGTCGGCCTGGTTCGTTAGTGGCGTAAATCTTCAAATCTTTATTTAAAAGGTTATTTATGTTTAAGCTGATATAAAATTCATTTAAACGGTATAGGGCAGAGACATCGAAGTTGTGGTTGATTGTCTTTCTGTCGTCTGTTACCGACGAATCGAAACCGTTAAACTCTTCGTAATCTAATCTGAAGGTATTGATGTTGTAAGACAAACCTAAAGACAAAAAGCTGTCTGTTTTGTAATTTAAAGTTAAATGATGTGCATACGAGAATTTAGCACCAAATTGATTGGTATATCCGTTTTTATCGTTGTAAATAAAAGCGCCTATGCCAGAGCGATCTCCAATACGCATATCGCCAGAAACCGATTGGTTATCTGGGGCATCTTTAATGCCTACCCATTGGGTTAATCCGTTTACTCTAACTTTTATGTTTTCGCCAATACCGGCATAAGCAGGTGCCATAATAAATGGGTTATCTGCTAAATATTGGGTGTAGGTTGGTATGGTTAATTCTTGAGCTCTTGCTAGAGTACCCATAAGACACAGTAGCATAATTAGGTTAAGTTTTTTCATGGTATTTGTAGGTTTTATATGGGATGTTTTTTTATAACTCTGGCTAGTTTGGGGCTAGCCAGAGTGTTTGGGTTTTGTTATCTGTACAGTGTAAAATGACCAACATAATCTTTGGTATTGCTTGGGTCGTTTAGGTTAATTACATACCAGTAATCTCCTGTTGGCAGGTTATTACCATCGTATTTACCATCCCATTTTTCATTAACACGCAGGGTAGATACTACTCGGCCGTAGCGGTCGTAAATTTTAGTGATAATGTTAGGGTAAACAAAAGCGTTTATTGGTCCCCATTCGTCGTTTTCACCATCTTCATCAGGCGTAAAGAAATTATCTATTTCTATATCTAATTTAGTAACATCTAAAATAGCTTCACGCTGACAGCCAAGCTCATCGGTTGCGATAACATGAAGTGTACCACTTTCCTTAATAATGTACACATTGTTGCTTCCGTAGTCTACGCCATTAAAGGTGTAAGTGTAATTTCCTGTACCACCCGTAACTTCGGCAGTTACTTCGTTAATGTTAGTTTCTTTAACATCTAGAGCTAATGGCAGCGCATTATCAACTTTAAAAGAAATAGTAGAAGAACAGCCAGAAATGTGTTGTACTTCGACTTCGTAAGTTCCAGAGGCTAAGTTCATGAATTCACCACCTGTTTTAGAAGCTTCACCATCTATAAAGAACGAAGATTCTGCGGCTACACTTTCGTCTAAAATTACCGTCGTAATGTTTTGCTCGCAGCTATACTGTGTTTCGATAGTTGGAACAATGTCTACCGGTGCTGCTAAAGTAGCTTCAACAGTAGTAAGACATCCGTTGGCATCTTTTACGTAAATGGTATAGGTTTGTCCACCATTTAAGCCATCGAAGATTAATTGGCCTTCAACAAAATTGGTATCAGGGTCTAAACTGGTAAAGTATGGTGCTGTACCAGAATTTCTAATAATTTCAATTTCGATCGCACCATTGTCGTCGTTACCACAATATTCTTCGAACACCTGTTTTACGTTAGCTTGTAAAGGTGTAGGCTCTGTTACGGTTTCGGTAGTTTCGAAATAACATCCTAAACTATCGTAAACTCGTATTGTGTAGGTACCAGCCGTTAAGTCGGTAAATGTAGTTTCGGTAGTTTGCTCGAAATTAGGCGAGATGGCATAGGTGAAATCAGCACCTTGTCCGCCACTTACATTACTAATGGTTATGGTTCCGCTAGCATCTCCAGCACATAAAGGTTCGGTATGATTAACATCTGCTGTAATAGGCGATGTTGGAGCAATAATAACTTCTACCGTTTGTATACACCCATTGATGTGTTTTACCGAAATCGTGTGGGTACCAACTGGTAAATTAGTAAAGCTATTATTTGCTGAATAACTACCGTTATTTAGAGCATAAGTAACATCGTTAGCAACCGCTTCATCTACCGTTACAGTCACTAAGTTTCCTGCAGCGTTGGCTGTACAATTGGCTTCAACGGTTACGGTAGGTTCGAAATTGATTCCTGAATTTATACGTGTAGTAAGCGGAACAATTTCGCAACCATTAGCATCTTGCACTATAATGTTGTAATCCGTATCACCTTGTAATGCTGTAAAAATATGCTGATTACCAGTAACGGTTTCGAAAGCACTTCCATTAATGTTTACTAGATAAGGAGTAGTTCCGCCAGTAATATTAACGGTTATTGTGCCATCTTCTGCATTGTAGCAAACTTCGTGAGTTGCCGAAGCCGTTGCTTGTAACGAAGCCGCTGGTTGCGTAATGATATTATTGGTTAGCTCTACCTCGCAGCCTAAGCTTGTGTCTAATACTTTAATAGTATAAGTCCCTGCAGCTAAACCATTAAATACATTGGTACTTACATAATTGTAATCTGGAGAAATCGCATATTGGTAATTGCCTGAGCCGCCAGTTGCTGTAACTTCTATAGCTCCACTAGAATCGCCGTAACACAATACTTCCGAAGTTGTATTTGCTGTAGCAGCAATCGCTGTTAAATCATCGATTGTAAAGGTAGTTTCTTTAATACAACCTTCGTCGTGTTTAATGCTTAAAGTATACGTGCCAGCAGGTAAGTTTGTAAATACATTTGCTGTTTGGTAGTTTACACCATCTATAGAAAATTGAACGGCATCTTTCTCTTCATTATTCATGGTTATAGTTACCGTATTGCCTATGGTATTAGCATTACACGAATTGTCTATTGTAATTGTAGGCTCTAAAATAGCACCCGAATGTACAGTAATTGGTAATGGTGTAATCTGGCAGGCGTTAGCATCTTTTACATACACGGTGTATTCTGTAGCACCTTCTAAAGTTGTAAATGTATGCTGGTTTCCTGTAACAGCAACAAAGTTACCATCGTTTAATTTAATTTCGTAAGGTGCTGTTCCGCCTAAAATATCTACAGTAATGGTACCATCGTTAGCTTGGTAACAAATTTCTGATGTAGGAGTTGCAGTAGCTGTTAAAGCAGCTGTAGGTTCGTTAATTACAATGTTATCTAAAGTTATTTCGCAACCAATTTCATCTAATACTTTTACTTCGTAAATACCTGCTGTTAAATTACTGAATGTATTTGACGTTTGATAGTTGAAATCTGGTGATATTGCATATTGTAATTTGCCAGTACCACCAGTTGCGTTTATTACAATCTCTCCGTTATTGGCTCCAAAACAAGACACATCTGAAGCTACATTGTAATCGGCTGTTATTGGTTGTAACGGTGTAATTTCAAAATCGATGGTTTTTAAACAACCATTACTGTGTAACACATAAGCGGTGTAACTGCCTACAGCGACATTGGTAAATGTATTGGTCGCGTAATAATCGGTTCCATTAATAGAGTATTGTACTTCATTTTGAACCTCATCGTTCACGGTAATAGTAACATCGGATTGAGGGGCATTGTTAGTACATATGTTTTCTATAGTTACCTCTGGAGTCATGTCTACCGCAGGATCCATATACAGTTCTAATGCACTTTCTATGGTACAATTATTGGCATCTGTAACATGAACTTGATAGAATGTGTCGCCAGATAAACCAGTAAAGGTATATTCGTTTCCTGTAATTTCGGTGAAATTAGAAATGATATTACCGTTACCATCAAGTCGTACCGAGAACGGTGCTGTTCCTCCATTAATATTAATGGTTATTGTACCGTTAGTTTCGCCTAAACATTGTTCTCCGGCACTTGCAGTAATTTCTGCTTCAAGTTCTGCTGGTTCGTTTATAGTTACTTCAATAACTTGAAAACATCCACTTTGGTCTTGTATATATACCTCGTAATCTCCAGCGGCTAAATCTTCAAAAGTATTATCGTTTACAAACTGTTTAAAGTTAGGTGAAATAGCATATTGAATGATACCTGTTCCTCCTGTTGCCGCAATAGTAATGGTTCCGTTGTCTTCGCCCTTACAAGTAATATCTGTTTTAGTGTATGTAACATCTAAAGGCGTCGGATCTGCTATGGTTACTTCTTCCGAAACAGCACTACAATCACTACCACTATAAGCTTTAACTTGGTATGTTCCTGCTGCTAAGTTCTCGAAAGTACCATTGGTTTGTGGTCCTGCAATTACAGTATTTGAATTAAGATCTACTAACTCGTAAGTATAGTTACCTAATCCATTTTTAGCTTTAGCTATTATTGTAGCATTATTACCTCCTGAACAGCTTACAATTGCACCAGAAAGATCTAAATTAATACTTACAGGATAAACAGGCTCAACTTCAACTTTATTTGTTAAAACAATATCACAGTTTTTGGCATCTTTAATATAGTATTGGTAAGTGCCAGCTGAAACGTTAAACGTTGACGGATTAGTCAAGGCGCTAAAGTTATTACCATCTGTACTGTATTGGTAAGGTGCTGTTCCGCCACTAACCGATAAAGTGATCGAAGCATCTGTACTACAAGTTGCAGAGGCATTTAAGTTTAAATTACCCACAATAGCATCCGATGGTTCTGTAACTGTAACATTAGCAGTTATAAACTCACAGTTCCATCCGTCGGTTACTGTAACATAATACGTGCCTGCAGCTACGTGGTTAAATACGTTGTTAGGTTGTGGTCCAGAGCTAATGCCTGTTGCTGTATTTACTAATGTATATAAATACCCGCTACCTTGTCCGCCCGATACATTACTTACTGTAATAGTAGCGTTAGCATCGCCAATACAAGATAAAGCTGTTGGAGCAGCAGTAATATCAGCCGATATAGGTGTAGGGGCTTCTAGAGTAATGGAGTTAGAAATAAATTCACATCCGCTTGCGTCTGTAACAGTTACCACATACGTTCCAGCTCCTAAACCTTCAATGCTATTGTCTGATGATGCTGCCTGTAATATGGCATTAGTGGCTGCGTTGCTGAATTGGTATAATAAAGCTCCAGTTCCGCCAGATCCTATAGCCGTTATAGTTCCTAAATCGTTAGTACAAGTTACTCCGGTAGTTTCAATGGTAACATCGATTCCTGAAGCAGGTGATGAAATATTGAACACAGGCGTATTTGTAAAACAGAATGGTTTTTCGGTTTCGGTAATTTCAACGTAGAAATTTCCTGCTGGTAAATTAGAGATGGTTAAAGTGTCTTGAAACGGATTGATTGTGCCTCCAATAGCAGGTGCCAATTCGTTACCATCTACATCACGTACGCCATAGGTATAAGCACCTGCATAACCTGTAATATTAATGGTTACGCTCCCGCTGAAATCGCCATAACAGGTTACTCCAGTTGTAGATACTATGTCGGTTTCGATGGTGTCGTACGGTTCTACTACATAAGGTTCCGAAATCGCATAACATCCCGTAGCGATGTTTGTCATTTTAAAAGTGTAAGTACCTGGCTCGTCTAAAATAAATTCATCAGACGTTTGAGGTGTTCCCGATGGTAATAACTGATATAAATAATCGGTTGGATTATCGTTAATAGTTAATTTGATACGCTCGCCATTCGCACAGCTAATTTCCTCTAACATATCAATTTGAATATTTTCCATGTTAGGTAAAGGGGCTATAATAACGGAAGAAGTGACTTCGCAGCCATTAGCATCTTTTACATAGGTTTGAATGGTTTGAGCTGCGCCGTTATCTAATACTTTAAATGTATTGGTCTCGAAATAATCGGTGCCATTAATACTGTAGTAGTATGGTGTGGTTCCTCCATTGGCATCTATGGTTACTGTAGCAGCATTTGTTGTGTTGTTTGAAGCACAAGCAAATTCGGTTGCGGAAGCAGAAGCCGATAATAGGCCTGGTTCATTTATAGAAACTGTAAGGTTGTTATTACAGTTTCTAGCAGAAACAACTTCGATAAGATATTCGCCAGCGACTAAGTCTTCGAAAATACCAGAATCGTTACTTTGTGAAGCTACACTAGGGTTAATTCCTGTTATGGTGTAGGTGTAAGGTAAGTCAATCTGATTGTTTGGCAATCTTACTGTTATACTACCATCGGTATTACCATTACAGCTAACATCTTCAACTTGTACATTATTGATATCGAAATTAACTGGAGTTCCTGCAGGGATATCAACTTCAATAGTTTTAATACAGCCCGTGGTATTGTCTGAAATAGTTACGGTATAGGTTCCCGCAGAAAGTCCAGAGAAAGTGTTTCCAGATACATTTCCGTTTGCAGGAGAAATACTATACGAGTAAGATCCCGATCCACCAACAGCATTTACAGTTATTACACCGTCTGTCGCGTTACAATCTGGTGTAGCCGAAATTGTAGGTGTTGCTGTTCCGTTTAATGGCGGATAAATGGTTGCTTTTTGTTCGGAAGTACAACCATTAGCATCTTTAAGTACTATGGTGTGTTCGCCCGAATTTAGATTTGTTAATTCGAAAGATTGTGTACTGTCCTCTGTATAGCTTTTAAAGGCCGAACCATTAACACTATACGTAAAAGGAGCAATGCCATCGCTATCTCTGGTAACCACTAAAGTAAAATTACCTTCTTCGCCACAAATAGTATTGCTGTCTACCGTTAAGGTTAAGGTAGGTGCTGTATCTGTAGGAAGGGTAATAGTTGCAGAAGTCTTTTTAATACAACCATACACATCCATGGCGTATACATCGTAATCTCCGCCATCGGCGTGGAATACTTTAGTGTCTACCCACGGTGCATTCGCATCTGGTGTAGCGCTACCCGCAGATATAAAAATGTATTTATAAGGCGCTGTACCGTATTGTGCCTGTGCTGTGATAACACCAGCTTCATCATAACAGTTATCGTTTTTGGTTACTGTAGCCGTTACTTCCAGAGGTTGGGCAGATTCTGTAATATTAAATGCTTCTGAAGCTACCGAACAGCCACCAATTTCTTTAAATAAAATGTAATACTCACCAGGCTCTAAGTTACCTAAATTTGATACCGTTACGTCATCACCTGTTAAGCCTGACTCAGATCCTGTATAACCAGTAGATATATTAGAGTGGGCTTTAAAAATTTCGTAAGTGACTTCTGTAGTTGCATAATTTCCGAAGGTAAATGATACATTACCATCTGCACTTCCTGTACAGGTAATATTGTTTTCTTCGTCTATCGTAGCAGTTAAGTTGGATAAGGTATCGATAGGTGCCGCAGCTGTTTTTATAGAATAACAATCTGTAGTTTTATCGTGTACTACGAAAGTGTACAATACTCCAGGTGTTAAACCTGTAAAGGTTCTTGTTTCTGGTGTACCTGGATCTGATGGTAAATAATTTGTTGCATACGGTGGAGTATTGGTTTCCAATATAGCAAATTCGTAGTTGGCACTCGATACAGGTGCGTTAACAGTAACGATAGCCGTACCACCAGTGTTACAATCTGATGTTGCTGTAGAAATATCTACAGTTAGGTCGGTAGGAGGTGAAGCTATTATAATGTTTTCTTCTAATAAAGAACATCCGTTAGCATCTACAACGTTAACTTGGTAAATACCATAATCGATTACTATAAAAGTGTAATCTTCTCCATCTACTGGAACGTAAGAATCTGAGAATCCAAAATTATTAGTTACGTAATAGGTGTAACCTGGTGTACCACCAGATACATTTTTTACAATAATTTGACCAGTTGAAGCTTGTGGTGTACCAGAGCCATCGTCGAAACCATCACAAGTAATGTCTTTAGTTTCAATTTCAAAAGCTATAGCATTAGGTTCTTTAATCTCTACATCTTCGCTTATTGTACAAGCATTAGCATCTGTAATGGTTACCGTATAGGTTCCAGCTGCTAGGCCGGAGGTTTGACCATCAATATCTACACCTTTGTCGTTTTCGATAGTGATGGTGTAAGGTGGTAATCCGCCTGCCGGTTCAATAGTAAATGCGCCGCCATTATCATCATGACATAAAATTTCTGAAGTTATAGTAATGATTGGATCTTTTAAACTAAGTTTAGGATCTACAATAACACCTGAAGATTCTACAGTACAACCGTTGGCATCGGTCACCAAGAAGCTATAAGTACCTTCGGTAGCAGCATTGTAAATAAACTCTGTTCCTGTAAAAGCTGTTTTAGAGGAATAGTTACCACCATCTTTAGATACTTGATATGCGTAGTTAAGTGTGCCACCAGAAATACTTACTGTTATTTCGGCATCTGGACTTGTAGTACAGTCTAAGTTTTTGGTCAGTATGGCATCAATTACCATTTGTGGTGCTATAGTTTGTGTAATTGCTGTAGCAGGACACCCGTTAGCATCTAAAACATCAATAGTATAGTCGCCAGGTGTTAATCCGCTAAAGGTATTATCTGATTGAAAAGCACTTCCGTTTATACTGTAAGTATATGGAGCTGTACCACCGTTTACAGAAACTACAATTGTAGCATTGGTTGTGTTGTTAAAACATAAATCGGAGCTAGCATCTATCGTAGCAACTGGCGCTGTTGTAGATTGTAACTCGAAGGTATCTGTTACCGAACAACCAGCTACATCTTCAATCGTATAAGTGTAGGTTCCAGATTGTGTTAATCCATTAAAAGTAGGATTGGTTTTAGGCCCTTTGCTAGTGCCGTCTGGTAATGTTAAAGTGTATTTTTTGCTACCCGATCCGCCAGTAGCCTTAAGTGTAACGCTTCCTTCGGTACTACAAGACATTGGTGTAATTTCATGCGTGCCAGGTGTTAATGGGTTGGCGGCTTCCGATACGGTAACGCTAGCTGTTGCTTTACAGTTTGTAGATTCGTCTGTAACCTCAATAGTATAGGTTCCTGCACCGTAATTAAAAGTTAAGCTCGCATTGGTTTCACCAGTAGTTACAGCACCTCCATTTATGCTATAGGCGTAAGATGTTTCAAATCCGTCTACAGTAAAACTTACTTCGCCAGTAGCTGTACCAACACAATTTACATCGCTAAGTACATTGGCTTCGACTGTTACAGGAGAAATCGATTCTATAGTAAAAGAATCGGACAAGCTACAACCTTTATCGTTTGTAATTAAAAAGGTGTACGTACCTGGAGCCAAGTCACTAAATGTATTATTTGTTCCGTTATCCACGGTAACAGGTGAAGTGATTTCGTACTGATAAGTACCGCTACCTGTAACATTTAAAGTTACTGAAGCATTAGGCGTGTCGCATGAAATTTCGGTACTGCTAAATGTTACCCCTTTAGGCGCGTTTACAGCATCGATTTTTATGGTGTTTGTGGTAAATGTACAGCCGTTTGCATCGCGTATAGTAATACTGTACGATCCAGCTGTAAGATTGTTAAAGATGTCGGAATTTTGAAAGTTTACGCCGTCTAAGCTATACTCATAAGGTGTATTTCCTCCGCTAACATTTTGAGCTTGTATGCTTGCATTTTGATTACAGTTGTACTCCTGAATTAAAACAGCTTCACCAGTAATTGAAGACGATCCTTGAATTTCGGCAGTATCGTTTAACGTACAAGTCGCGCCTTGTAATGTATAATTGATTACAATATTGTATTGCCCATTACTTAAATTGCTAAACACGTTAGAGGTTTGAAAATTACTTCCGTTATCTATACTATATTCTAAAGTGTAACCATTAGTGTTATCTACATTAATACTAATACTACCTTGGTCTGTACCAGCACAAGTATTGTCGGTGGTTGCAATGGTGTACGAAGGCGCATCTGCTTTGCTAACTTCTATAGAAGTTTCGGTTTTACAGTTGTTAAAATCGATAACCTCGATGGTATATGTTCCAGGAGCATCTACATTAAATGTGTTTGCAGTTTGGTAATCTGTAGCATTGTTAATATAGTAGTAGTATGGTGGCGTACCCCCTTCGGTTGTGATGGTAACTTGACCGTTGTCGCAACCCACAGGAGCAGTTAAAGCCGCAGTAACTTTTAAAGGTTCTGGTTTTGTGATGGTAATATCTTCGGAGTAGGTACATCCGTCGGCGGTGGTAACACTAACGGTGTACTTACCAGCGTTCAGATTATTGAACTCGTAGTCGTTATCATCTATTGGTCCAACTTCATTTAAAACAGTATTGCCTTTTTCTATTTTATAAGTGAATTGAGGATCTACATCGTTAATTTGAATACGAATGATGCCTTTGTCTGTAGCACATAATGGTTGGGTGGCTAAAACATCTACAGTAAAATCTCTAGATCGTACCGGAATATTGTCTAATACAAATACACAAGTTTCGGTATCTAAGCCTTTTGGTCTGATGTGTATGGTGTAATTACCCGCCGTTGCAATGTCGAAGCTATTGGCGTTTTGATAAGGGCCGTTTTCTCCATTAATACTATACTCGTAGCCATCTGGCACACCATGAACAGTAATGTTACCATCGGTATCGCAGCTTATATCTGTGTGCGTTTCGGTAGGGGTGAATAAGTTTTTATGTACATTAAAATAGAAGGTAACAAAACAGCCGTCTTGGTAAATAATTCGAAGCCTGAATTCGCCTGCTTCATTAGCGGTATAATTGGCTTCTGTGCCTACTTGGCTCCAAGTACACGAGCTGTTTTTATTGGCACAATTGGTACCAGAATCGTTACAGCTTCCTTCATTAAGTTTTTCCCAAACAATGCTTTCGGCATCGGTAATATTAGATTCTAATAATTGCGTATCGCCTTCACCACATAAAAAGATAACAGGTAGTTTACTGTTGTCGTCTGGACAGGTTAGCACTTTATCGGCATATTTAAGAATTGGGTTAGGAAGATCGGCACCAAATAAAACCACATTTACGGTTTCGGTAATTGAAATACAAGGTTTATCTGTTGTATTTACAGATGTGTAAATTCCTGGTTCTGTAACCGTAATGGTTTGGGTAGTGCCAAGTGGTGTACCGGTAGCAGGTGTACCTTTGTACCATTGGTAAGCTTTATAGCCATCGCCAGCTGTAATTTGCATAGAGTCGCTACAAAGTACTTCTTCGCGCTCGAACGTACAGCCATCGATATCGACTAAAAAGTTAGTCGATCCCGGAGTTGTAAGTCCGCAATTTCCAATACCCGATACACTTGGGTTTTCGTTGCCTACCACATTACCCGAAGTTTCGCTGTAATAGGTAGAGTAGGCTAGGTTTTGAATGATATTAGAACAAGCGTCACGTAGTTTGTAACACTCTTCTATAACGCGTACTTTGATACGGATTTCGTAAACGGGATCTTTTTCTTCAACTAAGTCGTCTGGGATTTCGAAATTTAAAGTATGGGTGGCCTCGTCGTAAGTGTAAGTTACTCCAGGCGCTCCGTTTAAATTCATTTCTAAAAAATTAACGTTTACCGGTAGTACATCTTTAATACTGTAATTAACAGCATCGTCGTTACCTGTATTTTGAAATTGAAGTACGTATTCTAATTCTTGCCCCAAAGTTACGTCTCCGTTGTTAATATTGTTTCCAGCACCATCTTCAACTATTTTAGTAAGTGTAATGTCTGGTTGAATAATTTCTACAGCAAAAGCATTAAAATAGAAATGGAATACATCGGTTTGTGTTCCTAAAGTAATGGTTGCTGAGGTATCGTTATTGGCAATAATATTGTTATCTGGGTTATCGATTTCGATAATTCCGGCATCGTAGCCTAAGGTGTTACTACTATTTGGGATTCTAACATCTACACCCGAAATGGTGGTAACGCTACTGTTAAAAAAGTTGTCGTTAGGTCTGCCGTCTGCAGACATTTTGTATCCGTTTATAGCAAGATAATCCCCAGAAAAACCGTAATCGCCTTCTAAACAAGCGAAAGCGTATTTAGCGCGTACTGGCCCAATTGGAATGGTTTTAAATCCTTCAATAGGAACATCTAAAACATAATCTCTACCAATGGCACTAAATCCATCGAAAGACACGATGGCTTTTCCTGGTAATAAAGGATCTTCGTAAACCACAAACAACGACCATCCAGCACTTGTACCTACACTTTCCCAATTGGCATTTCCTGTAGACGCTAAGACATTGGCTACAGTATACGTACCTTCTGGATCTGATAAATTTTGTATGATACTTGTAACATCATAATAACAAGCAAACGATTTGGATACGCCTTGAATAGGGGTGTTTACCGCATCGTAAATAAGTTCTCCTGTAAGGTCTTGATAGCTACCGCCCGGAGTTTTAAATTTTATTGTATTAAGAGTCGATCTGTCGTCTTCAAAATAAATACCAGACCAATATAAACCTGCATAAATAATGTTGTAACAGTCTGTAGGCACGGTTAAATTGGCTGAACTGGAACTGAACGTTGAATCGTCGTTATCTATGTCTATGTAAGCCATATTTAAATTCGCGTTCATTTCTGTGCCCGTGTAAGCATCGTTTGGACCGTTACCATTGCCATTGGCATCTCTGTTAAGAATGTTATTTCCAACAAGTAGAATGTCTCCTTTTAAGGTCTGGTCGAATCGTGGCGTAAAAGGCACGTGAGTTCCGAAATTGTTTTGCGCATACGTGAGGACGCTGCACAGCAACATAGCGAAAATCAATACTGATTTTAAGTAAGTAGGTTTTTTCATAGGTTTTACGTTTTCGCACTTTGGGGAATGCTGTTTTGTAATCGATATTTATTTGGGTTTAATTAATTTATGTTCGCTTAATAACACTTTGGGGAAATGCTATAATGCGCTGTATTGTTTATTGTTTTTTTTGTTGATTTATACTGTTGTTTAATTGGGTATTAATAGGCATAATCCATATGCTTTCGTAATACGTGTTATCTACATTGGTATAGTAGCTTATTAGGGCTTCTTGCCAAGTGTTGAATCGTTTTAAGTACACATACATGTAATTATTTAATGGGTTTATAAATGAGTCTGATAGTATGTCACGGTTATTTAGATCTTTCATAAAGTTTACCGCGTTAGGATATTCTGCAAATACATTGGCAACAATATAATAGCCAACAGGAACGTCTTCCATTTCTATGGTAACTCCGGCTTTTGGCGATGGTCTTAATTGTTCTGCGCCGCCAAGGGTTAGCGTATTTCTTACCGTTTTATCTTCTTGCTCTTGTGCTATTTGTAATTCTGTTTTTTCGGTTTCAACAGTGTTTATTTTTAAGTTGTCTACATGTACAATATAGATTTCCAGATTGCTGTTGTTTTCCTTTTTATCTTGAAGTGCGCTTACAGCTTCTGGCAGTACATCGTAACGTTTTATGTTTAGTAAATCGTTTTTATTTAGATTAGAAATTGGTTTAGAAACCAAATAGTAACCGTTTTCTGCCTGTTTTAAATCTTCTAGTGTTTTAGGTGTTATTTTTTCGGTTGGGGCATTTACATTACGTAAAACAATAGGGCTACTGCTTTTGCCATTTAGTTTGGTATTTTGTTGGCGTTGCGAATAGGCCTTAAGATTTTCTATTCGAATTTGTAATTCTTCTTTATCTAAAGTTGAAATATCATCATCTTGTACCAATTTTTCTAATAACGGTAGAGTGTAGTCGTCTAACTCGGTTTCTAAGCTGTTTAATTGCTCGGCAATGGCTTCTTGTTGTTCGGCTTCTAAAGCTTCGATAATTTCTGAAGCATCGTCTTCATAGGTTTCAAAAGTTCTTGTATCGCGTTGGTTTTTAATAGCGAAAGCCATGTTAAACTCGTGCGAAGCTCCAAATTGGTCTATATTGTTTTTTACTGTTTTTTCGTAAGTATATCCTATCGAAAGGCGGTTGGTAATGTGTACGCCCAGCCCTGCACTAAATCCGTAGTAATCGTCGTAACCTGTTTGTAACCAACCTAATTTAGGTGCGTCGTAAATCGCCGAGGCACCATAACCAAAGTGGGTAATATCGTTAATGCGACTGCGTAACTGAAATTGAAGTTGATGGTCTTCTAACACTGTTTCGGTATGTTTTAAAGCCCAAGTGTACATTAATTGTGCGGCGAAAGTTTTTGGAACATACTCACTAGCTAAGCTTGTTGTTTTAAGATCGAAATCAATTAAATTCTCGGCATAAAGTCCAAGGTCAAATTGTTTGTAATTTAAATTGATACCTGGTTCTATAGCAAATAATGTGCTGTTTTCTAATTCATAAAGTCTTGGGTCGGCAGTAGATACTACAGTTTTGTTGCGGTTTACACCACTATTATAAAATGCCATGTTAAAACCTAGTGTTAAGTTTAAATCGGTATCTAATTTTATATTGTAAGCATAATTGGCCACAGCACCAAAACTAGTGATAATCCCCAGGTTTTGCTGATATAAAGCAACACCTAAACCAGCACGTTCTGTGAATTTGCCAGAGTAACTTAGCATGTAGGTTTTAGGAGAATCGTTATACGAAATCCATTGATTACGATGATATAACGCCGCATTTGTATTGGTTTCCCTTACAAAACTATAGGTTGGGTTTTGTAAAAAGCGGTTGAACTTTAAGTTGTTTTGTGATGGAATTTCCAACGATAGGATAGGCCCCTCTTGCGCATGCGCTAAAGGCGCTACTACAAGCAGTGCTATAATAAATAGTATGATGTTGTGTGTTTTCATCAGTTATTTTACTATTGTTATAGATCCTTTTTTAATGGTTTTTCCGTTATCTAAAATCATGTAATAAAACACGGGGCTTTTATTGGAAAAACGATAGTCTTGTTCTGGCCAATTATTCATGTAATTTGTGCTTTTAAAAGCGACAGAACCATCGGCTTTGTATATTATAATTTCTATGTTAGGTTGATTTACATATTGGTTAGGTAATGCCCAAGTGTCGTTAATGCCATCGTTGTTTAAGGTTACTGTATTTGGTATGGCAATGGCATTATTTTCTATTTCTGTAACCGTAAAAGTTTTTACAACTTCGCATGAATTTACCGATGCCGTTAAGGTGTATTGTCCGGCTTCACTTATCGAGGTTTCGTTGGTTGTAGATACTACAGCACCATTAAAAAACCAATTGTAATTTTGAGCACCTTCGGCAGTAAGTGTTAGGGTAGTCCCTTCAACTAAATTTATGTTAGACGGATAGTTTGTTGTGATTGCATCTTCATTTAATGCTTGTATGTCTAAATAATTAGATGCTATAACACAATCACCATCGGTAACTTCTAAATAGTAGGTACCAGCTTCGTTTACTGTTACAGTAGTACTAGTACTTAGTATGGTATTTGCATCTGTTTTGTACCAAGCAAAGCTAATATCGTCTGTAGGTGTAACATCCGAGGTAATGGTTACCATGCTAGACGTATCGCAAAAACCATCTTGTGTGCTTACAGAGACTTGTTTTACTGTAGTTAGATGAACATGAATGGAGTTTGATGTAACATATCCAAAATTAGGAACTTGTGCAACAACGTAGTATTCGCCATTGTCTTTTGGGTTGGTAATGTCTAAATGTAAAGTGTTGGCTTCGTTAACCATGGTATTATTTTTATACCACTGAAAGCTGTAATTACTGAAATCGCCTTCTAATAAGTCGATGCTTCCAGAATCTGTATCGGCCAATAAACTGGTTAAACTAATTGTTATAACATCGGTCGTACAGGTTTTGAAGTTATCGTTTGCAATGGTAGCCGAAACATTTGAAGGTGCCGTAAATACAAATGTTTTTGAAATTTCGGTGCTGCAACCTTCGGTTTGGGTTACTGTAACTTTATATTCGCCAATTTCGGTTACTGTAATACTGTTTTGTTTAGCAGTTTCAATAAGCTCATTATTTTTATACCAACTAAAAGTAGGTGAAGTGGCATCGGTGCTTATGTGTATTGTTTTAGACTCACTTGGGAGTAAAACATTTTGTTCTGGCGTTTCTGAAGTAATATTTATACCGCCATCTATAAGTTCAATAGTATTCGAACTCAAAGTACAGTTGCCACTTGTCACTTCTAAATAATAATTTCCAGCAGTATTGGTAATTAAACTACTATTCGTTTCGCCTGTAATACTACTGTTGTTTTTATACCATTGGTAGGTGTAGTTGCTGTTTGAAACATTGGCGCTTAAAGTCACATCCTGATTGTTACATAAAGCAATATCGTTTGTAATGCTAATGTTTTCTGTTGCCAATTGTACATCTATAGCATTTGATATTTCGGTGTCTTCATCGGTTAATTTAACATCTAAGGTGTAGGTTCCGTTTTCTGAAGCATCAGCGATTACAATACTAGAGTTGGTTGCTCCAGTTATAGGGCTATTGTTTTTATACCATTGAAATGTATAATTAGATGTGTTTTCAATTAAATTGATGGTATCGTCGTTGGTAATGGCGTCAAATTTACTGATGCTTAATGTTGTTGAGGTACTGCTACAAGAACTATAATTGGCATCGGTTGAAATTTCTAATTCATAATATAACGGACTAGAAACAGTTATTGTAGCTTCTTTTTGAAGCGCACAAGGTTCGGTTTGTGTTACTACTACTTTATAGATGCCAGGTTCTGATATTAAGATTTCAGCTTCAGACTCCCCTGTGATTTCTATATCGTTTTTAAACCAAGTATAGCTAGGATTTTGAGCTGTTGTTTGTGCGGTTAGGTTTAAAGTGTTTCCAGGAAGTATTAACAGGGTATTGGCGTTGTTATTTATAGAAACGTCGAAGTCTAGATTGTTTATGGTTATGGTATTTGACAGAAAATCACAATCACCACCCATATTGATTTCTAATTGGTAGTCTCCTGGCTCTAAAACTTCATAAGTAACTCCGTTAGCATTTGTTATTGCGGTATTGTTTTTATACCAAGTATAACTGTAACTGCTATTGGTGATAGCACTGGTGAGTAATACAGAACTACCATTACAAAGTGCAGTTGCACTGGCGGTAATTTCGGGAACTATGTCGCTAATAACTTCAACATCTACAATATTAGAATAGCTATCCATAACACAATTGCCGTAGTCGACCACGCAATAGTACGATCCTGGTTCCGAAACCGTTAATTCCGATGAAGTTGCTCCCGATATTTCGTTAAAGTTCTTATACCAGATGTATTTTAAATTTGGATAATATACAGGCGATGCCGGTGTGTTGTTATTGTCTATTTTTAGGGTGTAGGTTTGTCCTTGACATAGCGAAACAGTGCTGTCGTAACTATTAATGGAAAATGGTTGGTTATGAGTTGCGTAGTAGGCAGAAAAAGCCGTTGTTGACGGACTTGTAAATTCTGGATTTGTACTGCGAATTCGTATTTTATAAGCATCGCCAGAGGCTGTTTCTGGTATGGCAAATTTTTCGCGAACAGGAGATGCTGAATTTGTTAGATGTTTTAAAACCACAGGAGCAGAGAAATCCCCGGAAGCATCGGAAAGCTCGATCAAGAATTCGTTATCTGCGCCTAAATTTTGTGCTGGATAAAACGAGAAGTTCACTTGAAACTCGTTAAAATCGGCCGATGCACAAGCTTGGGTAAAATCTAGAGTAGGGGTTAAAATGGTGATTTGGCTATAACTCCTAGTCGTAAAACTTATCCCTATAATAAGGCATACAAATAAACTCAGTTTATTTGGTAGGTTAGTAGGTTTCATGGTCTTTTTAGTAAAGTTTATTTTACAGCCGATAGTAATGTGGGGGCATTAACAACTGGTTATAAAATAAGGGTGTTCTAGTTTTGTTTCAATATATATCTGTTAAAATTAATAATCTATTCGGTTTTAATTGCTTACGGTTTTTGATCGTATTCCATTAAATTTCGTAGTATAAACGTATAAAAAATTTGAGTGTTCACCAATAAAATTTGCATTTAATCGATAAAATGCAGCTTTTTATCCTGTTTTTAATTTTTAAAAAGTTAAAATATGCTAATACTAAAATAAGTTTACTCCATAGAGTTTTAACTCAAACCTGTCTTTTGAAACGTGCATTATATTATAGTATTAGAATCTAAAGTGTGCTTAAGATCTAAATTGTTTAAAATCAATTTTGTAAACGTGTTATTGATTTATTGGATTAATTAGCGTTAAATTTTAAATACAAAACCTTCGTTTGTTTTTTTGTAGTATTTGTCTTTGTCGAAAGTGTGAAGGAACGACCCGCGCTTAGACGATTCGGTGTCTTTTTCGTCGAGACGTATTAATATGTCTAAGCTGTTAATTTTACTAATAAAGTTCCGCTTATCTAGTTTAGTATTTAAAATAGATTCATAAAGTTTTTGAAGCTGTTTCATGGTAAATTTCTCAGGAAGTAGTTCAAAACCAATAGGCTTGGTTGAGGTTCTGTATCTTAACCTTTTTATGGCGTGGTCTACCATTTGATTGTGGTCAAAAATAAGATGTGGCATTCTGGAAACACTAAACCAGTTCGCAGAAAATTGTTGGGTTAATTCCTTATTATGGTCTTCTATATTAATAAGGGCATAATAGGCTACAGATACCGTACGTTCACCAGGGTCACGATTAACTTCACTAAAAGCATAAAACTGCTCCATGTAAATATCGTTAAATCCGGTTAAGTAATGTAAAATTCTACTAGCAGCATCGTGAAGGGTTTCGTGACGTTTAAGAAAACCACCTATTAAAGACCATTTACCACGTTCTGGTTCGAAATCCCTTTTAATTAAAAGAATCTTTAAATCTTCACCATCAAAACCAAATATAATACAATCTACAGCCAATAGTACCTTGTCTTCGGTACTGTAATTATTCAAATTCATTTAAAATTTTTTGTGAAGATAATTTTTTTTCATGAAAACGTTTGAAAGCTAAAATAAAGTTAAAAATAGCGTGTAACCTTTTGCTGGCAATGGTTTAACGGTTTTTTAACAACATTAACTTATTCTCAAATATAGATAAAATTAATGATTAATTGTTAAAATTTAGGTTGAATACTTGCTAAATCAGAATTAAACATATACTTTTATAAATGTAAAAAACACACTTAATATTAATTTTAAACTAACACACATGGTTACAACAACTCAATCATTTATGAAGAGCAGGTTGTTAAAGTCTAAAACCAGGATTTTAACTTGTGCATTGCTACTGCTGTCATCTATGAGTATTTTTGCTCAGCAGAGTAAAACAATTACAGGTACTGTAAGGGAAGCCGATTCCGAAATTCCCTTACCAGGCGTTAATGTTTTGGTTAAAGGTACTACAACGGGAACTGCTACAGATTTCGATGGAAATTTCGAAATTAATGCCACTCCAGAAGCTATTTTAGTGATTTCTTATTTGGGGTATGTTACCCAAGAGATTCAGGTAGGAAATCAGACAAATCTCAGTATTGTATTAAAGGAAAGTTTGTCGGCTTTAGATGAAGTCGTTGTTGTGGGATACGGCTCGAAAAAGAAATCTGATTTAACAGGTGCCGTTAGTGTTGTAGATGTAGACGATGCTAAAAAGACCATTACTTACGATGTTGCCAAAATGTTACAGGGACAGGCTCCAGGGGTAACAGTGCAGTCTTCTGGTGAGCCAGGCGGATTTGTAAACATTAAAATCAGGGGTATTACTTCGTTTAGAAACAATAATCCACTTTTTGTTATAGATGGTGTTATTGTAGATAATCCTTACGATTTTGCAACAGGCGATATCGAGTCTATTCAAGTGCTTAAAGATGCATCGTCTGCTGCTATTTATGGAGCACGTGGTGCAAATGGGGTGGTTATTATTACTACTAAAAAAGGTAAAGAAGGCAAATTGGATATCAGTTATAAAGTGACAACTGGATTCCAGAATTTACCAAAAAACAGATGGTACGATTTAGCAAACAGAGAGCAATACCAAGAATTGGTAAGAGTTGCCGAAACCAATGCCAATAATCAAGGTTTAAATGTGGCTACTTCGCCAGCAAATTATCCAGATAGTGATTCGTATATCGACGATGTAGATACCGATTGGCAAGATGAGGCTTTTAGAACGGGGATTTTAGAAAACCATACTTTAAACTTGAGCGGAGGAGCACCAACATTAAATTATAATGTAAATGTAGATTATTTTAAAAATACTGGGTATTTAGAAACACCTCAGGATTATGAAAGATATACAGCAACCATGAATTTGAATGGAGAAAAAGGAAAATTTAAATATGGTGCAAAAATGTCGTATTCTTTATCCGATAAAGAAAACTTTAACGAGTATAACGCTGGTACTTCATCTATTATAAATTTAATTCAGGCCATACCAACAATGCCGGTTTACGATCCTAACAGATTAGGTGGTTACGGCGGTACAGATGGTATAACCCAACGTGCTATATCGTTAAATGTTATTGGATATAACAACTTAATTACCAACGAAAACAAGCGTAACCGCTTTGTTGGTAACATGTGGGGTGAGTATGAAATTCTAAAAGGACTTAAATACAAATTGAGTGTAAGTGCCGATCGTACAAACTGGGATACCAGATATTACAATCCGGAAAGCGATTTAGGCTGGTATTATATAACCACACCAGAGGAAGCTTTATTAGATGTTAACAGTGGGCATACTACAAGAACCATTGTAAATAATTTATTGACTTACGATTTTAATTTGGCCGAAAAGCACCAATTTAACTTTTTAGGAGGTTTGTTACACGAGCGCAATAATTATTACAATATGAGAGCTTGGGGTACAGGCTATGCTGCTGGAACAATTCCGCATTTAGAATATGCCGATAACCGTGATGCTTCAGAGTATGAATCGGAAGAAACATATAAGTCGTACATTGGTAGATTCGACTATACGTATAATGACAAATATTTATTAACCTTTAACTTCAGACAAGATAAATCGTCTAAGTTCGCTGAGCGTAATAATACAGGTAACTATTGGTCTGTATCTGGAGCATGGAAAGTGCATAACGATATTAATTTGCCAGATTGGTGGAACACCTTTAAAATTAGAGGAGGTTATGGTCAGTTAGGTAACAATACAATAGGTTTGTATGAATTTGCTAGAAACTTAAATCCATTTGCTAGTTACGATTTCAATAATGAATTAGCTCCAGGAACCATAGTAGTAAAAATGGTAGATCCAGATATTAAATGGGAAGATACAGAATCTGCTAACGTTGCAGCCGAATTTGGAATGTTTAACAACAGATTACAATTTACTGCCGAATATTTCATGAAACAGTCTACAGATTTATTGGCCGATATTCCAATTCCTTATTCTTCAGGTTCATTTCCTATATCATTAACAACCAATGCAGGAACTATTAAAAATACAGGGGTAGAATTTTCCTTTAGCTGGGGAGATGTTAAAGAAGATTTCAGTTATAACATTTCTGCCAACTTAGGAACCTTAAAGAACGAAGTGTTAAAAATAGGGGTAGACGACACACCTATTTCATCTGGGGTAGGAAGAACAGAAGTTGGTCGTTCTGCAGGTGAGATTTATGTATACGAAACCGATGGTTTATTCCAGTCGCAAGACGAAATTAACAATCATGCGTTTCAGTCTGGGGCGCAACCAGGAGATGTTAAGTTTGTAGATCAATTAACTGTCGATACCGATGGTGATGGTATTCCAGATGCTGGTGACGGATTAATAACAGATGAAGACAGAACATTCCAAGGTACCGTAATTCCTAACTTAAATTTTGGTTTAAACTTAAGTGCTAGTTATAAAAATTTCGATTTTTCATGTTTCTTTCAAGGGGCTGCCGGACATAAAATTTATAACGGAACGCGTCAAAATATCATGTTAGGCGATTTAGTAAATAGTTCTGTAGAAATGATGGATTATTGGACACCAAATAATACCGATACCAATATACCAAGACCAGTTATAGGAGATCCTAATGCTAATAACAGAGCATCAGATCGTTTTATTGAAGATGGAGACTATGTAAGATTGCAAAGTTTGGAAATTGGATATAACATTCCAATTCAAACTAAAGTGTTTCAAAGAGCTAGAGTTTTCGCATCTGGTCAAAACTTGTTCGTAATTACGGGCTACAGTGGTTATGACCCAGATTTTATTAGTGACGGATTGTTTAATAGAGGTTTTGAGTTCGGTTCGTTCCCGAACCCAAGAACATTAGCTCTTGGTGTGCAGTTAGACTTTTAATATTGAAAATTTAGAAATTATGAAAACAAAACATATATTATATTCATTTGCAATTACATCGGCTATATTGGCTACAGGATGTGTGAGTGATGAAGACCTTAATCAAACCGACCCGAACTTTGAAACAGCCGATTCTTTTTGGCAAGACGATAATGATGCATTAGAAGGTGTAAACTCTGTTTACGGTAGTTTACTTACAGATGGGTCTTATATGCGTAGTACGCCGTTGTTATTAGATTTAAAAGGCGATGGTACACGCAGTAACAGTCCGTGGGCGGCTATGGCTAATGTTGGCCGTTTTAATACCAGTGTAGCCGATGCCGCTATTTATGGTTGGGCTTTCGAAACCTTTTATCAAGGGGTGTACAGAGCTAATCAAGTGTTAGAAAACGTTCCAGGCATGGAAATGGAAAACGAAGCACTTAAAGATAGAGTAGTAGGTCAGGCTTATTTTTTAAGAGGGTTATACTTTTTCCATTTGGTAAACATGTTTAAAAACGTGCCGTTACCATTAACGAGTTTAGAAATTTATCACGAGCAAAAAACACAAGAAGAAGGTTGGGCTCAGGTAAAATCTGACTTGGAAGCTGCAGCAGCTTTGTTGCCAGAAAATTATAATTCAGTGTCAGGACCAGATGCCGGACAAGTAGGAAGAGCCACTAAAGGCGCCGCTATGGCATATTTAGGAAAAGCACATTTGTTTACAAAAGACTTCAATGCTGCTAAAACAGCTTTCGAGAGTGTAATAAATTCTGGAGAATATGCATTAGTAGCAAATTACCAAGATAATTTTACGTTATACAACGAAAATAATTCAGAATCTATTTTTGAAGTACAATTTAGTCGCGAAGCAGGAGGAGTAGACTTAGGCTGGGGCGGTGCGCCAGCATCTGGTTGGGGTAAAACTTCTGCCAGAGCCATTACTTACGGCCCACCAACTTTTGGATTTACAGATGTGCAGCCAACCCGTATTTTATTCGACGATTTTCATAAAGAACAAACGGTAGACGGTCAAGTCGATCCACGTTTAGATGCCACTATGTTTTATAACAAACCGGGAGGCATGATGCTGTATGGTGTAGATTTTGCTACGCATTATGGCGCTAACGAATCCTATTTAAACGATTTATTTGTTGCTAAATACCAAAATTCTGATGGTAGTAGAGTAGATGAGTACGACTGGAGATCTGGAATTAACGAACGCATTATGCGTTACGCCGATGTGTTATTAATGTATGCCGAATGTTTAAACGAATTAGGACAAACCGATGCTGCTTATGCTTACATTCAGCAGGTGAGAGATCGTGTTAATTTACCAGATTTGGCAACTACCAAACCAGGTATGTCACAACAACAAATGAGAGATCAAATTGCTCACGAACGCTTTTTAGAGTTTCCTTTAGAAGGGCACAGATTCGACGATATTCGTCGTTGGGGATGGTTACAAGATCCAGCTAAACTCGAGTGGTTAAAATCTAGAGATCCAGAGTATAATAGTTATGTTCCTGGGCGAGAATATTTTCCGATTCCACAATCAGAAATGGACAACAACCCTCTAGTAACAGAACAAAACACAGGGTATTAATACTTTATTTTGAATTAGTCTAAGCATTAAAACCTTAAAGACCGCGTTTATCGCGCGGTCTTTTTTAAATTAAAAACAACAATGAAAAGAAAACATATTTATAGTGCTGTTGCCGGTTTGGCTTTAAGTGTTATACAACCACTTGCAGCTCAAAAAAACACCGAAGTATCATTAACTTTAGAAGGCGATGCTCCAATAATTAGTAAACATATTTATGGTCATTTTGCAGAACATTTAGGACGCTGTATTTACGATGGTATTTATGTTGGTGAAGCCAATAAAAACATACCTAATACCAATGGTGTTAGAAACGATATAATTACAGCGCTTAAAGAGTTGAAAATTCCAAATTTAAGATGGCCTGGCGGATGTTTTGCCGATACCTATCACTGGAAAGATGGTATTGGTCCTAAAAAAGACCGACCAACAATAGTAAATCAATGGTGGGGTGGTACAACAGAAGACAACAGCTTTGGAACCCACGACTTTTTAAACCTTTGCGAAGTGTTAGATACAGAGCCTTATTTAGCCGCAAATGTAGGTAGTGGTACTGTTAAAGAATTTACAGATTGGATTCAGTATGTGGGGCACGATGGTGTTAGTCCGATGGCTGATTTAAGAAAAGAAAACGGTCGCGAAAAATCTTGGAACGTAACATATTGGGGTGTTGGTAACGAAATGTGGGGTTGTGGTGGCCATATGACGCCAGAACACTATGCTAACATTTACAGACAGTACGCTACGTTTATGACGAGTTGGACTAACGACCAAAAATTATTCAGAATTGCTTCTGGAGCAAATGTGGCAGATTACCATTGGACAGAAGTATTGATGCGTGATATTCCTAAAAATTTAATAGAGGGTGTCGCTTTGCACTCGTATTCATTTGTAAAATGGGAAAATAAAAGCTCCGACATAAAATTTAACGAAGCACAATATTTTTCAACTATGAAAACCGCATTAAAAATGGAAGAACTGGTTGAAAAACATACGGCTATTATGGATAAATACGACCCTGAGCATAAAGTCGCTTTAATTGTAGATGAGTGGGGCGGATGGTACGATAGCGAAACACCAGAAAAGGGAGTGTTATATCAGCAAAATACAATGCGCGATGCTATGATTGCTGGAACGACATTGAATATTTTTAATAATCATGCAGACCGTGTTAAGATGGCAAATATTGCACAAACAGTAAATGTGTTACAAGCTGTTATTCTTACAGAAGGCGAAAAAATGTTGTTAACACCTACTTATCACGTAATGAAAATGTATACCGTGCATCACGATGCTACTTTAATTCCAGTAACATTTAAATCGCCTAAATATACTGTAGACGGCGAATCGTTAGACGCTATTTCTATTTCGGCATCAAAAGACGAAGCTGGTAAAGTGAGTGCGTCATTAGTGAATATCGATGCAAAACAAGCGCATACCGTAAGCATAAATGTAAAAGATTTAGGGTTAAAAAATGCTACAGCAAGCATTTTAAGTTCTAAAGCTTTACAAGATCATAATACCTTCGACAATCCAAACAATATCACACCACAACCATTCAAGGATTTTAAATTGAAAAAAGGAGAGCTACAAGTAGAATTGCCTCCGTTTTCGGTAGTAGTAATAGAAGGAGAAAAATAATGAAACTTACACATTTAAAACACATCTGTCTTGTTTTACTTCTTTTTGGAATGGTGTTTAGTTGTTCTAAAGATGAAGACGTTACTAACGATCCCGATGTTGAAGAAAACCCGACAGATGACGACGATAACGAACCAACGGAACCTGCTTTCGATGGGCCCACTTTTGCTGATAATTACACCAATATAGGTTCATGGGCTAATAGAAGCCGTTGGAATTTAGCTAATGTACACGACCCAACAGTTGTAAAACAAGGCGAGTACTTTTATATGTATCAAACCGATGCTTCTTATGGTAATGCTCATGATGGTCATGGGCATTTTCATGGGCGTCGCTCTAAAGATTTGGTAAACTGGGAGTATTTGGGCAAGACAATGGATGCCGCCCCTACTTGGGTTAAAGATTCTATGAACGCGAATAGAAGGCGCATGGAATTACCCGAAATTGCAAATCCGAAATACGGTTATTGGGCACCTTGTGTACGCGAAATCAATGGGATATACCGTATGTATTACAGTATTATTGTAGATGAGCTTATAACGGGAACCGACGGTTGTGCTTCATGGGGAGAACGCCCTTATATAGGTATGATGGAAACTACCGATTTGGCTTCTAATAATTGGGAAGATAAAGGTATGGTTATTACTGCCATTCCAGATGGAGTAGAAGATTACTACAGAGCCAGTTGTAACGATTGGAGTTCGTATAATAAATTTAATGCCATAGATCCTAGTATAGTAGAAACACCAGAAGGTGAGCAGTGGTTAATTTACGGATCTTGGCATACGGGCATTGCTGCTGTACAGTTAGATCCAGCAACAGGTAAACCATTCCAACTTAATGGTATTGAAGATTATGGAACAAGGATAGCGGGTCGTGGAAATATTGGATCTAATAGATGGCAAGGTTTAGAAGGTGCAGAAATTATATATAATCCAGATACTGGTTATTACTACTTATTTTTGGCATACGACGAATTATCTGTAGCATATAATACCCGTGTGGCTAGAGCTACAAATTTGTTAGGGCCTTATGTGGGTATCGATGGTCAAAATGTATCGGAAGGTGCAGAGTGCTGGCCGATGCTTACACATCCTTATAAATTTAACGGTCATACAGGATGGGTTGGAATTTCGCACTGTGCTATTTTTCAGGATGCCGATACCAACAAATGGTATTTTTCATCGCAAGGTAGATTGCCAGAAGGCGTGCCAGGAATTAACGTGTCTAATGCCGTAATGATGGGACAGGTTAGAGAATTGCAATGGACAGAAGATGGTTGGCCTGTAGTGGCTCCAGAACGTTATGCTAATGTGCCAGAAACTAATATTACAGTAGCAGACATAGCAGGTACTTGGGAGCAAATTACTATGAATTACGAGTATAAAGTTATGCAAACTTCAAAAACCATAATTTTTAATAGTAATGGTACTATGGGCGGCGAAGTTTCTGGTAATTGGGAATTTAATGCAAATACCAATACCATTTATGTAAACGGACAAGAATGTAAACTTTTTGATGCTTGGGATTGGGAAGCTTCGCCAAGAGCAGTTACCCTGTCGTATTCTGGATTTACAACGGAAGGAAAACCTATTTGGGCAAAAAAAATAAATTAATATACTATGAAACGATTAAATTTTGCAAGTACAGTTCTGGGCGTGGTTTTAACGACTCTACAGGTACAAGCACAACAAATAGACAACATAAACAACCCGATTATTACCGATAAATATACTGCCGATCCAGCAGCTATTGTACACGATAATACGGTGTATTTGTATACAGGGCACGACGAGGCTCCAAACGATTTTAATTTTTATAAAATAGACGAATGGTTGGTGTATTCATCAACCGATATGATAACTTGGAAATCGCATCCCGTGCCATTAAAACCGGCCGATTTTAAATGGGCAAAAGGCGATGCTTGGGCATCGGAAGTTATAGAGCGTAACGGAAAATTTTATTGGTATGTTACCGTGTCTCATGGTAGTATCCACGGCAAATCTATTGGTGTGGCTGTATCCGATTCGCCAACAGGGCCATTTAAAGATGCTTTAGGGAAAGCCTTAATTACTAACGATATGACCAAGCATACCGATATTTCTTGGGACGATATAGATCCTACTGTGTATGTAGATCACGATGGTCAAGCCTATCTATATTGGGGCAATACTGTTTGTCATTATGCCAAATTAAAGGATAATATGATTGAATTGGATGGACCAATACATACGGTAGATCTTCCTAATTTTACAGAAGCACCATATATTCATAAAAAAGGCGATTGGTATTACTTATCGTATGCGTATCAATTTCCAGAAAAAATTGCTTATGCCATGAGTAAGTCCATCACTGGTCCTTGGGAATATAAAGGTATTTTAAATGAAGTTGCAGGGAATTCCAACACCAATCATCAATCAATTATAGAGTTTAAAGGAAAAGATTACTTCATTTATCACAATGGTAGCATTCCTACTCATGGAGGAAGTTTCAGACGCTCGGTATGTGTGGATAGATTATACTATAATCCCGATGGCACCCTAAAGCGTGTGATTATGACTTCGGAAGGGATTCAAGATTAAACTATGAAAACAGTTCAATTTTATATAAAGCTTTTAGTGATTTTAGTATCGCTAAAAGCTTTTGCACAAACTACAAAACCAATTACCCACGATCCAGTTGTGGCAAAACAAGGCGATACATACTATTTATTTTGTACAGGTCCTGGTATAACCAGTTTTACATCTAAAGACTTAAAAACATGGACCAAAGCAAAACAAGTATTTGCCGAAAGTCCAAAATGGGCTAAAGATGTCGCTCCGGGATTTAACGGGCATATTTGGGCGCCAGACATTTCCTTTCATAAAGGCATGTATTATTTGTATTATTCTATTTCAGCCTTCGGAAAAAACACTTCGGCAATTGGTTTGGTAACTAACAAAACATTGAATCCGAACGATAAAAACTACAAATGGGAAGATCAGGGTATCATCATCCAATCTATTCCTAATCGAGATAATTGGAATGCTATAGATCCGAATTTAATTTTCGATGAACAAGGAACGCCGTGGATGGCTTTTGGATCGTTCTGGGGCGGACTTAAAATGGTGAAAATGGCATCAGATTTAAAATCTATTGCAACACCAGAAGTATGGCATACTATTGCACGTCGCGAGCGTAGTTTCGATATTGAAGATTCCGATGCGGGTGATGCCGCTTTAGAGGGGCCGTTTATATTTAAAAAAGGCGAATATTACTATCAATTTTTATCTTGGGATTACTGTTGCCGTGCCGAAAATAGCACCTACAAAGTTGTGGTGGGGCGCTCTAAAACGGTTACAGGGCCTTATGTAGATAAAGACGGAACACCATTAAATGCTGGTGGAGGCACTCTAGTGCTTGAAGGAAATAGCAAGTGGTACGGCGCTGGACATAACAGTGTATATACTTTTGATGATAAGGATTATATCTTTTTTCATGGGTATGATGCTTCAGATAAAGGATTGCCTAAGCTAAGAGTTTCTGAATTGAAATGGGATAATAATTTATGGCCAAGTCTAAAAGACAATGTATTAGAGTAAAGATGAAATTATTATTAACAAGTTTGGGGATTATTTTCACACTGTCAGCCATGGCACAAGAGGCTGTGCAGTTATTTCCTTTAGATCAAGTTTCTGTAATGTCTGGTGTTTTTAAAGAAGCCGCAGAAACCGATTTTAAGTATATACAAGAGCTAAATCCAGACCGATTGCTGGCGCCATATCTTAGAGAAGCTGGTTTAACACCTAAAGCGGAAGCGTATACCAATTGGGAAAATACGGGGTTAGATGGCCATACTTTAGGGCATTATTTATCGGCATTATCTATGTATTATGCTTCTACAGACAATCCAAAAGCGAATGTATTAATAGATTATGTGTTATCAGAATTACATCGTGTACAACAAGCTAATGGCAATGGATATATTGGTGGTATACCAGGAAGTAAGACTTTGTGGAAAGCCATTGAAAACGGAAAAATTAACGCAGGTAGTTTTAGCTTAAACGATAAATGGGTACCGCTTTACAATATTCATAAAACGTTTGCTGGTTTAAAAGATGCCTGGATGTTTGCCGATAAGGCTGAAGCTAAAACTATGTTAATTGCATTAACTGATTGGTTTAGTGGAGTAACGAGTAATTTATCTGAAGCTCAAGTTCAGGATATGTTACGTTCTGAACACGGTGGGTTAAACGAAGTGTTCGCCGAAGTGTATTACATTACTAAAGATGAAAAATACTTAAAATTAGCTAAGCGATTTTCCGAACAGGGGTTGTTAAATCCACTAGCCGAAAATAAAGATATTTTAACAGGTATGCATGCGAATACGCAAATACCAAAATTTATTGGTTTCGAGCGTATTTATCAATTAGACCACGATAAAACCTATCGCGCATCAGCGTTGCATTTTTACGATAATGTGACTCAAAAACGTTCATTGAGTATTGGTGGAAATAGTGTGCGAGAACATTTTAACCCTATTAACGACTTTACCGAAGTTTTAAGTAGCGAACAAGGTCCCGAAACCTGTAATACTTATAATATGCTTAAGTTGAGTAAAATGTTCTTTGAAGATACTGCAAACGAAAGCTATATCGATTTTTACGAACGCGGACTTTACAATCACATTTTGTCATCTCAAAATCCCAATGGCGGATTTGTATATTTTACACCAATGCGACCTGGGCATTATAGAGTATACTCGCAACCAGAAACGAGTTTTTGGTGTTGTGTAGGCTCTGGAATGGAAAATCATACCAAGTATAACGAACTGATTTATGCTAAGCATAAAGATTCATTGTATGTAAACTTGTTCATTCCTTCACAAGTAAATTGGCAAGCACAACAGGCAACTATCACTCAAGAAACCAACTTTCCAGAAACCGCATCAACCACTTTAATTTGGGAAAGCAAGGCGGCTAAAAAGGCGACTTTAATGTTACGTTATCCGCAGTGGGTTGCAGCTGGAGCTTTAAAAATTTCGGTAAATGGTAAGTCAATAGACGTTAAAGGCGTTCCTGGATCTTATATTCCTATTTGTAGAAAATGGCAATCTGGCGATCGTATTACTATGACGTTGCCTATGCATTTAAGTTTGGTAGATATACCAGATAATTCGGGGTATGTATCTGTAACTTATGGGCCAATTGTATTGGCTGCGGTTACAGGTGATGCCAATCAGGATGGTTTGTTTGCAGACGATAGTAGAGGCGGACATATTGCCGATGGCCCTTTTTTGCCTTTAAACGATGCGCCTATGTTAATATCTGGACAGGAAGCCGATATTTTAAAAGCGATTAAGCCAATACCAAATAAGCCGCTAGAGTTTTCGGCACCAGAACTTTGGTATCCAAAAAAATATAAAAATCTGGTGCTTCAGCCCTTTTATAAAATTCACGAAAAACGTTATGCCATATACTTTAAAAATGAAACACCAGAAGGGTTAGAACAGTTACAACTTGAATTGGCAGAAAAAGAAAAATCCGAAGCCTATTTGCAATCCATTACCTTAGATTATGTGGCACCAGGTGAACAACAACCAGAGTCCGACCATGGTATAAAATCGGTGGAATCCAATAGCGGATTGAATCAAAATAAACATTGGAGAGATGCTTCAGGTTGGTTTAGTTATAATTTTAAAAATCAATATTTTAATGCTGATTATTTGCGTGTAACATATTTTGGTTTAGATGCTGGAAGGCATTTTAAAATTTTAGTGAATGGAGAGGTTATAGCGAGCCCTAAATTAGAGGGAGAAAAAGGCAATACGTTTTTCGATGTCGATTATAAATTGCCAATGCATTTAGTAAAACAAAATGCTGTTTTAGAAGTACGTTTTCAAGCAGATTCAGGTTCTACAACAGCAGGTATTTATGGTGTTCGATTAATAAAAGCTCCTGAAGCAACTAAAAAAGAATAACAATATTAAATAATTTAAGTCGGTGTTTTAAAGTATAAAAGATGACTTAAAAACGAGTATATGAAAACAGAAAATCAAAAGTTAAGTCTTTTAGAAAAAATAGGGTACGGCTCTGGAGATGCAGCAGTGAATGTTGTGATTTCTTCAATGTTCCTGATTATTACATATTTTTATACCGATATTTTTGGTCTTACTCCAAAGGATGTGGCTTTAATGTTTTTATTGGTACGTTTAATAGATGCTGTTAGCGATCCGCTTATGGGCATTATTACCGATAAATACAAATTCAAATCCGGACGATTCAGACCTTATTTTTTATACTTATCGGTGCCTTTCGGAATTTCGGTGTTTTTAACTTTTACCACACCAGATTTCGATTATGCAGGAAAATTGCTTTATGCTTACGCCACCTATATATTGGTCACCCTCATGTTTACTTCGGTAACCATTCCTTACATTTCTTTAATAGGGGTATTAACAAGCGATCCTAAAGAACGGTTGTCGGCTAGTGGGTACCGTTTGTTTTTTGCCAAGATTGCTGCCTTTGCGGTATCGATAGTTGTGCCAATACTTGCTAAAAAAATGGGTTCAGGCGATTTGGCTCGCGGCTACCAAATAGCTATGGGAATTATGGCCTTTGTTGGTACACTACTTTTACTGTTCTGTTTTTTTACCACCACAGAGCGTGTAGAACATGTAGAAGAGAAAAGACCCTTATTGGAACAATTAAAATATCTGTTTAAAAACAATCAGTGGTTATTGTTAGCAGGATCTTGCTTGTCTGGTACAGTAGGTTATGTTATAAGAGCTTCTGTGGCCATATACTACGCAAAATATTATTTAGGCGGCGACGAAGTGGTGCAATCTACTTTTATGGGTACCGGTGTAGCAGCTGCTATTTTAGCTATGCCCGCGTCTACGTTTATAACCAAACGCTTCTGTAAGGTGAAATTATTTTGGATGTCGCAGTTTGCTGTAGCGGTATTGAGTTTGCTTATGTATGTTGTTGTAAAGCCTCATCCAGAAAGTATGTTATTGGCTTATGTAATGTATTTCATTTTATCGTTTGTAGTCGATGTACATGCGCCTATTTTTTGGACTGCTATTGCAGAAGCTGTAGATTATGGGCAAGCCGAAACCGGTATTCGTGTTTCGGGATTGGCTTTTGGCGGGATTTCATTTGCACAAAAAGCAGGAATGGGTATTGCAGGAGCCGTAGTAGGCGTGTTGCTCGATAGTTTTGGATATATTCCAGATACTATACAATCTGAGACTTCCTTAATGGGACTCGCTTTAATGTTAACATTAATTCCAGCCACTTTTCATGTTATTAACGGCATGTTAATTTATAAGTATAAAATTACCGATACCTATTACGAACTCATAAAAGCAAAACTTCATATTTAAAGTTATGACACGATTTACTAATAAACCAATAGTTGAACAACGTGCCGATCCGTTTATCTATAAACATACCGATGGGTATTACTATTTTACGGGTTCGGTGCCTACTTACGATAGAATAGAATTGCGACGGGCGAAAACTATTGCTGAATTGCAAAATGCAGAGACTTTTGATGTGTGGTTTAAGCACGACAGTGGCCCGATGAGTCGACATATTTGGGCACCAGAACTTCATTATTTAGATGGCAAATGGTATGTCTATTTCGCCGCGAGTCAAGAAGATGATATTTGGGCACTCAGACCTTATGTCTTGGAGTGTAAAGGTCAAGATCCTTTTAAAGATGAATGGATAGAACTTGGAATGATGCAAGCTGCAGATGGAGATCAGAAATCATTTATAGATTTTTCGTTAGACGGTACAGTTTTCGAAAATCAAGGCAAGCGTTATTTCTGCTGGGCAGAAAAAACAGGGGGGCAGTTTGCGGCGTCTAATTTGTATTTAGCAGAAATGGAATCGCCTATAAAACTTAAAACACCTCAATTTATGTTAACAACACCAGATTACGATTGGGAGCGTGTTGATTTCTGGGTGAACGAAGGGCCTGCAGTCATTAAAAATAACGGCAAAATTTATATAACCTTCTCGGCAAGTGCTACGGGCGCTTGCTATTGTATGGGGTATATGGAAGCCGATGAAGACGCTGATTTATTGGATAGAAATTCTTGGAAGAAAACAAGATTCCCTGTGTTGCAAACCAATTACGAGAAGCATATTTACGGACCAGGCCACAATAGTTTTACTGTGGCCGAAGACGGTATAACGCCATTATGTGTTTACCATGCTAGAGATTACGAACATGCTGTGGGAGATCCTATGGTAGTACCTAAAACCGATACAAGACCATTACAAGAAATTAAAGCCGACCCGTTATACGATCCTAATCGTCATGCCCGCATTATGGAAGTTACATTTGATGAAGCTGGTCGACCAGTTTTTGAGTTGTATTAAAAAGACATCACGATGCACGTAGGAGATCTAACATTTATAAAGCAAGTGTTTGTTAGCAGGTTTATAGCTCATTTTTAATTTATTTGAGTAAATATGCTAAACCGTTTTTATCTCTAAAAAGATGATGTTAAATTACGCAGGAATTACGTTAAACTTTAAGTGTTATTTTTACACTTATATATTATAATACTATATTTGTTGAATACTAAATACGAATTTTTTTAAACATGAAAACATATGTAATAGGGTTAGATTATGGATCGGATTCTGTAAGAGCCGTCTTAATCGATACTCAAAATGGAGCTGAATTAGCTTCAGAAGTACACTGGTATGCACGTTGGAAAGCACAACAATATTGTAACGCTAGTATCAATCAATTTCGCCAACATCCTTTAGATCATATCGAAGGTTTAGAACATACCATTAAATCAGTCGTATCTAGTAGCGAAGTCGATCCAGAAAGTATCGTTGGTATTTGTATAGATACCACAGGGTCTTCGCCACTTCCTATTACAGCAACTGGTGAAGCTGTAGCATTAACAGCAGGTTTTGAAGAAAATCCAAATGCCATGATGGTATTATGGAAAGACCATACTGCCATTCAAGAAGCTAACGAAATTAATGAATTAGCGAGATCTTGGGGCGGAGAAGATTATACAAAATACGAAGGCGGCATCTATTCTTCGGAATGGTTCTGGGCTAAAATATTGCACATTGCAAGAACAGATAAAGCAGTAAAAGAAGCAGCCCATACGTGGATGGAACACTGCGATTACATTACTTATTTAATTTCAGATCACGACGATTTAGAAAGCTTTAAAAGAAGTCGTTGCGCAGCAGGCCACAAAGCTATGTGGCACGAAAGCTGGGGCGGATTACCTTCGGAAGAATTTTTAAGTCAATTAGATCCTTATTTAGGGAGTCTAAGAGGAAATTTGTATAACGAAACATTTACATCGGACAGGGTTGCTGGAAATTTAAATGAAGCGTGGGCAACGAAATTAGGGTTAACCACAAAAACGGTAATCGCCGTCGGTACTTTCGATGCCCATTCGGGTGCTGTAGGTGCTAAAGTCGATGAACACGCTTTAGTACGGGTTATGGGAACTTCGACTTGCGACATTATGGTGTCGTCTCCAGATGTTATTGGTGCAAATACTGTAAAAGGCATTTGCGGACAAGTGGATGGCTCTGTAATTCCTGGTTATATTGGTTTAGAAGCTGGACAATCGGCTTTCGGCGATGTTTTGGCATGGTTTAAAGATGTTTTAGCTTGGCCGGTGCAGAATTTGGTAATGAGATCTTCAATATTATCAGACGATCAGAAAAAAGCTTTACAAGACGAAATTGATGCCAATTTTATACGCACTTTAGCGGCACAAGCCGAAAATATTCCGCTTAGCGATGCAGTACCAGTTGCATTAGACTGGGTAAATGGTCGTAGAACGCCAGATGCCAACCAAGAATTAAAAAGTGCTATGTCTGGTATTTCTTTAGGTACCAAAGCCCCGCATATTTTTAAAGCGCTTGTAAATGCCATCTGTTTTGGTTCTAAAATGATTGTCGATCGTTTTCAAGACGAAGGCGTTAAAATTAATACCGTAATTGGTATTGGTGGTGTGGCTAGAAAATCACCTTTCATTATGCAAACTTTGGCAAATGTACTTAACATGCCAATTAAAGTAGCAGAATCAGATCAGGCCCCGGCATTGGGTGCAGCGATTTATGCGGCTGTTGCAGCAGGTGTTTATCCTAATGTTATAGAAGCCAGTAAAGTTATGGGTAGCGATTTTGAAGCCGAATATTTCCCTCAGGCCGATAATGTAGATAAATACGAAGACATTATGCAGGCGTATAAGCATTTAGGGGCATTTGTAGAAACAACCGTAAAATCCAATAAAAAATGAGTTCAAAATATAAAAGTTTAAAAGAAGAGTGCTACGAAGCCAATATGCAGTTAAATGCATTGGGTTTGGTGGTATATACTTTTGGTAATGTAAGTGCCGTAGATCGGGCTAATGGTGCCTTTGCCATAAAGCCTAGCGGAGTACCTTACGAAAGTTTAAAACCAGAAGATATCGTTATTTTAGATTACGATAACAATAAAATTGAAGGCGAATTACGTCCGTCTTCAGACACCAAAACACACGCTTATTTGTATAAGCATTGGGAAGATATTGGTGGGATAGCGCATACACACGCTAAATATTCGGTGGCATGGGCTCAAGCACAAATGGATATTCCCATTTTTGGAACGACGCATGCCGATCATTTAACTAAAGATATTCCTTGTGCAGCACCAATGCACGACGATTTAATTGCAGGTAATTACGAGCATAATACTGGTATTCAGATTTTAGATTGTTTTAAATCGAAACAATTATCGCATACCGAAGTAGAAATGGTACTATTGGGCAACCACGGGCCATTTGCTTGGGGGAAAAATGCCGCTAAGGCCGTGTATAACAGTAAAGTGCTGGAAGTAGTTGCAGAAATGGCGTATTTAACGCGACAAATTAATCCTAACGCCCCGCGTTTAAAAGATTCATTAATAAAAAAACATTACGACCGTAAGCATGGTAAAGATGCGTATTACGGACAATAAATAAATTAACCTTATAAAAAACTAATTACATGATACTAGATATTAGCAAAAAAGAAATTTGGTTTGTAACCGGAAGCCAAGATTTATACGGAGAAGAAACCCTTAAACAAGTAGCAGCCGACTCTCAAGAGGTTGTAAAAGGCTTAGACGCTTCAAAAGCGATACCAGTAAAAATCGTTTATAAACCTACAGTAAAATCACCAAGCGAAATTCTTCAGGTGTGCCAAGATGCTAACTCGAATCCTAATTGTATTGGAATCATTACTTGGATGCATACGTTTTCTCCTGCAAAAATGTGGATTGGTGGTTTATCTATTTTAAACAAACCACTATGCCATTTACACACGCAATTTAATGCAGAGCTTCCTTGGGATGCCATCGATATGGATTATATGAACTTACACCAATCGGCTCATGGCGACCGCGAGTTTGGATTTATCATGTCGCGCTTACGTAAAAAACGTAAAGTTATTGTAGGGCATTGGAAAACAGATCGCGTTCAACAAAAAATTGGTATGTGGTCGCGTGTTGCTTTAGGTTGGGATGAAATTCAAAATTTAAAAGTAGCTAGAATAGGCGATAATATGCGTGAAGTTGCCGTAACCGAAGGCGATAAAGTAGAAGCACAAATGCGTTTTGGTATGCAGGTTAATGGCTACGATTCTTCAGATGTGATTAACTTTATGAATAAGGTTACCGAGCAAGAAATTGAAGATTTAATTAAAGTATACGAGTCTACTTATAAGCTTTCAGACAAGTTAAAAGTAGGTGGCGAGCAACGTCAATCTTTAGTTGATGCCGCTAAAATAGAACTAGGTTTAAGAGCTTTTTTAGATAATGGCGGATTTAAAGCTTTTACAGATACGTTTGAAAATTTAGGCGAGTTAAAACAATTACCAGGTATTGCAACCCAACGTTTAATGGCCGATGGTTATGGCTTTGGTGGTGAAGGCGATTGGAAAACAGCTGCAATGACACGTGTAATGAAAGTGATGAGTTATGGTCTTGAAGGCGGAACATCGTTTATGGAAGACTACACATATCATTTCACACCAGAAAAATCGTATGTTTTGGGGTCTCACATGTTAGAGATTTGTCCGAGTATTGCCGATGGTAAAGTAAATTGCGAGATCCATCCGTTAGGTATTGGAGGTAAAGAAGATCCGGTACGTTTGGTATTCAACTCGCCAGAAGGTCCTGCAATTAATGCTTCTTTAGTAGATATGGGAAATCGTTTCAGACTTATAGTTAACGAAGTAGAGGCTGTAAAACCAATGGCTGATTTACCTAAATTACCAGTAGCTAGAGTACTTTGGGATTGTAAACCTAACTTAGACATTGCCGCTACAACATGGATTTTAGCTGGAGGTGCACACCATACTGTGTATAGCCAAGCAGTTACCACAGAAATGATGGAAGACTTTGCAGACATAGCTGGTGTAGAATTGTTGGTAATCGATAACGATACAAAAGTTAGAACTTTTAAAGATACTATGCACGCTAACGAAGCTTATTATCATATCTTTAATCGCAACAATTAATACTAACAAACTAATAGATATGAAAATTATGAAACGTTGCTTTCAATTTTTTATACTTTTAGCGGTGGTTTCTTTTTACACCAGTTGTAAAGATACCAAGCAAGAAGTTAAAAAAATAGAAACAGAAGCAGAGAAAACCATGGAACACGCATCAGTTACTAAATCGGCATTTGGAACAACACCAGATGGCCAGCAAGTAGACCTATACAAACTTAAAAATGCCAATGGCATGGAAGTCGATATCATTACTTTTGGAGGTATCATCACTACGTTGAAAGCACCAAACAAAGAAGGGAAATTTGAAGATGTCGTTTTAGGGTATAATAATTTAGAGCCGTATTTAACAAACCCAACATTTTTTGGTGCCTTAATTGGTCGTTACGGCAATCGTATTGCTAATGGTAAATTCACTTTAAACGGTACAGAATATACTTTAGCAACTAACAATGCGCCAAACCATTTACATGGAGGAGATACAGGTTTCGACAAAGTAGTTTGGAATGCAGAACCTGTTGAAAACGGCGATACCGTAGCTTTAAAACTAAGCTATTTAAGCAAAGATATGGAAGAAGGTTATCCAGGTAATTTAAATACAACTGTAGTTTATACCTTAACTCCAGACAATGCTTTAGAGGTAAGCTACGAGGCTACAACCGATAAAACGACCATTGTAAATTTAACGCAGCATTCGTACTTCAATTTATCAGGCGATTTTTCTAAAACTACTTTAGATGATAAAGTAATGATTGATGCCGATCGTTACGTGCCTATAGACGAAACGTCTATTCCGTTAGGGCCTTTGGCCGAAGTTAAAGGAACACCTTTCGATTTTACTACGCCTAAAGCAGTTGGAGCGGCTATTGATGCCGACGACGTTCAGATTAAAAACGGAACAGGTTACGACCATTGTTGGGTGCTTAACCATCAAGACCAAGGGTTTAGATTGGCAGCCACTGTGTATAACGAAGCAAGTGGTCGATTTTTAGAAGTATTTACAGACGAACCAGGGATTCAGTTTTACACAGGTAATTTCTTAGATGGCACTTTGCCGTCGCAACAAGGTGGTACTTATGCTAAACGAACTGGTTTGTGTTTAGAAACGCAACATTATCCAGATTCGCCAAATCAAAAGGACTATCCGACTACGGTATTAAATCCTGGTGAAACGTATAGTACAAAAACTACATTTAAATTTTCAACTAAATAAAAACCAATAATATGCAAGCTTTACAAACGTTAGATTGGGTAGTAATTGGTGTATTTGCTGTTCTTTTAATTGGAGTTATTGTTTATGTTGTAAAACAGAAACAACAAAATTCTGAAGATTATTTTTTAGGCGGAAAAGATGCCACATGGATTGCCATTGGTACTTCTATTTTTGCTTCAAATATAGGGTCTGAACACTTAATTGGTCTGGCAGGTGCTGGTGCCTCTAGTGGTATGGCCATGGCGCATTGGGAAATTCAAGGCTGGATGATTTTAATTTTAGGTTGGGTGTTTGTACCGTTTTATTCTCGTAGTATGGTGTATACCATGCCCGAGTTTTTAGAGCGTCGCTATAATCCCCAATCCAGAACCATTTTATCTGTAATTTCTTTAATTAGTTATGTATTAACTAAAGTGGCAGTAACCGTTTATGCTGGTGGTTTAGTATTTCAGCAAGTATTCGGTATTGAAGAACTTTGGGGAATTGATTTCTTTTGGATTGCTGCTATAGGTCTTGTAGTTATTACAGCATTATACACCATATTTGGTGGTATGAAATCGGTGCTGTATACTTCAGTTTTACAAACACCTATTTTGCTTTTGGGATCTTTAATTATTGTAGTTTTAGGTTTGAAGGAGCTTGGTGGATGGAGCAAAATGATTGAGATTGCTGGTGCTGTACCAGTTAATGAATACGGCGATACTATGATAAACTTAATCCGTAGTAATAACGATCCAGATTTTCCTTGGTTAGGAGCGTTAATCGGGTCTTCTATTATCGGATTTTGGTATTGGTGTACAGATCAATATATCGTGCAGCGTGTGTTGTCTGGTAAAAATTTAAAAGAAGCGAGACGCGGAACTATTTTTGGAGCCTATTTAAAATTATTACCTGTATTTTTATTTTTAATACCAGGAATGATTGCATTTGCTATTCATCAAAAATACTTAGCCGATGGTGGCGCAGGCTTTTTACCGTACTTAGATAATGGCGTAGCTAATGCCGATGCTGCTTTTCCTACCTTAGTGGCAAAATTATTGCCTGCAGGTGTTAAAGGTCTTGTAGTTTGTGGTATTTTGGCAGCTTTAATGAGCTCGTTGGCATCGTTATTTAATTCTTCTGCCATGCTATTTACTATCGATTTTTATAAGAAAATTAAACCCAATACTCCTGAAACCAAATTAGTGCGTATTGGACAAATGGCAACCTTAGTGGTTGTAATTTTAGGTATTTTATGGATTCCGATTATGCGTAGTGTTGGTGATGTATTGTACACGTACTTACAAGATGTACAATCTGTATTAGCACCAGGTATTGCCGCAGCCTTTTTATTAGGAGTAACTTGGAAAAGAACTTCGGCGCTTGGAGGTATGTGGGGATTAATTTCCGGATTAATAATCGGGCTTACGCGTTTAGGTGCTAAAGTGTACTATACTAATGCAGGCGAAGTAGCCGATTCGACCTTTAAATACTTGTTCTACGATTTAAACTGGTTGTTTTTCTGCGGATGGATGTTCTTATTCTGTATTATTGTTGTAGTAGTGGTTAGTTTATTAACCGAAGCGCCAGACCCAGCTAAAATTAAAGGTTTGGTTTTTGGTACTGCAACACCAGAAGAGCTTGCCGCAGATAGAGATTCTTGGAATAAATGGGATGTTATTCATTCTTGTATTATTTTATTCATTACCGGATTGTTTTATTGGTATTTCTGGTAAACAATTTTAAATACTATATTTTACAAAAAAAGTGACGCATAATTCATGCGTCACTTTTTTTATAATGTAAACTTTGTTGCTTAAAATTTTAAAGTGAAACCACCATAAGGTTTTACTGTTATATTTAAAGTTTTATTGGTGTTTAAGTCAATTTGTTGTTGTTCCAGTCCATCAGGGCCATCTGTAATCAATAGTCCGTTTGAAGCTTCAATAAACGAAAGGTCTAGGTTTAGCGTTTTGGTTTCAGCCTCACCGTTAATACCGACAACAAACCAGTTTTTACCTTTCTTTCTTGCCATAACCACATCTTTACCAGGATAACCACTAACAAATTTAGAAGCATCCCACAAGGTCGGAATATCTTGTAAATATGAAATTACAAATTCTGGTTGCTTTTTCATGCCTTCAGGAATTTCTGCAATATGCTGAACACCAGAAGTGAATAATACAGGTAAAGCCAACTCGAAAGCTGGTGTAGTAACACGTTTTATATTAGGAATCGTATCTAAAACCATTGGCGTAAAATCCATAGGGTCGAATACGTTTCGGGTAAAAGGTAACATGGCGCAATGGCTAGGCTGGGCATCGGCATTGTCTTGAACAAACGTTACAAATTCTTCGCCCATTATGGCTTCCATAGTCATTAAATTAGGATAGGTGCGTTGCCAGCCTCTTGGTAAGGTACACCCGTGAAAATTTACTAAAAGATTATGCTTGGCAGCGTCCTGTAAAATATCATGGTAATAAGCAATCATAGATTGGCCATCGCCTCCAAAAAAATCAATTTTAACTCCAGCAACTCCTAAATCGTTTAATTTTTTAAACTCGTGGGCTCTACTGTCTTTAGTGAGTAATTTACTTTTTGGCGTGTAAGGTGTCGTGTTCCAACTCCCAGAGGAATTGTACCATACTAATAGTTTTACATCTTTAGATTGTGCATAAGTTGCTAACTCTTTAATTTTTTCATCACCAATTTTAGTATCCCAATCAACATCAATTAAACAGTATGGCCAGTGCATACTTGCCGAATAATCTATGAATCTTTTAGTGGTTTCGTAAGTGATAAAATCATCTTTTAACAGCACCCAACTCCAAGAAGCCAATCCGCCTTTTATAAACGATGTATCTGTGTTAATAGCTGGTTTTGCAAGGTCGGTACCTAAAGTACTTTCGGTAATTGTGTTGAGATTTCCCATGGTAATAATGCGCCATGGGGTAGACCACGGAAGTTTAGATTCCGGGTTCAAGGCTCCGTTAGGAAAAATTTCTTCTTTTTGCGGAAAGGTTACTTGCAGGGCTTCACTTTGTGGATTGTATTTTAAACGGGTACCACAATAGGTGTTATCTAATCCTGTTTCAGAAATTAAGGTCCAAATAGCGTTGCTGTTAAAAAGCGCAGGATATACCCAGCCTTCACCAATAGGCGAGGACTCGCTAACAGGAATATTCATTTTATAATGCTCTTCGTATGATGGATTGGTATTGCTCCATCCTGTTTTTGCTTTAGACATAGGCTGTAACCAAGCTCTAGAATTTTTTGTAAAATTATAACTGGTTTTTTCCTCAGTAATGTGTTTTATGTCTGTTGATGTTTCTGGAAAGTGATATTGAAAAGCAACACCATCTTCCGATAAATTAAAATCGATTTCAAGTTGTTCACCAGTTTCATTTTCTAAATGCACTGTGTATTGTTGTGCAGTATAGGTAATGTCCTTTTGTTTGCCATGAAAAAGCGAATAGGTGTCTGTAATTAATTTTGGTTCTGATATAGCTGTTATTTTTAAATTGTCATAAAAATTAGCATCTTCTCTAATAATACCAAGAGCCGAAGAATCTAAAACCATGGTATTGTTGTAATATACTTGATAAAATGGCTGATTGTTAGCGTTTACGTTTACATGTACGCTTATGGTGTTTTCAGCGTTAGTGAGATTGTGGTTAATAGTTGGAGGTTCTTTACATGCATTAAGCACAAAAAGACCAAATAGTAAAAAAGTTAGTTTCTTCATTTGTATTTTTAAATGTTAATTATACACTTATAAATATACTCAGAATTCTTGAGTTCAATAAGAAATCCCAATCAAATTCGACAAGATATAAGTATCTTTAAACCTTTAAACTCTTAAATAATGATTGAAGCATTAAAGCAGCACTATGGCTATTTATTTGAAGATGATTTACTTAAAGAAATCAATCAAGTAGGGGTATTTAAAGACATTCCTGCCGGTTTTTTGCTTATGGATATTGGCGAAACCATTAAATATATGCCTTTATTATTTAGCGGTGCTATTAAAATTTTAAGAGAAGATGCTAAGGGAGACGAATTGTTGCTATATTTTATAGAGCAAGGCGACACCTGCACCATGAGTTTTACCTGCTGCTTGGGTAATAAAAAAAGTGAAATACGTGCCATCGCCGAAACCGATACCAAACTGATAATGGTACCTGTAGAGCACATGCAACTTTGGTTGGGAAAATATAAAAGTTGGCAAAACTTTATATTACTAAGCTATCATGAGCGTACATCGGAATTATTGGAAGCTATAGATACTATTGCGTTCTTAAAAATGGACGAACGGCTGTTGAAGTATTTAAAAGATAAAGCCATGGTAAACCACAACGATGTTATAAATGTTACTCATTCCGAAATTGCTCAAGATTTGCATACTTCCAGAGTAGTCATTTCAAGACTCTTAAAAAAACTAGAAAATGAAGGTGCCATTAAATTACAGCGAAACCAAATTCAATTAATGAAATTGTAGAAAAGTTAGTTTTTTTTTCAACTCCTTAACTGTTGGTTATCATTAGTATATAGCAGCCAAGCGCACTACAAGGCATATTAAAAAAAAATATCGGTGTAATTTGTAACCATTGTTACCTTATAAAGTGTATGTAATCTTTACATTTGCCCGAAATTTAAGGTATGGATATTACGCAAGTTGTAGGATATTTAAGTGCATTAATTATTGGTTTGGTTTTAGGACTTACAGGCGGCGGCGGGTCTATACTTACAGTACCCGTATTAGTGTATTTATTACATGTTAATCCTATAACGGCTACAGCTTATTCTTTATTTATAGTGGGTTTTACAGCTAGTTTTGGAGCGTATAAAAATTTCCAAAAGGGCTTAGTCGATTTAAAAATCGCCGCTATTTTTGCTATTCCTGCTTTTAGTATGGTATACATAACGAGAAAGTTAATTATACCTGCTATGCCCGAAAATTTACTGCAAATAGGTAATTTGATAATAACTAAAGACATAGCCATTATGGTATTGTTCGCGGTAATGATGGTTGTGGCTTCGCTAACCATGCTTAAACCTAAAAAAGACATTGATGAAGAACATCATAAAAGAAAATTAAGCAACCTTTTAATTTTTAATCAGGCCATTGTTATTGGGTTTTTCACTGGATTAGTTGGTGCTGGGGGCGGATTTATAATTATTCCAGCACTTATAATATTAGGAAATTTATCGATGAAAAAGGCCGTAGGTACCTCGTTGTTCATCATTGCGGTTAATTCCTTAATTGGTTTTGCAGGAGACATTGGCCATACGCAAATCGATTGGATTTTTCTAAGCATATTCACTATGCTATCCGTAGTTGGAATATTAATAGGAAGTTATTTGTCGAATAATATTGAAGGAGAAAAACTTAAAAAAGGATTCGGTTGGTTTGTACTTGTTATGGGGGTTTATATTTTAATTAAAGAACTGGTATTGTAACCCAAGTTACGCAATCAATCCAAAAACATTAGTAATTTTGAAGCATATAAAATAAAAGATTATGAAAGTAGATCAAATATATACAGGCTGTTTAGCACAGGGTGCATATTATATAGAAAGCGCGGGTGAAGTTGCTATAATAGATCCGCTACGAGAAGTAGAGCCTTACATAAAAAGAGCAGAAAAAGATGGAGCAACTATAAAATATATTTTCGAAACCCATTTTCATGCAGATTTTGTAAGTGGGCACGTAACTTTATCCGAGTTAACAGGTGCTCCAATAATTTATGGGCCGTCGGCTAAACCTGCTTTCGATGCTGTTATTGCTACAGATGGTCAAGAATTTAAACTTGGTAATGTGCGCATAAAAGTATTGCACACGCCAGGGCATACTATGGAAAGTGCTACATTTTTATTAAAAGATGAAACAGGAAAAGATTATGCTATTTTTAGTGGAGACACCCTGTTTTTAGGCGACGTAGGCCGTCCGGATTTAGCACAAAAAGGCGATATTACCCAAGACGATTTAGCGGGATATTTATTCGATAGTTTACGTGAAAAGATTATGCCATTAGCAGACGATGTTATTGTGTATCCAGGACATGGTGCTGGTTCGGCATGTGGTAAAAATATGATGAAAGAAACCGTAGACACTTTAGGTAACCAAAAGCAAATGAATTACGCTTTGCGTGCCGATATGACCAAAGCAGAATTTGTTAAAGAAGTTACCGATGGTTTAGCGCCACCACCACAGTATTTTCCGTTAAATGTAAAAATGAATAAGGAAGGATACGACAATATAGATACCGTAATCGAAAAAGGTACCAAAGCCTTAAACCCAGAAGCATTCGAAAGTTTGGCGAATAGTGTTGAAGCTTTAGTTTTAGATGTAAGACATCAAAACGATTTTATTCAGGGACATATTCCACGATCCATTTTTATTGGTCTGGATGGTGGATTTGCACCTTGGGTTGGGGCATTAATTAAAGATGTTAAACAACCTATTTTACTGGTAACCGATAAAGGTATGGAAGAAGAAGCCGTAATACGTCTGTCTCGTGTAGGTTTCGATAATACTTTAGGGTATTTAGAAGGTGGTTTTGAAGCGTGGAAAGATACGGGTAAGACTTACGATACCATTTCATCTATTTCGGCCGAGACGTTTAAATCGCGATTAGAAGACGGTAATCTACAGGTTTTTGATGTAAGAAAAGATAGCGAGTTTGCTTCGGAGCATATCGAAAATGCTAAAAATGCTTCATTAGAATTTATTAACGATTATTTGTCCGAAATTCCGAAAGAGGACCCTTTTTATGTGCATTGTGCTGGGGGGTATAGATCGGTAATTGCGGCATCCATTTTAAAGAGTAGAGGCTACCACAATCTTATAGATGTTGCCGGTGGTATGAAGGCGATACGCGAAGCAGGCATTCCGTTAACCGATTTTATATGTCCTTCTACAATTAAGAAATAATATAAATTGCTAAAAATTAGTTAATTAATAGCTGTGTTTTGTATTAAGGTTGTACATTTGCAGTCGCAAAATGAAAAAGTAGTTTTTTTATGAGTCGTTTTTCAGAACTTATTGCACAAGATAAACCAGTTTTAGTCGATTTTTTCGCAGACTGGTGTGGCCCTTGTAAAGTTATGAGTCCGATTTTAAAAGAACTAAAAGACACATTAGGCGATCGGATTTCAATTTTAAAAATAGATGTCGATAAAAATCAAACATTGGCATCAAAATTGCAAGTTAAAGGTGTACCCACTTTAATTTTGTATAAATCTGGAAATCAAGTTTGGAGACAATCGGGAGTAGTTCAAAAAAACGATCTGCTTCACATTATAGAACATAGTAATTAGTTTTAAGGTTAATTACTTTAGTGTTGATTAATAGCGAGAAAAGCGTCCTAGAAATAGGGCGCTTTTCATTTTTATAAATCCAAAGTAGAGCATTATTCCTCATTATAGCTTTTACGCCTTTTAAAGTTGACATTTACTTATATATGCTGCAAGCAGCCTAGTATGTTAACATTTTTTTGGAATTCCAATTCGACATTTCATTCAATTTTAAGTACCTTTGAAAGGTAACAAAGACTAGTTTTTAAATAGTGAATTTATTTAATCAGCGTAAAAATAAATCGTTTAATTATAAGCCTAAATTTCAAGAAGATACCAGCGAACACGATTCAAAAGATATAGCTTCTAAATGGCAAGACATTAAACAAACCAGAAAATACAAAACAAAAAAAGGTAACGTTTTACTGCGTTGGATTGTATTGTTAGTAATGATATTGGTTTTGTGGTACGTATTAAATAATTACGAAATGTAGGAGGTATTATGGGGATTTTTGGTAAACGACAAAATAAAAAATTTAGCTATAAGCCACGGTTTTATAAAGATGGTGAAGAGGGCAGTCCTTTCGAAATGAAACATAAGTTTGACGGCTACCGTAAAACTGTTGGTCCTTCAGGTAACATAAAAACTAAGTTTAAAAATGCTTTGGGCGAATTAAAAGAAGAACCCGACCGCGAAGCAAACCGAAGAATTTTAATTATAGTAGTAATATTGATACTTATTTTTCTATTTATTATAGAATTTGATCTTTCAATATTTTTTTCAAAATAAATACATGGCAGACATTATTCAACTTTTACCAGACCATGTTGCAAACCAAATTGCAGCAGGCGAGGTAGTACAACGTCCAGCTTCAGTAGTAAAAGAATTATTAGAAAATGCCATAGATGCCCAAGCACAAACCATAAAATTATTGGTTAAAGATGCAGGCAAAACCTTGGTGCAAGTTATAGACGATGGTGTGGGGATGAGTGTTACCGATGCACGATTAAGTTTTGAACGCCATGCCACATCTAAAATACGTTCTGCAGAAGATTTATTTCAGTTAAACACTAAAGGGTTTAGAGGAGAGGCTTTGGCCAGTATTGCAGCAATTGCCCATGTAGAACTTAAAACCAAACAGGAACAAGACGAAGTTGGTACAGCTATAACTATAGAGGGTAGCGAAGTCGTTAATCAAGATGTGGTAGTAACACCAAAAGGAACTTCTATAGCCGTAAAACACCTGTTTTTTAATATACCGGCGCGACGTAATTTTTTAAAATCTAATACTGTAGAAACGCGACACATAACCGATGAGTTTCAGCGCGTGGCCTTAGCACATCCCAATATTAATTTTGTAATGTACCATAATGGTTCCGAAATTTTTAATTTACCGCAGAGTAATTACAGACAACGTATCGTAAATATTTTTGGCCCTAAAACCAATGAAAAATTAGTACCCGTAAACGAAGATACCGATGTGCTTAAAATATCTGGTTTTGTGGGTAAGCCTGAGTTCGCAAAAAAATCTAGAGGCGAGCAGTTCTTTTTTGTAAATAATAGATTTATAAAAAGTGCATATTTAAATCACGCCATTTCTGCTGCTTTTGATGGGCTGATTAAAGATGGATCTCATGCAAGTTATTTTTTAAATTTAGAAGTGAATCCGCAAACAATAGATATTAACATTCATCCTACCAAAACAGAGATCAAGTTCGACGACGAGCATACGCTGTATGCCATTTTAAGAGCTTCGGTTAAACATAGTTTAGGGCAGTTTAATATAGCTCCAGTATTGGATTTTGATAGGGATGCCAATTTAGATACACCTTATAATTTTACAGGTAAACAAGCCAGTTCGCCTGTTATAGAAGTCGATAGGTCGTTTAATCCTTTTAATGATGACTCTGTAAAAACAACACCTGTAACTAAAACGAAATCGTATGCAAGTTCATTTTCAAACCGAAAAGAAACGCCTACAGCGAGCTGGGAAAGTTTATATGTAGGTTTAGAATCTAAAAGCACCAGATCGCAACACGATTTTAGCGAGGTAACCTTTGAAAGTGAAGAGTCTACCGTATCCATGTTCGACGACGAACAGACGACTACCAAGCAAAGCACGTATCAATTACATAATAAATTTGTATTCAGTGCCATTAAATCGGGCATGTTGGTAATCGATCAATACAGAGCGCACCAAAGAGTGCTTTACGAAGATTTTTTAAAACATATCACGGTAAAAGATACCGTTAGTCAGCAATTATTATTTCCTTTACAATTAACATTTACTAAACAGGAATTAGATATTATTGCCCAATTAAAAGGCGATTTAGAGCATGCTGGGTTTGTATTTCAGGATTTTAACCCCGATAGTTTAGAAATTATAGGATTGCCAATAAATGTTCCCGAAAGCGAAGTTAGTATTATATTAGAGCAACTTATAAGCGATGTAGAACACGAAGTGCCCGATGCCCATTTTAGTGCAGCAGACTTGTTGGCTAAATCTTTGGCTAAGAGTTTAGCTATTAAATCTGGTCAGACCTTATCGCAAACCGAACAAGAGCACTTGGTAAATAGTTTATTTGCTTGTAAAGAGCCTAATGTCTCGCCAAATAATAAACCTACATTTATAACCATGACGGTTGATGAATTGGACAAAAAATTTATGTAAATTATACGAAATTTAAAATTTATGAATAGAATTTCCGATACAGTTAAGCACCTTATTATTATAAATGTTATTGTGTTTATTGGTACTATGGTAGTTGGTGGGGGCACCTTGTTTTACGATTGGTTTGCCTTACACTTTCCTAAAAACGAAGCTTTCCAACCGTGGCAAATTTTCACCCATATGTTTATGCATGGTGGAGCTAGCCTAAACATGGAACATTTTAGCATAATGCATATTCTGTTTAATATGTTGGCGCTTTGGATGTTTGGTACACCTGTAGAGCAACAATTTGGTAGCAGAAAATTTTTATTCTTTTATTTGTCATCGGGCCTTGGAGCTGCTTTGTTGATGTTGGGCTACTATTATTTTCAGTTTTATTCGGGAATGAATACCTTAGCCGATGCAGGTTTCGATACTACAGAAACTTTAGAAACTTTAAAATCTGGCTATGCTATGTACGATACCCGTTGGGAAAAAGTACTATCTGGCGATGCTTTAAGCAAGTTTATTAGTGTATTTAACGGTACCATGGTAGGGGCTTCGGGAGCTATTATGGGGGTTTTAGTCGCTTTTGGTATGTTGTATCCAGACTCTAAACTCATGCTCATCTTTTTACCTATTCCTATAAAAGCCAAGTATTTTATTCCTGGTATTATAACCTTAGATTTAATTTCTGCCATCACTGGTCAGTCGTTTTTTAGTCCGAGTAACACCGCTTATGTAGCGCATATTGGAGGTGCTTTAACAGGTTTTTTAATTATGTGGTATTGGCGTAAAACACAATTTAATAAAAACCGTTGGGATTAAAACATGAATACGCTTAATCAAGATATACAACAAAAACTAAAACAGTTAACTGTTTTAGAAAAGATTATTGTTATTAATCTGGTTGTTTTTGTTGTTGGGTTTCTTATTCAGGCTATAAGTGCTTCATTAGCTTATCATAGTAGTTTGGCTTGGTTTGAGCTGCCTAGTCAGCTTTCCGAATTACTAAAAAAACCATGGTCTATAATTACCTATGCGTTTGTACATTACGATTTTATTCATTTGTTATTCAATATGTTGTGGTTGTATTTTATAGGGCAGATGTTTTTAAATTTATTTAGTAAGCAATTAGCCATTAATGTATATCTATTAGGAGCTATAGCAGGCGGTGTTTTATTTTTATTAGGATATAATCTTTTACCCAATGTTTTTACTTCTGGTAACAGATTAGTGGGGGCTTCGGCTGCTGTAAGGGCTTTATTGGTGTTTATGTGTGCCTATATGCCCAATACTCAAGTGCGTTTTTTTATGTTCAACATAAAATTATGGTATGTTGCTGCAGGCATCGTTGTTTTAGATGTTATTGGACTTTTTGGTCCAAATGCAGGCGGGAATTTAGCGCATATTGGAGGAGCTTTATTAGGTTATTTTTATGTGATAGAATACAAAAAAGGAAGAGACATTGGTAAAGGCTTTGAAAGTATGTTAAACAAAGTGAAAAGCTGGTTTAGTAAAACACAAAAATCGCCTTTAAAAACAGTGCATCGTAATAAAAAGAAACATGTTGCTGGTTATACCCAAGAAGAATTTAATAGTTTTAATAAGCAAAAACGTATAGATGTTATTTTAGATAAGATTAGTAAAAGTGGTTACGATAGTTTAACGAAAGAAGAAAAAGAGCTTCTGTTTAAAGCAGGGAAATAACATGGCCAAACTGAATGTTATAGATAAGTTTATATTTTTTATAAATTCGGTAGTAGCTACATTATTACTGTTATCGTATATTTTACCGTTTGTGCCGCCCAAAGCCTTTGCATTTTTATCGGTTTTAAGTTTAGCCGTTCCTTTTTTAATGCTGGTTAATATGGTTTTTGCGCTGTATTGGCTTTTAAAACTAAAACGACAATTTTTATTATCTATTGTTATTGTTGGTATTGGTTACTTTTATTTGGGATCGTTCTATAAGGTGTCGTCTGCTACAGATGTCGAAAGTGAAAACAATCTGTCTATAATGAGTTACAACGTAAGATTGTTTAACATTTACGAATGGATTGAAGATACAGATGTAGAGACCGAAATATCTAATTTAATACAAACACAAGACCCCGATATTTTGAGTCTTCAAGAATATAGACCAGGGACAAAAAAAGTGAATTTATCGGCTTATAGACATCAATATGTCGAGTTAGCAGGCGATAAAAGACAATTCGGACAAGCTATTTTTTCTAAATACCCAATCGTAAAATCGGGTTCTATAACATTTCCTAACACACCTAACAATGCTATTTTTGCCGATATTGTTAAAGATAAAGATACCATTAGGGTATATAACATTCACTTACAGTCGTTGCGTATTAACACAAAAGTTGAAGCTTTAAAACAACAAGATTCCGAGCGTTTGTTTAAAAGTGTGGGCAGTGCCTTTACTACACAGCAGTACCAAACCGAAATGTTTTTAAAGCATAAAAATACCTGTAAGCATAAAATGATTATTACGGGTGATTTTAATAATACCGCTTATTCTTATGTGTATAGAAATATAAAAGGCGACTTGATAGATACCTTTAAGGAAGCTGGTCATGGATTTGGCAGAACTTACGATTTTAAATTTTTTCCTGTTAGAATAGATTTTATTTTGGCTGATGAGCGTTTTACAGTTAACGGATTCAACACCTTAAACGAGCTCTATTCCGATCATTATCCTATTATCGCCAAACTAGCATTACATTAATGCACAATCTACAGAATCGGCAATAATATGTATTACTAAACCCAAGCCTATAAGTCTTGTTTTTTTGGGTAACAGTAAGAGAATGTAAATGGCAATGGCTACATAACTATGTAACGGATGAAAGTTAATACTACAACGATTTGCACTGAAAACAGGAGTAGCCAACAGATGATCTAAATCGATAAGCATGCCACATAGCATTATAAAATAGGCATGTTTCCATTGCTTTTTATAACATAAAACAGCTATTACTAATGGCAATAAGAAATGTATACCATAATGAACTATTGGTTGAGGCATTACAGGTTTAAGTTTTGATTTTCAAGATAATGCAAAGTATTAGGGCCTTCGTTAAAAAGCACATCCAGAATACTTAAATTGTTTAAAAATCCGTGTTTATTTTCAAACACTTGGGTGTAAGCTTCATTTTTAAATTCGTTTTCCGACTTGGCATTTATTAAGAATCTTAAATCTGTAGCATCAGTTATTTCATGTTGGTAAGTTTTGGTGTATTCTATATTCTTTTCTAATTGAATACAATCACTAATAACTTCAAAACACTTTAAATTAAAGTCTAAAATATAATCGACTTTCATTTCAAAAAGCGGTTGTAATTCGTCTTCGTAATATTCAAAAAAAGGCGATGTTTTGTAAGCCGACAGCAATGATTTCCAATGTATAGTTTGCCAATTCGTGTTATGAGCTACTTTTACATCGCGGTATTTCTGACGGTTTTTTTGCGTATAAACTACAGGAATATTTAAAAGCAATTTACCATTAGCTGCATACACATAAGACCGCGTTCTGTAGGTTTGTTTTGCAAAATTATCGTCGGTTTCAAAATATACCGTATCAGCTTGCGCTATGGCCGCCATGTGTGCTACATTAGGAAAATAACTGGGGTGCAAAACAATATTCATTCTACAGGGTTTGGGTTTTTAAGCGTTTGCTTTTTTACGCTTTCTCCAAGCATTAAATCCAAATAAACCTATGGCCAAAATAATAGCCGGAATAAGGTAAGATACCGGTTTTCCAGAACCATGAACAGTGGTAAAGAACCTATCCCAACGTGGTTTTCCGTTTTGGTCCCAACTCATCCAAATAAAAACAGGTTTTCCTACAACATGGTCAAAAGGCACAAATCCCCAAGCTCTAGCATCTTGAGAATTATGTCTGTTATCGCCCATCATCCAGTAATAATTTTGCTTAAAGGTATACGAGTTGGCCGGTTTACCATTAATATAAATTTGATTGCCTTTAACTTGTAAATCGTTGTCTTCGTATTCGGTAATTATGCGCTTGTATAATGGTAATACATTAACATTTAAGTCGATGGTTTTTCCAGCTTCAGGAATGTATAATGGGCCAAAAAAGTCGTTATTCCAATTGTAGTTAGGATCGTGAGGAAAAATACCCGGATTTCTAACACCTTTTTCTTCTTTAATTGGAGTTATACTAGCTACGTTTGGATGGTTTTTAAATTGTGCTACAGCTTCGTCTGTAATAGACATAAACATATAGGTGTTCTGATCGTTAATAATTCCAAAACGATCTGTTATACCATAACGATCTGCTAATTCTTTAGGATTGAATTGATGTGTTTTTGGTTGTACTAAATAACTAAACTGAAGCTTAGCGCGATCTGGTAATACATTTTGTTTACCATTAATATATACGAAACCGTTACGCACTTCTAAAGAATCGCCTGGTAAGCCCACACAGCGTTTTACATAATTAGATTGCTTATCTATAGGTTTCCAGTAATTTCTATCGGGATTTTTAAAGAATACTTTAACGGTATCTACCGGCCAGTTAAATACAACAATATCGTTACGTTTTATGTCCTGAAAGCCAGGTAATCGTAAATAGGGTAGTAAGGTTTTGTTTTTTAACGATGCATCTTTAGTATTTAAATTATCATCGGCAACATACGATTTTAATTTTGTTTTAGGAATGGAATCATGCACCATAGGCAAAGCCAATGTAGTCATCGGAATTCTTGGCCCGTAATTTAATTTACTAACAAAAAGAAAATCACCAATAAGTAACGACTTTTCTAAAGACGATGTAGGAATGGTAAAAGGTTGTATAATATAAGTGTGTACAATGGTTGCTGCTACAATAGCAAATAAAATAGAACTTACCCAATCGCCTAAACTTGTTCTAGGTTCTAAACTACGATCTTTAACGTAAGTTACATCTGCAACATAATTTAAATAGTAATTGTAAAAGCCCAAGCTAAAAATGGCTAAAAGTGTATCTGTAGTGCTGTTTTTTCCAAAACTTCTAGCAGTTTCTACCCAAATAACCGGGAACATTATAAGATTAACAATAGGTAAAAACAGTAGAATAGTCCACCACCAAGGTCTGTTAATAATTTTCATTAAAACTACAGCATTGTATACGGGAATAAATGCTTCCCATGCTTGTCTGCCTGCCTTAACATATAATTTCCATGTTCCTAGTCCGTGAACTATTTGGATGATTATAAAAAAGATGAACCACTGAGTTAAAGTCATAATTTACAATATTGAAGATTGCTAGTATAGCAAAATTAACGATTTATAAAAGTAAGTATAAATAGAAGTTTTAATGTTACAGCCTTTATTTGTATTAACCAATATTTAACACATCTTTCATGCTAAAAACACCTGTTTTGCCCAATAACCATTCTGCTGCAATTACGGCACCAAGAGCAAAACCTTGTCTGTTGTGTGCTTCGTGTGCAATGGTAATTGTATCGACATCGCTTTTATAAGTTACAGTATGTGTGCCTGGAACTTCAGGAATGCGTTTAGCAACAATTGGTATTGCCGTGTTTGCATCAGCTGTGTTTAAGGCCCAATTTTGATAAGCTGTATGCTCTGCAATAATATCGTTAGCGAGCGATATTGCGGTTCCGCTTGGCTCGTCTAATTTTTGTGTATGGTGTATTTCTTCCATACCAATTTTATATTGTTCTAGATTGCTCATCATTTTGGCTAAATTGCGGTTAAGCTCAAAAAAGATGTTTACTCCCAAACTGAAGTTCGAGGCATAAATAAATCCGCCTTGTTTCTCTTCACATAAACTAGTCATTTTATCGTAGTCTTGTAACCAACCTGTAGTTCCAGAAACTACTGGAACATTGTTGTTTAAACAATTAGAGATATTATGAACTGCGGCATCAGGAATACTAAAATCTATGGCTATATCGGCTTTAGTAATGTCGTAATCCGGTTGTTCTATACTGGCTCTTATTACTATATCGTGGCCACGATCTATGGCAATTTTTTCAATGGTTTTACCCATTTTTCCGTATCCTAATAAGGCTATTTTCATTGGTTTAAAATTTAAAATTTAAAATTAAAGGTAAGTCCGAGATTCGAAGTGTTTTCGAATTCGTTGTATTCGTAATGTGGTGCTAAACTAAGATTATCGTCGATATTAAATTGCATTAAATGCGCATCTACATTAGCATCTATAATTTGTAAGGCATATAAACCTACGGTAATTAAAAGCGACATTTCTTTGTTGCGGCGCAGTTGTTCTTGCGCGTTAATTAGACCATCGGTAGACAATCGACCGTAAAATTCGTCGTCTTCAAAACCGGCTAATCGCCTTTTATAGGCATCGCGATAGCGATTGTAGGCATTATTATTATCGATATAAAAATAGATACCTGTACCTAATGCGGCATAAACAATAGGGATTTTCCAATATTTTTTGTTGTAAGCCTGACCTAAACCAGGGAGTACAGCCGAGTAGAATGCCGCTCGGGCAGGAGCTAAGGGATCGATATATTGCGATTCGATTTTGGCTTTTTTATCGGTACTTTGTTCCACTTTAAGCGTGTCTGTAGACTTTACTGTCGTTTCAGTACGCTCTTTGTCGGTTTCTTGTGCTAGGCTATGTAAACAGAAAAAAAGAGATAATAATAGAGCTATAATACATTTACTTTGCACTCTGTACTAGTTTTTTAATGCGATTGAAATCCTCTTCGGAATGAAATGGAATTGTGATTTTTCCTTTTCCGTTTTTAGACACTTTAATATCTATTTTATGACCAAAATAATCGGAGAAATCTTTGATGCTTTTTTTTACAAACTTAGGCATTTCCTCTTCCTGTTTTGCTTGTGCTTTAGGCACTTCAACTTGTTGTGTTTCGTTGTAGGTGCGCACCAAAGTTTCGGTATCTCTAACCGATAGTTTATTTTTTAATATTTTTTCGTAAATATCTAATTGAATGTTTTGGTCTTCAATATTAATAATGGCGCGACCGTGCCCCATAGATATAAAACCATCTCGCATTCCTGTTTGGATGATAGGATCTAATTTTAACAGCCTAAGATAATTGGTAATTGTAGAGCGTTTTTTACCTACACGCTCGCTCATTTGTTCTTGCGTTAAATTAATCTCGTCAATTAACCTTTGGTATGATAGCGCAATTTCTATTGGATCTAAATCTTGGCGTTGAATGTTTTCTACCAAAGCCATTTCTAACGATTCTTGATCGTTAGCAATACGTATGTATGCAGGTATGGTTTTTAAACCAATAGATTGCGAGGCTCTAAAACGACGTTCTCCAGATACTAATTGATAGTTATCAAAATTTAACTTTCTAACAGTAATAGGTTGTATAACGCCTAATTCTTTTATAGACGAGGCCAATTCGCGTAAGGATTCTTCGTTAAAATTTGTACGCGGCTGAAATGGGTTCATTTCAATGCTACTTAATTCTAACTCAACAATATTACCAATAACTTTATCGGCATTTTTATCTTGAACAGAATTGATATCGTTATTGGGATCTTTTAATAATGCAGATAAACCTCTTCCTAATGCTTGTTTCTTTACTGCCTTCGCCATAGTCTTTTTTAGGAGTTTTTTGTAATGATTTCTTTTGCTAAACTTAAATAATTTACGGCACCACGGCTGCTTGCATCAAAATTAATAATGCTTTCGCCAAAACTTGGTGCCTCACTTAAACGCACATTTCGTTGTATAATTGTTTTAAAAACCATGTCGTTAAAATGTTTTTGAACTTCTTCTACAACTTGGTTCGATAAGCGTAAACGCGAATCGTACATGGTTAATAATAAGCCTTCAATATCTAAATCTGGATTGTGTATTTTTTGAACACTCTTAACAGTGTTTAATAATTTGCCAAGTCCTTCGAGTGCAAAATATTCGCATTGTATAGGAATAATTACGGCATCGGCAGCAGTTAAGGCATTTAAAGTTAACAGGCCTAGCGAAGGGGCACAATCGATTAAAATATAGTCGTAATCGTTTTTAATTTCCGATAAAGCACCTTTTAACATGTATTCTCGATCGTCTTTATCTACCAATTCTATTTCAATGGCAACCAAGTCTATATGTGCAGGAATAATGTCTAAATTAGGGGTGTCGGTTGGTATAATGGCTTCTTTAGCACTGGCTGTATGTTCTAATAATTGGTAAGTACCAAGTTCTACAGATTCTACATCTATACCTAAACCCGAAGTCGCGTTGGCCTGTGGGTCTGCATCTATAAGCAATACTTTTTTTTCGAGTACGCCTAAAGAGGCTGCTAAATTAACAGAAGTTGTTGTTTTTCCTACACCTCCTTTTTGGTTTGCAATTGCAATGATTTTACCCATTAATAGTTTGGTTTTATTAGGTGTAAAAATACAACTATTTATGACTTTTTAAAATGTAACTTGTTAACAAATCTAAAGAGAAAACTTAAAACCTGTAAGCTGGTTTGTAAGCTATAGAAATAGAATTGTTTAAGTTGTATTTTTAATTAGTATTTAATACGTTAAGATTATTTTTAAAAGTCTTTATTTAAAAGCATCCATTGTAGTGCAATAATCGTTTTAGCGTCTTTTATTGCATTGGATTTTAAGGTGTTTCTAATGTCTGAAATAGGTAATTTTACCAATTGGATATCTTCTTGCTCGTCGTCTAAACCGCCACCTTCATAAATTTTATCGGCAGAATTTACCTCGGCATAAAAGGCATGGACTTTTTCTGAAGCGCCTCCAGGCGACACAAAATATTCGCCAATAGATTCCATAGCGGATACGCGATAACCAATCTCTTCTTTAACTTCACGTTTTGCACATTCTATAGGGTTTTCATTAGCTTCTAAAGCTCCTGCAACAATTTCTAATAACCAGCCATCGCCATCGGAATCTGTGGTTGTAGGATATCTAAATTGATTAATTAAAAGTACAGTATCGGTATCTTTTTCAACCAAAACAATGGCAATGGCATTTCCGCGCTCAAAACTTTGTCTTATCACTTCAATTTGTTGATCTCCTGTAAAGGTGTCGTGTAAAATGGTTGCTTTTTTTATTTGAAAATAATCGTCGTAAACAAGATCTTCTTTAATAATTTTATACTCCATAATCTTTTTTTAGCCTCACGAAGGTAATCAATATTTGATATTCTAAAAAGATACTTATCTTCACTTTAAAATTGAATGGTATTTTATGAGTAAAATCTGTGATAATTGTGAATTTGAATGCGATAAAACCTTTAAATATTGCCCGAATTGTGGCCAAAATACAAGGGAAGATTTAACGGTAAGTCTTATATTTAAAAACACAATCCACAATTACTTTTCGGTAGATGGGCGTTTGTTTAGAAGTTTTGTGCCTTTGTTGTTAAAACCTGGCTTTTTACCCAAACAATTCGTTAATGGTAAGCGTTTGTTTTACCTGCATCCTGCCCAGTTTTATTTATTTGCGAGTTTGGTGTTTTTCTTTTTGTATTCTTTTGAAGCTAAAAAGCAGGAAGCCGAGGTAGAGCAAGCTATAAAACGTGGAGTCATTGAAGAGAATAGTTCTAAAAAAATTAAAGATTCTATACATATAGGAAGTTCCCATTTTGAAGTCAAAGGTGTAGATTCTATTGATGAAAACGATAGTAACGACATTACTAATTTTAAATTAAGCAATAAAAAAGTCGATTCGCTAATGCAGTCTGGAGCCAGTGATACGCAAATATTAAAGGCTTTGGGAATGGGGGAACACCCGAGTAGATTCGAGGAAAAGTTTTACAACCAATTGTTTAAATTATACAAATACAAGAGTGGCGAACCTTTACTTAAAACATTTTATAATTATGTGCCCATTTCGCTATTTATACTACTACCTATTTTTGCTTTATTTTTAAAACTTGCTTTTTTTAGAAAAGGAAATTTTGCTTACCACTTGGTATTCAGTCTTTATTATTTCGCATTTATTTTTGTAATATTTACATTGCTAACACTCGTTAATTTTGCGGTGCATTTACCAGCAATAACACGAAGTTTTATTTTGCTTTCTGCCTTTGTGTATTTATATCTTGCTATACTGAATTTTTATAAATCTGGAAAAATATCTGGTTTTATTAAGAGTGTTTTAGTGTTTGGCGCATTTTTAATTTTAATAGTACCTGTGGCAGTGATTATTTTAGCAATAGTGGCCTTTATGTTTTATTGATAGAAATAACGAACCATATTCACAGCTTTTATCAATTCTAAAAACGTAAATGTTAATTCACAAACGACTACTGTTTTTTAAAGTTTATCTGCAAGATACTTTCCTGTAACACTCTTGTTGTTTTTTACGATCGCTTCAGGTGTACCACTAGCCACAATTTCGCCGCCATATTCGCCGCCACCAGGACCTAAATCTATAATATAATCGGCACATTTTATCAGGTCCAAATTGTGTTCTACTACTATTATAGAATGGCCTTTGTCTATTAATGCTCTAAATGATTTTAATAGTTTCTGGATGTCGTGAAAATGAAGCCCCGTTGTCGGTTCATCGAAAATAAACAAGGCTTTTTCCTTAGTCGTTCCTTTGCCTAAAAACGTTGCCAGTTTAATGCGTTGCGCTTCGCCGCCAGACAATGTTGAAGAACTTTGTCCTAAAGTAACATAGCCCAAACCTACATCTTGAAGGGGTTGCAGTTTATCCTTTATTTTTTTCTGATTGAAGTTGCTAAAGAACGAAATGGCATCGTCTATAGTCATGTTTAATACATCGTCGATCGATTTATTTTCGAAAGTAACTTCTAAAACTTCCTTTTTAAAGCGTTTTCCATTACAAGTTTCACACTGTAAATGTACATCGGCCATAAATTGCATTTCTATAGTGACTTCTCCTTCACCTTTACAGGTTTCACAACGCCCGCCATCTACATTAAACGAAAAATGTTTAGCCTTATAATCGCGAATTTTACTCAGCTTTTGGTTGGCAAACAAATTTCTAATATCGTCGTAAGCCTTAACATAAGTCACTGGATTAGAACGTGATGAACGACCGATAGGGTTTTGATCGATGTATTCTATATGTTTAATCGATTTATAATTGCCTTTTAGTTCGGTAAATTGTCCTGGTTTATCTCCAAATCCGGTTAACTCTTTTTGAATGGCCGGATATAAAATTTTCTTTACCAGCGTACTTTTACCACTACCAGATACTCCTGTAACTACGGTAAGCATATTTAAAGGGAAAGAAACATCTACATTTTTTAGGTTGTGGGCTCTGGCGCCAACAATGTCTATACTGTATTTAGACGTCAGTCGTTTTTTAGGTACCTCTATTTCTAAATTCCCGTTTAAATATTTTGCTGTTAAAGATTCCGAATGTAAAATGTTATCGTAACTACCTGTTGCTACAACTTCGCCACCAAAGGTGCCAGCTTCCGGGCCAATATCGATTATTTCGTCGGCTGCCTGCATAATATCTTCGTCGTGTTCAACCACAATTACAGTATTACCCAGGTTGCGTAAAGCCTTTAAGACTCCTATTAAGCGTTCGGTGTCTTTTGGGTGTAAACCAATACTAGGTTCGTCTAAAATATACATCGAGCCTACTAAACTACTTCCTAAAGAGGTTGCTAAATTAATACGCTGACTTTCTCCTCCAGAAAGGGTGTTAGAACGTCTGTTTAGAGTTAAATAATTTAATCCGACATTCGATAAAAATTCTAAGCGGTTGTTAATTTCTTTAAGTAAGCGGTTTGCAATTTTAGTATCGTGTTCTGTTAAAGAAATGGTTTTGAAGAAATCGGCTAATTTGTCTAAGGGTAATTCTACTAAATCGGTAATGGTTTTACCGTCTACTTGTACGTAATTGGCTTCTGGTCTTAACCGTTTGCCGTTACAGGCTTTACATTTTGTTTTTCCGCGGTAACGCGACAACATTACTCGATTCTGAATTTTGTAGGCTTTAGCTTCAAGTTCGGCGAAAAAACTCGATAATCCCTCAAAATACTGATTCCCATCCCAAATAAGTTGTTTTTGGGCGTCTGTTAATTGAAAATAAGGCTTATGGATTGGGAAATCGAATTTATGTGAATTATTCACCAATTGATCGCGATACCAGCTCATGCTTTCGCCGCGCCATGGAAAGATGGCATTTTCGAAAATTGAAAGCGCTGTATTGGGGATTACTAAATCGTCGTCTATACCAACAATATCGCCGTAACCTTCGCATTTAGGGCAAGCGCCATAAGGATTATTGAAACTAAAAAGATGCACATTGGGTTCTAAAAACGATATGCCATCTAACTCAAATTGATTACTGAATTCCCTAACCGCATTGTCGGTTAACGTTTGTATGCTACAAGTGCCTTTACCTTCAAAAAAAGCAGTTTGTACAGCATCGGCTAAGCGGTTAAAAAAATCGTCGTTATCTCTGTATACAATACGGTCTACTACCAAGGCTAATTCATTTGGATTTGCCAAATCATCAACATCTTCAATACGCTTTACCTCATTATTCACCTTTATACGCGCATAACCTTGCTGTTTTAATGCATTCAATTTATCTGCAATACTTCGGCCTTCTTCTAGCACGATAGGAGCAAGGAGTAATAATTTGTCGCCATCGTTAAAGGTTTTTATATAGTTTATAACATCGGTAACGGTATCTTTTTTTACCTCGTTGCCAGAAATAGGCGAGTAGGTGCGACCAATACGGGCAAAAAGCAATTTTAAATAGTCGTATATTTCTGTAGTTGTCCCTACGGTAGACCGCGGATTGGTAGAGTTAACTTTTTGCTCTATAGCTATGGCAGGAGCAATACCTTTTATGTAATCGACCTTTGGTTTATTAAGGCGTCCTAAAAATTGTCGGGCATAACTCGATAAGCTTTCAACATAACGGCGTTGTCCTTCAGCATAAAGTGTATCGAAAGCTAGACTGGATTTACCAGAACCGGAAAGTCCTGTTATTACAACCAGTTTATTTCTGGGAATAACGACATCAATATTTTTTAGATTGTGCAGTTTTGCACCTTTAATAATGATGTTTTCTTTAGGGTTTACTTCGGAAATTGTAATGCTCATAATGTATTATAGCGAATAATTTTCAAAGATAGCATAAGTATTTCAGCATAAAAAATAGATTATTATCCATGAAAGTGTTAAAAAAAATACAAAAAAAATTTTGTGTATTGTATTATAATCTTGTTATATTTGAAACCTAGATACTTAATAATAAAAATCAGCCGCCTATAAAGCAACATTACTTTTAAAACATGTTAACCCCATTTAAGAAGGTAAGCCTTCTATGTCTTAAAAGTAATGATTATGCAAAACGAACTTATCTCAGACGCTGTACTAGTAAGCAATTATATTAAAGGAAATGAAAATGCTTTAGAAACCTTAATTATAAGGCATAAGCATAAAATTTATAGTTTTATTTATTCGAAGGTATACGATAAAGATGTTGCCGAAGATATATTTCAAGACACTTTCATTAAGGTTATTAATACCTTAAAGCAAGGAAATTATAACGAAGAAGGTAAATTTATACCTTGGGTAATGCGTATCTCCCATAACTTGGTTATCGATCACTTTAGAAAAAACAATCGCATGCCTAAATTCGATAATTCTGGTGAGTTTAGTATTTTTTCTATTTTAAGCGATTCGTCTTTAAATGCCGAGAAACAAATTATTAAAAGTCAGGTTGAAGATGATGTAAGAAAATTGATAGAAGAGTTACCTGAAGACCAGAAAGAAGTGATTTTAATGCGTATGTATAACGATATGAGTTTTAAAGAAATTTCCGATAAAACTGGTGTTAGTATTAATACCGCGCTAGGGAGAATGCGGTATGCTTTAATTAACATGCGTAAAATAATAGAAAAACATAATATTGTTTTAACCAATTAAACAATAAATGCAAATTAAGGCCGTTATAATGTTATGAATCTTAAATCATTATAAATGGCCAAACTTTACTCTAAGACATCAAATGAAATTGATTTAAACCCTAAAGCAGATACCATTAAATTTCTGTTAGATTACTCAAAAGCTTTACGCATTGTACATTGTAAGGCGCAAGAAGGCGTTAAATTAATTTTAAACTAACACAGCATATCCTGATCGAAAGATCAGGATTTTTTGTTTTTATAATATTTGTCAATTTCCGACTTTCTACCAATGGTTTTGGTAATAATATCTTTATCTAAATCCCAGCCTCGTGCTGGTGAATATTGTCTGCCATACCAAATAATTTGCAAATGCAAATCGTTCCATAATGCTTCAGGAAATAAACGCTTAGCATCTTTTTCGGTCTGCACCACACTTTTTCCGTTGCTTAAATTCCATCTATACATCAAGCGTTGTATATGCGTATCTACAGGAAATGCCGGTATGCCAAAAGCCTGAGACAAAACTACTGCAGCCGTTTTATGGCCCACTGCGGGTAAAGCTTCTAAAGCCTCGTAAGTTTGGGGTACTTCACCATCATATTTGTCAATTAAAATTTGGGATAAACCATGTATGCCTTTGCTTTTCATTGGAGATAAACCTACAGGTCTTATTATATCCCGGATTTCGTCTACCGTTAGTTTTACCATATCGTAGGGATTATCGGCTTTTTCAAACAGCAAAGGTGTAATTTGGTTAACACGTACATCTGTACTTTGGGCAGACATTAACACGGCTATTAATAGTGTATAAGGATCTTTATGGTCTAAAGGCACTGGAACTTCTGGATAAAGTGCTTTTAAGGTATTTATAACAAAGTCTACTTTTTCTTGTTTGGTCATTATTGTATTTTTGAACAAATTTAATAAATATGACGACTTTAAAAATAGGGGATAAGGCTCCAAATTTTTCAGCTAAAGATCAAGATGGAAATACTATTTCGTTAAGCGATTATAAAGGAAAGAAATTAGTATTGTTTTTTTATCCTAAAGCCAGTACACCAGGTTGCACTGTTGAAGCCTGTAATTTAAGAGATAATTTTGAACGTTTTAAGGCTTTAAACTACGACATTTTAGGTGTTAGTGCCGATAGTGCACGCAGACAGACTAATTTTAAGACAAAAAATGAATTTCCGTTTCCGCTATTAGCAGATGAAGATAAAGAAGTAATTGAAGCCTTTGGTGTTTGGGGGCCTAAAAAATTTATGGGCAGAGAATACGATGGCATACACCGTACAACTTTTGTAATAGACGAATCTGGTGTTATTGAAGATATTATAAGTAAAGTAAAAACCAAAGCACACACGAGTCAGATCTTAAACGATTAAGTAAGTAGTGAGCTTATAAAAGGTTGTCTAAACCATTAGAAAAGATGTCATTTTCAATTTAGTTCAGAATCTAGTCGTTTTAATTTTGAAAAATAAACAATTTCTTGATTCTGTTAGAAATGACAATTAACTAAAGTTTAGACAACCTTTTTGTATTTATTTATTGTTTAAAGGCGCTTCGGTTAAACAGCCAAATAAACATTTTTGCTTGATTAATTTAGCAATACCTTCTGGCAACATCGTTTCCCAACCGTCTTCGTTATTGGCAATTTTTCTAAGAACTTCTCTAGAGAATACCGATAAAATGTTAGGATCGTAATCCGAAATATCAACTACTTTACCGTTGTATTTAAAGAATTTGTATAATTCTTTCATACGCGGATGAACTTTTAGGTTCTCACTATTCATTAGATTACCGTTTTCATCTAACATTGGGTACAGATAAACACGTAAATCTTTAAAGAATAGTTTACCGAAAGCTTCTAAGATACCTCCACTTAAATGGCGGTAGTATTTTTCGTCAAAAATATCTACAAGGTTATTTACTCCCATGGCTAATCCCATGCGGTTTTTAGAATATTGAGAGAAATATTCAACTAACTTATAGTATTCTTGGAAATTAGAAATTAAAACAGTTTGGCCTAGCGAACATAGCAGACGGGCACGATCCATAAAGTCTTGTTCGTCTATTTCTCCTTCTGCTCTTAAGTTAGACAAGGTAATTTCAAAAATTACTTTAGTATTATCTTTGTCTACTTTATTTTCTTTAATAAACATGTCCAAAGATTTTTGGTACATGTCCATATTTACTTTAGTTACCGGTCTAAAACTACCGCGTAAGGCCAAAATATTCTTTTTGTATAAAATTCTAGCAGGCAGTACGTTATTACCATCCGGATCGAACATCACCGCATCGGTCATGCCGTTTTTAACCAATTGCAAACTCATTAAACGGTTATCTACATCCTTAAAAATAGGTCCCGAAAAATTAATGGTATCAATCTCTAATTGGTCTTTATGTAAATGATCGTATAAATAACGCAGTAACTTTTTTGGTTCGTTGTATTTATAAAATGCGCCGTAAATTAAGTTAGTACCTAAAACACCAAGGGTTTCTTGTTGTAAACGGGCATCGTTTTCTTTAAATCTAAGATGAAGCGTAATTTCGTTGTACTCTTGGTCTGGCTCTACTTGGTAGCGAATACCTACCCAACCATGGCCTTTATATTGTTTGGCGAAATCTATAGTTGTTACCGTGTTGGCAAACGAAAAAAACATTTTATTAGGGTGCTTGTCTCTTGTAATTCGTTCTTCAATCAGTCGAATTTCGTGATCAAGCATTTTTAATAATCGGGCTTCTGTTACATAACGCCCATCTGCTTCAGAACCATAAATGGCATCACTAAAATCTTTGTCGTAAGCCGACATGGCTTTAGCAATGGTTCCTGAAGCACCACCAGCTCTAAAAAATTGACGTACCGTTTCCTGTCCTGCACCTATCTCTGCAAACGTTCCGTAAATGTTTTCATTTAAGTTAATTCGAAGTGCTTTCGTTTTTAACGAAGGAATATCTTCAAATTTTTTATCTCCTTTGAGGGTGATTTCCATCTTAAAATGTAGATTTGTATGTAAGTTGCAAAGGTATTAAATTCGCCTACTTATCAAAAAAAATACTCTAATTTTGTACTAAATCATTAGGCTTTTGAAAATCACATTTTTAGGAACAGGAACATCGCAGGGCATACCCATTATAGGAAGCAATCACCCCGTTTGCTTAAGTAAGGACCCTAAAGATAAGAGATTACGTGTTTCGGTTTTGGTAGAATGGGACGATTTTGTTTACGTGGTAGATTGCGGTCCAGATTTCAGACAACAAATGCTAAATGCTCGTGTTACCAAAATTGATGGTATTTTATTTACCCACGAACATGCCGATCACACCGCTGGTTTAGATGATATTAGACCCTTCTTTTTTAGGCAAGGCGATATAGATATTTTTGCACATAAGCGCGTGTTAAACGAATTGGCGCGCCGTTTTGATTATATTTTTGCAACAGAAAATAAATATCCAGGAGCTCCTGGTGTTACTGCCAACCCAATTACCAATACGCCATTTGTAATAGGAAACTTAACTGTTACACCCATTAATGGCATGCACCATAAATTACAGGTTTTTGGATTTCGGTTTGGTGATTTTGCCTATTTAACAGATATGAAAACACTGGACGATAGCGAAATTGAAAAACTGAAAGGTGTTAAAGTTTTGGTGGTAAACGCACTTAGAATAGATCCTCACATATCTCACTTTAATTTACAAGAAGCTTTAGATTTTATAGCAAAAGTGAACCCAGAAAAAGCGTATTTAACACATATTAGTCACCTACTCGGATTTCATGAAGAGGTGCAGGCCAGCTTGCCAGATCATATTAATTTAGCTTACGATAACCTTCAAATTACTTTATAATGAAACAAAGAATTTTTATGTACTTGTTCATATTTTCGTTATTACTCATATTATTTCAATATGTGAATTCCAAAAATGTATTCGAAGACGATTTAAAAACGATTGAAGCTTGCAAAGAACGCGCAGAAACTTATAAAGATTCCTTAGCTGTACTGAATGATAAAATTTTTGAATTATCCTATTTTAATTTAGAACAAAATGAAGATGCTTACACGTATTTAGAGAATAAAGGGTATGATGTTACGGCTTTAATTCCTTTTATTAAAGACGAAATTTACAAGCAAAATACCAATAAAGGTGGTAATCCGTTAGTGCCTTATGCGGCAAATGAAGGGAAATCCATGTTAATCAATTCTATAAAATTATTGAATCACAAATGGTTGATTTGCGATTTTTCTGATGGCATTTTCTGGGGCGAACTACTTATAAAATACGAAGTGCTTAGCCAAAACGAAGTCACCTTCGTGGTTATAGATTCGCTATTGTATCCGTTACAATAGTTTAGATAACCACACTTTAAAATCGTAAAAATTTTGCGGAGCTACCCCGTGGCCAACCGGATATTCTCGGTAGTCGTGCTTAATGTGTAAAGCTTCTAAAAAAGGAGATGTTTTTCTGGCCCAATCAACTGGAATAACTTGATCTACACTACCATGGGAGCAGAAAAACGATAAATGTTTATAGGCTTCAGGATTTAAGTGTTCAGGAATAATATTTGTATTTACATAACCACTTAATGCAATAACCTGATTTACTTTTTCAGGATAAGTTAAAGCGATGGAATAACTCAAAATACTACCTTGACTAAAACCTAATAGGGTGACATTATCTTTATTAACAGGATAATGGGCAACAACTTCATCTATAAAAGTGGCTATAAGATCTCTTGAAGTTTTAGCTTGTTCATCGTCGCTCCATTTGCCATTTACTTCATCAAAATTAATGGCATACCAAGCGTTGCCATAAGGTTGCATAGCATAGGGGGCTTTAACCGAAATAATAAAAAGTTCTTCGGGTAGTTCTGAAGCAAAAGAAAATAAGTCGTTCTCGTCGCTACCATAACCATGAAACATGATTACTAATGGTGCATTATTGGTTAACGACGATGGTCGTGTTATGTGGTATAAGCTAAAATCTGTCATTAATAAATATTTCTAAACCATTCTTGGAACTTTTCGCCAATGTAAGGTATTGGTTTAATTTCGCCTTTTAAAATGTGTATAAAAGAGAACAACCAACCAATAGCCGAGATAATCCAAAGTACATAGCCTAAAGTGCCATTAATGTATTTATCGGTTATTTGGGAAATAAAAAGCAAGATTACCAAACCAAGCATTTGCCTGTTGTAAAATGAAGTAAACGCATTGCGCTTTTCCATATTCATTATTACGGCAATTATTAAGCCTACAAAAGTTAAGTGGCTAACAATGGCCCAAGTTTTTCCGTCTTTAGCAGTTTGGTTAATCATGATAATTTATTTTAAAACTAATTGATTGTTGTTTATAATACCATAAACCTTTCCTTTTAGCGAAGTACCTTCAAAAATGGCGTTTTTAGATTTAGATATAATATCTGAAGCCGAGAAAGTGTATTTAGTATCTGGATTGAATAGCGTAATGTTGGCTGCGTTTCCAATATTTAATGTTGAATGCTCTGCACCAAAACGCTGTTTGCCTTTAGTTAAAACTTCTATTGTTTTTTTTAAGGTAAAAATCTGTTGTAAAGCTCCAAAAGCACTTTCTAAACCAATGGTTCCGTAGGCCGCATAATCGAATTCTACTTTCTTTTCTTCTATATTTAAAGGGTTATGGTCTGTGGTTACCATATCTATAGTACCATCTTTAACGCCTTCAATTAAAGCAGAAATATCGTTTGGTGTGCGCAATGGTGGCAATACTTTATAATGTGTATTAAAATCGGTTAGTACGCTGTCGTCTAAAATTAAATTATGGATGGCTACACTACAAGTAACATCTAATTTTTTAGCCTTGGCTTCACGAATTAAATCAACAGATTTGGCTGTAGAAATGGTAGGGATATGTAGTTTACCTCCTGTATATTCTAAAATAAACAAATCGCGGGCAACTTGTAATTCTTCCGCCAGAGCAGGAATACCTTTAAGCCCTAATGTTGTGCTGGTTACGTGTTCGTTCATAACCCCTTTACCTGCAATTTTATTGTCGTTCGGGAACGAACAAATCAGTCCGTTAAAGTTGCTAGCATATTGCAGGGCAATTTTCATGAGGTTGGCATTAGCAATCGATTTTTTATAATCGTAAAACACGACTGCACCAGCCGATTTCATATCGTACAATTCGGCTAAATCTATTCCTTCGCTGTTACGAGTTAAAGCGCCTATGGGTAACAGGTTTACAGCATGTGCTCTGGCTTTGCTGGCTACAAAAGCGATATCGCTACTAGTATCTATTATTGGATAACTATTGGCATTCATTGCCACAGTTGTAAAACCAGACAATGCCGCAGTAGTTAAACCGTTTTCTATAGTTTCGCGTTCTTCAAAACCAGGTTCTCCAAAACTCACACTACTATCAAACCAACCTTGAGAGATGTGCAGGTTTTCTAAAGCGATTTCTTTGTAATTATTAGGATTAGCTAATGATGTTCCTATTTGCGCTATTCTGCCTTCTTCGATTAAAAGATCAAGAGTTTGGTTATGAAACTCACTTTTACTATCGATAATGGTTGCAGATTTTATAAGTATGTTCATTTAAAATATTTTAATACGAGCATTTCAATAATCAAAAAGGCTAGTGCAAAAATAAGAAACCATTTCCATAGCTCATTAACTTTTGTATTACTTTTTAGCGCATCGAAGTAAAGAGAAATCGAATCGTTTACCGTAACATTTTTAATAGCAGTAACATCGTCGTAAACCAAACGACTTTCGGTTCTGTTGTAATTGTAGCTTACACGTTTTAAAGTGTCACTTTTGTTAGTGATTTCGTAAATACCCGCGTATTCTGGGCGTTGTTCTGTGGTAATATTCACTTTGTTATTAAAATACCGCTGCTGCGGAATAAACTTTTCCTTCTCGTTACCTAAATTCACAATATCGTCTTGTTGTAACGTTACTTCAACATCAAAATTATTGGTTTTGCCAACAGTAAAATATAATTGCGGATGTATTAAACTACTGGTGGCTATTTTATAAAAAGTAGGTACAATTAATGCCCAATTTTTAAAGTTGGAATTGTCCTTGCTGATGCTTGCTGTAAACAAAAACAGATTAGCTTGTAATTGAGTTAAAAAAGGTTGGCTGTCTTCGAAACTTAACAGCGCATTGCCTAAGTTGTTTTGAAGCGGATAATAGGTGTTTACTTTAGGATATTGAAAATTATGAACTTGTTTTTCGAATACACCATCTTTATAAATTGGATGCCCGTAACTAATGGATGTAATGAGTTTTTCTGAAGTAACAGGATTCAAAATACGGGTGTTAAAATGACTTAACAAATTATTATAAGTGTTGAAGCCGATGTCTTCTGAAGGGATAACAATTAATTTTCCGCCGTTTTGCGTAAAATTGTTAAGAACCTGAGTTAGCGTTGCAGGTATATCTTTTAATTCATTTAAAACAATGGTGTTTTGCTGAGAAATAATGTTATAATTTAAAGCTTTTACAGTACTAGAGGTATAGTTAAACTCATCGGCAGTAAAAATATTTTTAAGAAAGACATCGCTGGCATCATCTGTAATACTTAATACATTAATTTTTGATGGTGTGTTAATATTAAAGTAAAGTGTATTATCGAATTCAAGACCAGAATCTTCAATAACCAGTGAACCATTTAAAGGCTGATTTTTTGGAATTGTAAACGCTGTTTCGGCTTCATTGCTTATAGAAACAGCCGATTTAGCCATTAATTTATCGTTGTTATAGAGAGCAACTGATACGTTTTCAACAGGATTACTATAATTTTTTAGCACAACTTTTAGTTCAGAATTCATATTGGTTGTAGACGCAAAATACACAGAATCTATTGCTATGTTATTGGTATTTACAGGATGTAAAGGAATTACCGATACTGTAGTTAAAGAATCTGTTTTTGGCTGAAATGGTTCGGGTTGTGCTTGAAAATCCGAAATAAAAATTATCTCTTTTTTGCTAGTATTATGCTTACTAAATAACGATTTACATTTTAACAAAACCGATGTATACGGTAAGGCCTCATTGGCGTATGGTATTTGTAAAAGTTCGTTTTTAATGGCACTTAGAGTGGTGTTTTTATAAACAGTAGTGTTAGTTAGTAAAGACAACGGCGTGTTTACATCTACATGCGTTATTAATTCATTAATAGCCCGCTTTAACAACTCGCCATCGCTACCTTGTTGTTGCATACTAAACGAATTATCTAAATAAATTACAGTTTCTTTTGGCGTGTTAATCGCATTGGTTTTAGCTGTATATGGCTGTGCAAAAGCTAAGATTATACAAGCTAATAATGCTAAGCGTATAAATAGCGTAAGCCATTTTTTTATAGTAGAATTTTTTCGGGTTTGTAGAGCAACTGCTTTTAAAAATGCAACATTAGTAAATGCTTCTTTTTGAAATTTTCGTAACTGAAATAAGTGTATAATAACAGGAATAACAAGTAAAACTAAAGCGTAAAGAAGTTCTGGGTGTTTAAAATGCATTCTTAAAATTAAGTTTGATAAAGATAATAATTGCTATTAGATTAATGAGGTAAAAATAGAAAATCGAAAAAAAATATCCCGTAAAAAAATAATCTTAAAATTCTTTAACAAAACCTTATATTTATAATTCTGTAACAGATTGTAACTTTGACCGTCAAATGGTATTAAAACTATAACTAAATAATGAAAAATCAATTTTTAGCCTTGGCATTTGCAAGTTTGGTGCTTGCAAGTTGTGGCTCCTCTAAAACAGCTTCTAAAAACGATTTAGCTGTAAATTCACCAATTACAACGTCTATAGACTTAACAAAAGTGGTAAACGATAAAGCCCCTGTTGTTATAAATCCTGGGAGATTTACAGCCGATACCGTAACTTACAGATTGCCGCGTGTTGTACAGGGTACGTATTCTGTTAGCGATTTTGGTAAATATGTAGACGATTTTAAGGCTTTCGATTACAACGGAAACGAGATAGCAACATCTAAAATAGATACCAATTCTTGGGCTATTGCCAATGCCGAAAATTTAGATTATATAACCTATAACGTAAACGATACCTTCGATATAGAAGTGGAAGGTGGAATAGGGGGAGAACAACCATTTTCTCCTGCAGGAACCAATATAGAGCCTAATAACTATGTGCTAAATTTACATGGTTTTATAGGGTATTTCGATGAACTTAAAAACAATCAATATACTTTAAATGTTACGTCTCCTGCAGAATTTAAAAGAACATCGGCATTACAAAGAGTAAACGAAACCAAAAGCGACGACGGTACTACGGTAACCACAAGTTATGCAGCAACTCGTTATTTTGAAATTACCGACAATCCAATGATGTATGGCGATTTGGATGTAGAAGAATTTCAAGTTGGCGACATAAAAATTGTTTTAAGCGTATATTCGCCAACCAAAGCCCATACCGCTAAAAAACTGCGCGAAACCATGGAAAAAATGATGAAAGCGCAAAAAACATTTTTAGGCGATATTAACAGCACGCCACGTTACGATATTTATTTGTATTTAGCTGGCGACGACGAAAAAGCACCTAAAGGTTTTGGTGCTTTAGAGCATCACACATCTACAGTGGTGGTGTTGCAGGAAAGTATGCCAGAAGAGGCTTTAGATGAGAGTATGATAGATGTTGTGTCTCATGAATTCTTTCATATTGTAACTCCTTTAAGCGTGCACTCCGAAGATGTACATTATTTCGATTATAATCAGCCAACCTTTTCTAAGCATTTGTGGATGTACGAAGGGGTAACCGAATACTTTGCAACATTATTTCAGGTAAATCAAGATTTGGTAAGCGAAGATCAGTTTTATCAAAAATTAATGGAAAAAATTCTAATGTCTAAACGTTTTGATGACACGATGAGTTTTACCAAAATGAGCGAAAATATATTAGACGAGCCATACGCTAAAAACTATATAGATGTTTACCAAAAAGGAGCATTAATAGGTATGTGTATAGATATTATTATGCGCGAAGAAAGTAATGGTACACGCGGAATTTTATCGTTAATGAAAGAATTATCGACTAAATATGGTAAAAACAAACCGTTTAACGATGATAGTTTAATAGATGAAATCACGGCAATGACTTATCCTGAAGTTGGCGAATTTTTAAACACTTATGTGGTGGGTACAACTCCTATAAATTATCAAGACTATTTTAGTAAAGTTGGTTTAATTGAAGCTAACGATAAGATAGAAACCAATTATTTAATGAACAACGGTCAGCTTATCTTAGGTGGCGACCCTGTTACCAAAACCATCTTTTTTAACGATATGGTTAACGATAACAGTTTTTGGAAAGAACAAGGAGTACAACCTAACGACGTTATAAAAACTATCAATGGCGAAGAAATGACCATAACAAATGCTAACAATATGCTTCAAAAAGTATTTATGTGGCAACCTGGTCAAGATGTAGAAGTACATTTAGAAAGACAAGGCGAGCCTGTTGTTATTAAAACTAAATTGACTCAGTCTTATACTACCGGTCAAGTTTTAAAAGCCAATCCAGATGCCACGGCAGAACAAGTTGCTTTACGTAAAGCCTGGTTAAAAGGATAATCTAAATTTTATATTTATAACAAGAGATTAAGAGGCTGTCTTAAAAGTTTGTTTTCCGTCAATCTGAATTTATTTCAGATTTTCACAATTATTGATTTACAATATGATGAGATTCTGTGTCTAGCACAGAATGACGTATTTTTAAATTTTTATGACAGCCTCTTGTTTTATAATGCTTTACCCTAAATTGTGTATTTAATATTTATTTATATCTTTAATGGTATTAACCAGATGAGTTGGTCATATTGTGCTACAACTTAAAAATTATTCCAATGTTTTTGGTATGACTTTTATAGATGAGCATTCTGGTTATTTAACGGTAACAGAACAGGGGCTGGATCGTATTCTTTACTTCGAAAACGATCTGTAAACTTTAGTATTATTTTCTGGGATGATATTTTTCTACTACAGCAGTAAGGTGCTTTTTATCTAAATGCACATAAATTTCTGTTGTTGTAATACTTTCATGTCCCAACAGTAATTGTATAGAACGTAAATCTGCTTGATTTTGTAATAAATGAGTCGCAAATGAATGTCTAAAAGTATGTGGAGATATAGTTTTATTCAATTCTATCTTAACAGCCAATTGTTTTATAATCGTAAAAATCATGGCGCGAGTAAGTTGTTTACCGCGTCTGTTTAAAAACAAAGTATCTTCAAAACCCGATTGAATGTTTACTTGAGGCCGAATTCTAGTAAGATAAATATTGATATATTTTATTGTTGAGGGTACAATAGGCACAAAGCGCTGTTTATTGCCTTTACCGGTTACTTTAATAAAGCCTTCATCGAAAAATAAATCCGAAATTTTTAAATGGGTTAATTCACTTACACGTAAACCACAACTGTAAAGTGTTTCTAAAATGGCACGATTGCGTTCGCCTTCGGGAGTCGATAAATCTATAGCCTGTATTAAGCGGTCTATTTCAGATTCGCTTAACGTATCTGGAAGTTTTCGTCCAATTTTAGGCGATTCGATTAATTCTAATGGATTATCGTTACGGTAATCTTCAAACATAAGATAATCGAAAAAACTGCGTAATCCAGATATTAATCGTGCTTGCGAACGGGCATTAAGCGTTTTAGAATGGTGATAAATAAAATCTTGTATGTGATGGGCTTGTATTTGGGTTGGCGACAGCTCTGTAGTAGTGTCTTCTAAAAAACGAATCAGCTTTTTAACATCTAAAGCATAACTGTTTACAGAGTTTTCAGATAAACCACGTTCAATCTTTAAATATAAGCTGTAATCTTTTAAGGCATGTTTCCATTTCATGCACGAAAATTAATACAAAATTTACAATTCTAAATTAAAATAATAGCTGATATCAAAGTTTATGTAATTATAAAATACTACTTTTATAATAGAACAGGTTAACAATCAATTGCATGTTACACTTGTTTTAAGTCTAAATCAATAACCAAATAATATGAAAAAAGTTTGCATTACTTTCGTTTTTATGATGTTTCTAACTTTAGCCGCTAGTGCACAAACCGTTGTTAGAACTACAACCACAACTCAGCCACAAACTGTTTATCGCGCCTTGCCTACTGGACATTCAGGTTTAAATATTGGAGCTAGTTTTATGTTGCCAATAGCCGAATTATCCGATTATTCTTCTGCAGGTCTTGCCGTTGATATTAATTATTTATATCCAGTAGCGCCAGGTTTTAATATGGGTATTGCTTCGGGATATGGTATTGTATTTGCCGATGATTATGAAGGATGGTTGGTAGATATTGAAGGTGAAGATTTTCAATTTCTCCCTATTGCTGTAGCTACACGTTATGTGCCAACACAGCAAATAGAATTTGGAGTAGATTTAGGATATGCCATTGGTTTATCTGACAGTTTTGATGATGGCGGATTTTATTACCGACCAGTATTTGCTTTTAATCTTAACGATTTAATGCAGTTAAATTTATCGTATACCGGAGTAAGTAACAACAATAGTTGGGTAACATGGTCTACAATTAACTTTGGACTTATGCTTAATTTGAACTAAAAATATAATACAGTATATAGAAAGGCGAAATTCTAAGTTCGCCTTTTTTTATGCGCTATTCTTTTTCTATTTTTACTTTATGAAGAAACTAATTATTATAAATGGTCCTAATTTAAATTTATTAGGAAAACGCGAACCTGCAATTTATGGCAGTTTAACGTTTACCGAATTTTTTGAAACTGTAAAACAGAAATATACACAAGTAGAATTATCGTATTATCAATCAAATATTGAAGGCGAAATTATAGATAAATTGCACGACGTAGGGTTTAATTATGATGGCATTATCTTAAATGCCGCAGCATACACCCACACCTCGGTGGGTATTGGAGATGCTGTAAAAGGAATAGAAACTCCTGTGGTAGAAGTACATATCTCTAACACTTTTGCAAGAGAAGAATTTAGGCATCAATCGTATATTTCGCCAAATGCCAAGGGCGTTATTCTTGGTTTTGGATTGCAAAGTTACGAATTGGCCATTCAAAGTTTTTTGTAAAAACAGCATAAAAAATCCCGAAACTGATTTCGGGATTTTTAACTTATAACCATTCTGTTTTCGCTTCAATAGGCGAGGGGATTCTTTCTGGTGAAGGCGTATCGTAATGGCCCAAATAGAAAAAACCTAAACACGTTTCGTTGGATTCTAAATTGAAAAAATTGCCCATATGTGTAATTAACCCAGGGGAACTCCAATACGCACCTAATTTTAAAGCAGTAGCTGTTAACCACATATTTTGTACAGCCATAGCTACAGCAGCTATTTCTTCCCATTCGGGAATACTTTCTTTAGGGTCTCTAGCCATACAAATGGCAATTATAGCACCAGCTTTTGTAGGGTTTGTTTTTAGTTTTTTATACTTAAATTCCGAAAATTTATCGCCGCTGGTTTGTTTGAAGGTTTCTGCTAAAAAGAGACCAAGTTTTTCTAAGGTTTCTCCTTGTATTACCTTAAAACGCCAAGGTTCTGTTAGTTTATGTGTTGGTGCACAATTTGCGGCGTTTAATAGCTGTTCTATAATTGATTTATCAATAGGCTTTCCGTTGTATTGATCTGGAAAAATAGAGCGTCGCTCTTTAATTATATGTTGAATATCCATGATTTTATTTTTTCAAAAATAATGACATTTTTAAGGGATTACAAGTTTAATTTGGCAGGAATGTTATTTGCAAAAAAAAGAAGGTTCATAACAATTATGAACCTTCAAAGACTATAAAATCTATATATTTTATTATAAGTGAATCACTTCGTCGTAAGCATCAGCAACAGCTTCCATTACGGCTTCACTCATAGTTGGATGCGGGTGAACAGCTTTTAAAACTTCGTGTCCTGTAGTTTCTAATTTACGACCTAAAACAGCTTCAGCAATCATATCGGTAACACCGGCACCAATCATGTGACAACCTAACCATTCGCCATATTTAGCATCAAAAATCACTTTTACAAATCCATCTTTATTTCCGCCCGCACTGGCTTTACCTGAAGCAGAGAATGGGAATTTACCAATTTTAAGTTCGTAGCCTTTTTCTTTAGCTTGCTTTTCGGTTAAACCAACACTAGCAATTTCTGGAGAGGCGTAAGTACAACCAGGAATATTACCGTAATCTAAAGGCTCTACATGCATACCAGCGATTTTCTCAACACAAAGAATACCTTCGGCAGATGCTACGTGTGCTAATGCCTGTCCAGGAGTAACATCTCCAATAGCATAATATCCAGGAATGTTAGTTTGGTAATAATCGTTTACTAAAATTTTATCGCGATCTACGGCAATACCAACATCTTCTAGACCTATGTTTTCGATATTTGTTTTAATACCAACAGCCGATAGAATAACGTCTGCTTCTAAAATTTCTTCGCCTTTTTTAGTTTTTACAGTAGCCTTAACCCCTTTACCAGAAGTATCTACTTTAGTAACTTCGGCAGAAGTCATGATATTAATACCGTTCTTTTTAAACGAACGTTCTAATTGCTTAGAAACATCTTCATCTTCAACAGGAACTACATTTGGTAAGTATTCTACTATAGTAACTTCTGTACCCATAGAGTTATAGAAATATGCAAATTCTACACCTATAGCCCCAGAACCAACTACAATCATTTTTTTAGGTTGTTCGAGTAAGGTCATCGCTTCGCGGTAACCAATTACTTTTTTGCCATCTTGCGGTAAACTAGGCAATTCGCGAGAACGTGCACCAGTAGCAACAATAATGTGGTCGGCACTGTATTCTGTACCATCTACTTCTACTTTTTTTCCTGGTTTTAGTGTTCCGAAACCATTAATAACGTCGATTTTATTTTTCTTCATTAAAAATTGAACACCTTTACTCATGCCTTCTGCAACACCTCTAGAGCGTTTTACAACAGCATTAAAGTCTTTATCATATTCTTTTACAGATAATCCGTAATCTTTTGCGTGTTTTAAATATTCAAAAACTTGTGCAGATTTTAAAAGGGCTTTCGTAGGAATACATCCCCAGTTAAGACACACACCACCTAAATTTTCTTTCTCAACTATTGCAGTTTTAAATCCTAATTGAGATGCTCTGATGGCTGTTACGTAGCCTCCAGGACCACTTCCAAGAACAATAATATCGTATTTACTCATGTCAATTTATTAAATCATTTAAAGCTACGAATTTACGAAACCTATTTCGAATATAGAATTTTACTGCAGATAAAAATTTAACTTTTATAGCTTTTAAACTGAAAAAGAAGACACTTAATATTATTGGAAATTTATGGCCCGGGAACAAATTTTAAAGCCACACCATTAATGCAGTGTCGCTTACCCGTGGTGTTTTTAGGGCCGTCGTTAAAAATATGCCCTAAATGACTGCCACAATTGGCACAATGCTCTTCGGTACCGTAGATAGGATGGCTGTCTTTTGAATAGGCAATAGCTCCTGGAATTTCTTGATCGAAGGCAGGCCAACCGCAACCAGCATCGAATTTAGTGTTGCTTTTAAATAAGGGGGCATTGCAAGCCGCACAGTAATAGGTTCCTGCTTTAAAATTGGCATCTAGCGGACTCGAATATGCAGGTTCTGTTCCAGATTCTCTTAAAACGCGATAGGCTTCTGGGGAAAGTTGGGCCTTCCATTCACTTTCAGTTTTAGTAACATTAAAACCTTCTATTTTGGTGCTGTTGTTTTTTTGAGCATTGCTTTGGCAAGCGGTAAACATAACAAGGGTAATTATGGCAAATAGCTGTTTCATAAAAATTGTTTTGTAAAATTTGTCGTTTAATATCGACTAGACTTACTAATTGATCTCTTCATTTAGATTTTAAATTGATTTATTTTCTATTCAAAGCAAAAAAAATAAGGTTCGCATTAAAGTCGTTTTTTTCATTTTTATATTTTAGTAAAAAATTGAAATCAGTTATGAAGCTTAAATCTGTTGTAAAACTCTTAGTATTTGTTAGTATGTGCTGTGGCTGTGCCACAAACCCGTTTACAGGTAAACAAACCATGGCATTGGTATCTAACGATCAACTATTTCCTGTTTCTTTTCAACAGTATAACGATTTTTTAAAGGAGCATAAAGTAGTAGAAGGCACAGAAGATGCCAAGCGAATAGAACAAGTTGGTAAACGCATAGCCAAAGCCGCAGAACGGTATTTAAACGCCAATGGATATATAGGGTATTTAAAAGATTATAAATGGGAATACCATTTGGTAGACGATAAAACGGTTAATGCTTGGTGTATGCCAGGTGGTAAAATTGTTTTTTACACAGGTATTTTACCTGTAGCCAAAACCGATGCTGGTATAGCTGCCATTATGGGACACGAGGTGGCACATGCCTTAGCAAACCACGGGCAACAGCGTATGAGTGCTGCTTATATACAACAAGGTATTGCTCTTGCAGGTAATGTAGCTATTACCGATGAACAAAGTAGAGATTTGTTTAACGAGTATTACGGAGTGGGATCGAATGTTGGTGCCATGTTGCCTTTTAGTAGAAGTCATGAGGCCGAAGCCGATAGAATAGGCATTGTACTTATGGCTATTGCAGGCTACGATCCTGCTGTTGCGCCGGAGCTGTGGAAACGTATGGAAACTGTTAGCCCAAGTAGCACCCCAGAAATTTTAAGTACACACCCAGCGACATCTTCAAGAATATCTAATTTAACAGCTTTAGTACCAAACGCTAGGGCAGAAGCTAAAAAATTTGGCGTAACATCTTTTTCTAATTAATGTTTTGTAGCCATTATATTTATCCTAATTTAGGAACCTGTAACGTAACCACCACCAATGAAAACATATCCTAAAGGAAGTAAAACCTTATTAAATGCATGGGCGTTTTACGATTGGGCAAATTCTGTGTACACTTTAACCATTGCATCTACTATTTTTCCAATATTTTATGGTGCTTTATTTGTAACTGATAATAAATACATTCATGTTTTTGGAACAGAAGTAAAGAATTCAGCGCTCATTTCATTTGTAACCGCTTTTGCGTTTTTGGTTATTGCCTTTATTTCTCCAATTTTATCTGGTATAGCCGATTATATAGGAAATAAAAAAGTCTTTATGAAATTCTTTTGTTATACTGGTGGTCTGGCTTGTATTGGCTTAAATTGGTTTAGTTTAGATTATATATATTTAAGTTTAGTATTTTATTTTTTAGGATTGATAGGATATTGGGGAAGCCTAGTATTTTATAATTCGTATTTACCCGATATAGCTTTTCCGGAACAACAGGATAGGATTAGTGCTAAAGGCTTTTCGCTAGGCTATTTAGGCAGTGTGTTATTATTAATTATAAACCTGGCTATGGTAATGAAACCAGACTGGTTTGGAATTACAGGAACAGAAGGCGAAGCCGCCATGAAAGCCATGCGATATTCGTTTATAACTGTTGGTTTGTGGTGGATTATTTTTAGTCAGTACACGTATTATATTTTGCCTAAAGGAGTAAAAACAGGACGTAAAGTTACCAAAGAAGTGCTGTTTAATGGTTTTAAAGAACTTAAACATGTTTTTGAAGCTATTAAACAAAATACACGATTAAAACGATATTTACGTGCCTTTTTTGTTTATAGTATGGCCGTACAAACCATTATGCTCGTAGCTACCTATTTTGGCGAACAAGAAGTAGATTGGGGTGGCGAACAAGAAAAAACGATGGGCTTAATAGTAAGTATTCTAGTCATACAGATTGTAGCAATACTAGGTGCGTTTTTAACCTCTAAAGCTTCAGCTAAATTTGGTAATATTAATACACTTATTGTAGTTAATTTTGTTTGGATGGCGTTGTGTTTTTACGGATATTTTGTAGAAACGCCAACACAATTTTATATTACCGCTATGTTTGTTGGTCTGGTTATGGGAGGGATTCAAGCATTGTCTCGATCAACATATTCAAAATTTTTACCAGAAACCACCGACACAACTTCTTTTTTCAGTTTTTATGATGTTGCCGAAAAGATAGGCATCGTTATAGGTATGGTAATTTACGGAAGTATCGACCAGATAACCGGAAGCATGAGAAATTCTATCTTATTTCTATTCATCTTCTTTTTAATTGGTATTATTCTGTTGTACCGTGTTCCTAGAAAAACAGAGCAAGCATTATAAAATAAAAAGAGGCTGTACAAGAAGTTTAATAGTGCGTCATTCTGTGCTTGACACAGAATCTCACCGTATTTAAAATTAATAATTATGAGAATCTGAAATATAAATACAGATGGACGAAATGCAACTTTTTATATAGCCTCTAATATTGATGATACCAATACGGATTGGTTTTAATGTGTTGAAATGCTCCCTGAACCAGAGACTTTGGTGTCTTCTTTTTGGGGTTGACCTTTATAAGTGATATCGCCAGACCCCGATACTCTGCCTTTTAAATTGTTTAGGCTTACCACATCGGCATCGCCAGAACCAGTAACTGAAGCGTCTGTGTTTTTAGACTGCAAATCGAATCCGTGAAAATCTCCAGATCCTGTAACTTCAACTTCTAAATTTTCGGTGTCGCCTTTTAAAGTGATATCGCCAGAACCGGTAATTTCAGCTTTTAAATTACTTGTACTTACATCTAAAACCACATCTCCAGAACCTGTTAAGGAAACTTCTAGGTTATCTTCAGAAATCACATCGGTGTTTTTTAAATCGCCCGATCCTGTAAGCGCAATTTCCGAAACGGCTTCAAAAGGAATGGTAATAATAATGCCTTTATTTTTACTTGGTCTTAGGTTTGTACCGTCTTTTACTTTTACAACCAAATTATTTCCGTGCACTTCGGTTACGATGTAGGGAAGTAAATTCGATTCGCCTTCTAAAGTAATATTACCTTCCTGACCTTTTATTAAAATAAAGTCCATAGAGCCAGCACATTTTATACCGCTGTACTCGGCTGTAGATCTGCTAATGGTAGTTGTGTTTCCGTTACCATTTATGGCATTTGTGCCGTACTGCGCACACGAATTTAAAGTTATGGCCAAGATGGCACTTAAAAGCATTTGTTTTACAATAACTGTTTTCATTTTTTGATGGATTTGATGATTAATTTTTTATGAACGATACGCTACCGTAATCGGAGCTTATTCTTATAGAGTTGGTGGTGTTGGCATTTCCGTAATACCCTTTATAATATTTATCTGAAGATTCGATGCGTTTTATATTAAATTGAAAGCCGTCTTGGTCGCGCAAATCGGCATACTCTAAATCGAGCTCGAAATTAAAGTGAAAATTTGCATCGTAACCAATTTTAATACCAACATAATCGGAACTAATATTGATGCTCTCGGCATTGGCCGACATGTTTTTTATCTTAATAGAGCCATAGTCAGCATTAATGTCTACCGATTTATACACATCGCCAATGACTAATGTAAGGTAGTCACCCTGACCTTTAAAATTATTGACCTTGTCGATGGTCATACTGCCGTAATCGCAATTATAGCTTACGTTTTCACCAACTTCAACTTTGCTGTTGGTATAATCGGCTTGTATAACAAGTTGCTTGGTTTTAGAGACAGTAAACTCGCTATAATCGGCATTTATTTTTCCGCTTTTAATGTATTCGAAATACGAGTTTTTAGTGTAATCAAAATTTATTTCGTTATTATCGGCCATGAGCTCTTTGGTTGTAATTTTACCATAATCACAACTAATTTTTGCTTGCCCTTCTAGTCGGTCTACATTAATGGCTCCATAATCGTTACTTAAGTTAACACTGTTAGTAATAGGAATTTTTACTATGTAATTAATCTTCATATTAACATTATCGGCACCGTTCCAATCCCACCACTTCGATTTGTTTTTTTCGAATAGGGTTTTAGCCGAAACCTGACTCGGCGAGGCTTCAAATTCTACTGTAATATTGCTAAGTTTGTTTTGTACTTTATCGGCATTATTGCCATTGGTTGTAATGGTAATTTCAAAAACAATACGGTTTTCGTTCCAAGTTACAATATCTACATTTCCGTAGCTATTGTCTACACTTAAATTGGCTTTGCTATTAACTTTAAATTCCTTTTTAATTACTTTTTCTTCGGTATGTTTGCCATTCCAAGGTGTGTTGTTGGCAAAATTTAAAAAAGGAATAGCTAAAAGTAAACAGGCTATTTTATATGGTAATTTTGTTATCATGGGTTGTTTGTTTTAATTGTTTTACATTATCGATCGTTTCTAATACTTCCTGAAGAATAGAAATTCTATTCTGGAAATTTGCAATCATGGCATAGATTACGCGTTTATCGTTGCCGCTATTGCTTAAATCGGTTTTTAGTTTTTCGTAATCGCTTTCTAAAATTTCTAATTGTTTTAGGGCATCTTGTATTAGGGGTTGTACTTCTGGGGCATTTTCTTTTTCTAATTGTTTTAATTCTTGGGTTAATGTGGCATTAAAAAAGCTTTGAGTTTCTGCCATTTCTGGCGATACACTTGCTAAATCGTAAGTTTTATTTTCGGGTTTAAATGTAAAAGTTAAGGCAATTAATAACACTACCGTAGCAGCAACAGCCAACCATGGTCTAAAAGTTATTTGTTGTTGTTTTTGTGCGGGTACTGTGGTATGCTGTGCGTTTAATTTATCTAAAAATCGTTCTTGGTGCGCTGCATTAGGCTCCGCTACATCGAACGCGTCCTGTAACGTTCCAAAAAGCTTATCGATATCGTCTGGTTTCATAATTTTAAATGTTATACTACGTGTTGTAGTTTTTGTCTTAAACTTTCTTTAGCTCTAGAAATGGTAGTTCTGCAATTGGCATACGACACATTCATGATGCTTGAAATTTCTTCGTAATCGTAACCTTCAATTAAATGAAGGGTTAGTGCAATTCTGTAATTATCTTTTAAAGTATTCATGGTCTTTAAAACATATTTGGCTTTTTCTTTGGCTTTCTCGTCTTGAGTTAAATCTACACTGGTATCTTCAACTTTATACATTACATGCTCAAAAGGCACATCGGTATACGTACTATTCCTATTAAAATGATAAATACTGTTGTTAACTACTATACGCTTTAACCAAGCTCCAAATGTCGATATATCTTTTAGGGTGTGTAATTTTGTAAATGCCTTTAAGAACGATTCTTGCATAATGTCTTCGGCTTCAAAACTATTTTTCACAATTCTAAACGATGTATTGTACATTGCTTTATAATACCTGTTATACACTTCCATTTGTGCCGACTGGTTTCCTGTCTTACAAAGGTCTATAAGTGTGTCTATATGTTGATTGGTTAACGACAACGTTATGTAATAATTGATGGTTTAATTTAAAGATACAGGTAAAGTCTTTTTGTTACAGTTTTAAAATAAAACTTTTTGATTTTTTTTAAAACTTGGCATATTAATTGAAAAATAGATACTGGTTATTTCTGAAAATTAGTGATTAAAGCATTAATTTTGAAGATTCTAAATAGAAATTAGCACACAACAATTAAACACGAAATCTGTTTTTATAATTTTTAAATGACAGATTGACCTAAATTTTTATATGAAAAAATCTAATTTTTTAAGTCTTGACAGTTTGTCATTACAGGAATTCGACGAAAATTCGGAGTTAATTCCTTTAATGACTCCAGAGGATGAAGAAGAAATAAATAAAGAACAATTACCAGATACCTTACCCATTTTATCGCTAAGAAATACGGTGTTATTTCCTGGTGTAGTAATTCCTATTACTGCGGGTCGCGATAAATCTATAAAGTTAATTAACGATGCCAACAATGGAGGTAAAGTTATAGGTGTAGTATCTCAAAAAGACGAAACTATTGAAGATCCGTCGGCTAAAGATATTTACGAAACCGGTACTGTAGCTAGAATTTTGCGCGTTTTAAAAATGCCAGATGGTAACACAACAGTTATTATACAAGGTAAAAAACGCTTTAAAATTAATGAGGTTATCACCGAGGAACCGTATTTAAAAGCGACCATATCTGAAGTTCCAGAAGCAAAACCCGCTAAGGATAATGAGGAATTCGAGGCTATTATAGATTCTATAAAAGAATTATCGCTTCAAATTATTAAGGAAAGTCCAAACATTCCTAGCGAAGCTTCTTTTGCTATTAAAAACATAGAGAGTAATTCGTTTTTAATCAATTTTGTATCGTCTAACATGAATCTTACGGTACAAGAAAAGCAAAGTCTTTTAGAAACTAACGACCTTAAAGAGCGTGCGCTGGAAACTTTAAAATTCATGAATATCGAGTTTCAGAAATTAGAACTTAAAAACGATATTCAATTAAAGGTTCAAAACGATATGAACCAACAACAGCGCGAATATTTCTTGCATCAGCAAATGAAAACCATTCAGGAAGAATTGGGTGGTGTTAGTTATGAAGAGGAAATTGAAGACATGCGCAAGCGTGCTAAAACCAAAAAGTGGAGCGAAGACGTTAAAAAGCATTTCGATAAAGAAATTGCTAAAATGCAACGTATGAATCCGCAAGTAGCAGAGTATTCCATTCAAAGAAATTATTTAGATCTGTTTTTAGATTTACCTTGGAATGAATTCAGCAAAGATAAGTTCGATTTAAAACGCGCACAAAGAATTCTGGACCGCGACCATTATGGTTTAGAGGATGTGAAACGCAGAATTATAGAATATTTGGCTGTTTTAAAATTGCGTAACGACATGAAATCGCCAATTTTATGTCTTTACGGGCCTCCTGGCGTGGGGAAAACCTCTTTAGGGAAATCTATTGCCGAAGCCTTAGGTAGAGAATATGTTAGAATATCGTTGGGCGGATTAAGAGATGAAGCCGAAATACGCGGACACAGAAAAACCTACATCGGTGCTATGCCTGGTCGTATTATTCAAAGTCTTAAAAAGGCAGGGACTTCCAATCCTGTATTTGTTTTAGATGAGATTGATAAGCTATCCAATTCGCATCAGGGCGATCCGTCTTCAGCTTTATTAGAAGTGTTGGATCCAGAACAGAACAGCGAATTTTACGATAACTTTTTAGAGTTGGGTTACGATTTATCTAAAGTTATGTTTGTGGCCACTTCAAACAGTTTAAATACCATACAGCCGGCACTTTTAGACCGTATGGAAATTATTAACGTTACGGGCTACACCATCGAGGAAAAGGTAGAAATCGCCAAACGTCATTTGGTTCCAAAACAGTTAAAAGAGCATGGTTTAACCGATAAAGATTTAAAAATTGCTAAACCGCAATTGGAAAAAATTGTTGAAGGCTACACAAGAGAATCTGGTGTTCGTGGCTTGGAAAAGCAAATAGCAAAAATGGTGCGTTATGCCGCCAAAAATATTGCTATGGAAGAAGATTACAATGTAAAAGTGACCAACGAAGACATTATTGAAGTACTAGGCGGCCCTAAATTAGAGCGCGATAAATACGAAAATAATAATGTTGCCGGTGTGGTTACAGGTTTGGCTTGGACACGTGTTGGTGGCGACATTCTTTTTATTGAATCTATTTTATCTAAAGGAAAAGGAAACTTAACCATTACAGGTAATTTAGGGAAAGTTATGCGGGAATCGGCCACCATTGCTATGGAATATATTAAAGCCAATGCCGAAGAATTAAATTTAAGTCCAGAGGTTTTCGATAAGTATAATGTGCACATTCACGTGCCTGAGGGTGCTACGCCAAAAGATGGGCCAAGTGCGGGTATTACTATGCTTACCTCGTTAGTGTCGTTATTCACACAACGAAAAGTGAAAAATAGTTTGGCAATGACGGGCGAGATTACCTTGCGAGGAAAAGTGTTGCCTGTAGGCGGTATTAAAGAGAAAATATTAGCAGCCAAACGCGCTCGTATAAAAGATATTTTGTTATGCGAAGAAAACAGAAGAGATATCGAAGAAATTAAACCAGAATATTTAAAAGGTTTAACATTCCATTACGTGACAGAAATGAGCGACGTCTTAAAAATTGCCTTAACAAATCAAAAAGTGAAGAACGCGAAAACACTCTAGACAAAAGGTATTTTATAATTTTAAAAGCATTAAAATCAAATGGATTTTAATGCTTTTTTTGTTTTAATTTGTAAGTCAATCAAAATAGTTATAAACCATGAGAGTGTTTAAAATTTTATTCTTAACCGTAGTTGTATTACTTTTTGGTCAATCTGCATTCAGTCAAAGTAAGGTCTATAAAGAGCAGGTTTCCGTAAAAGCTTTGGTAGGCAGCCCTGACGAAGATATAATAAGTGAAAATTTTGATTTACAACAATATATAGAATCTATTTATATCAATTCCAGCAAATTTTATAATCAATCTTTACCTTATATTAAGACTGGTGAGTATAGAGTTTTATTAGACCGTGGAAAGGACGTAGAAAAGCTGTTTATAAAAACAAAGGAATTACAGGGAGTTTCTATGAATAGAGTCGATGCACTAACATTTAATAAATCAACTTTGTATGACGCCCTTTATGGCACATATGCATCAGTATTAGGCATTGTTACTATAAAACTAAAAGAGGAGTGAAAACTGAATAAATTTAGTTTGTTTTAAGTGAAAACTTTTATGACGTTAATATCAATTAAAAAACATTTTTTTTGATTGACATGAGATTACTTATAATCAAGAAGCATTGAACCCATGACGGATTTTATGCTTTTTTGTTTTATAACTAGTTCCTTTTATATACGAAACATTTTTTATGGTATGAAAATATAATTTGTAATTCATCGTTTTAAACCTAAGTTTTCTTTAATTTGCACCCGTATGAAGCAAAAAATACTACTGTTTATTATTGGTTGTTGTAGCGCTGTTATGTCTGCTCAATTGGGCGGAGAGTCTACATACCAGTTTTTAAACCTAGTATCGTCGCCTAGACAAGCGGCATTGGGTGGCAAAGTGTTGACAAATGTCGATTACGATGTTACTCAGGCACTTTATAATCCAGCTACAATTAATGTAGAAATGGATAATCAATTAGCTTTAAACTACACCAGTCATTTAGGAGCGGTTAGTTATGGTACTGCGGCTTATGCCTATACTTGGGATAGACGCACGCAAACATTTCATGGTGGTATTACGTATGTGAATTACGGAGAGTTTGACGGATACGACGAAGCGGGTAACCCAACAGGTACCTTTAGTGGTAGCGAGTCGGCTTTATCTTTGGGTTATGCTTTACGCGTTGGAATTTCAGATTTTTATGTAGGCACAAACCTTAAACTTATCACTTCTAAATTAGAACAGTATTCTTCTTTTGGGGCAGCATTAGATTTTGGAATTCTATATATAAATGACGATTTAGATTTTAATGCCACATTAGTTGTTAGAAATCTAGGAACCCAAATTACTACTTACGCGGGCAACCGAGAACCCTTGCCTTTAGAAATAGATTTCGGGATGTCACAAAAATTAGCCAATGTACCTTTACGCTGGCATCTTACTTTAGAAAATTTACAGGAATGGCCTATCGCAGTTTCTAATCCTGCAAGAACAGAAACCGATCTAGAAGGCAACCAAACCGCCGAAGATGTTTCGTTTTTACAAAATGTTATTCGTCACACCGTAGTTGGAGCTGAGTTATTTCCCGATAAAGGATTTAATATCCGATTGGGTTATAGTTTTAGGCGTGGCGAAGAATTACGAATTGTAGACCAACGCAATTTTTCTGGTTTATCTGCAGGTTTTTCAATAAAATTAAACCGCATGCGTTTCAGCTACACTTATGCGAGTTATACTAGTGCGGGAAATTCTAACTTTTTTGGATTAAATATAGATTTACAATAATGAAAACAATTACCATAGCTATCGATGGTTTTTCATCTACAGGAAAGAGTACTATTGCTAAACAAATTGCCAATACTTTAGGCTATGTATATGTAGACAGTGGCGCTATGTATAGAGCTGTAACCTATTACGCTATGCAAAATAATTTCATTAACACAAAAACATTTAATACAGCAGATCTTATAGCTGCTCTTTCAAAAATAGAGGTTTCATTTAAATTCAATCCCGAATTAGGCTATGCCGAAGTGTATTTAAATGGTAACAATGTAGAGCAATATATTAGAACTCTAGAAGTTTCAAATTTGGTGAGCCAGGTAGCTGCGGTGCCAGAAGTTAGAGCCGAATTGGTGAAAATTCAAAAAGAAATAGGAAAAAACAAAGCCGTAGTTATGGATGGTCGAGATATAGGTACAGTGGTGTTTCCCGATGCCGAACTAAAACTTTTCATGACTGCTACTGCCGATACTAGGGCGTTAAGACGTTATAATGAATTAAAAAATAGAGGGGAGGCCATTTCTTTTGAAGCTGTTTTAGAGAATGTAAAAAAACGCGATCATTTAGATAGTACTCGTAAAGACTCACCGTTGTTTAAAGCAGAAGACGCTATAGAGATTGATAATTCTAATGCGACTATTCAAGAACAAGTCGATTACATATTAAAACTTGTTAACGAACGTACAGCTGTTTAAATGCATATTTTTAAAGTAGGTCATCATCTTAAAATCTCTTCAATGTATATAACAAATCTTTTTACTAATTAGATATGTCGATAATGGCTTAAAAATCAACATGTTTATTTAGTTTAAAAAATTAGGCTATTACAATAAATATAATTAATTTTGCACTCCTTTTAGCAGCAATTGAAAAATAAAAGGAACGATTTTAATGTATATATAACGCTTCTGTGTGTTAGCTGCTTAATTTTTTCAATAACAGACAGAATACAAAACATAATATAGAGTCTTCATAAAAATTTAAAACTCTGTATTATCATTTATTTAAATGGCTGAAAAAGCAAAACAAGCTGAAGTTGAAGCAACTGAAGCAAAAGTAGTAGAGGCTCCAGTAGTATCTGAAGCTCAAGCAAACCCTGAAAAATTCTTAAAAGAGTTCAACTGGCACAACTACCAAGAAGGTATCGACGAAGTTGAAGATTCTCAATTAAAAGAATTTGAAAAATTAGTAGCAGAGAATTTTGTAGACACTTTAGACGATGAAGTTGTTGTTGGTGAAGTGGTTCATATTACAGATCGCGATGCTATTATCGATATTAACGCGAAGTCTGAAGGTGTAATTTCTTTAAACGAGTTCCGTTATAATCCAAACTTAAAAGTAGGAGACAAAGTAGAAGTATTAATCGATGTTCGTGAAGATGCAACTGGTCAGTTAGTTTTATCTCACCGTAAAGCTCGTGTTATCAAAGCTTGGGATCGTGTTAATGCAGCTCACGAATCTGGTGAAATCGTTAATGGTTTCGTTAAGTGTAGAACTAAAGGTGGTATGATTGTAGATGTATTCGGTATTGAAGCATTCTTACCAGGTTCTCAAATCGATGTGAAGCCTATTAGAGATTACGATCAGTACGTAAACAAAACAATGGAATTCAAAGTTGTTAAAATCAACCACGAATTTAAAAACGTTGTTGTTTCTCATAAAGCACTTATCGAGGCTGATATCGAAGAACAAAAGAAAGAAATTATTGGTCAGTTAGAAAAAGGCCAAGTATTAGAAGGTGTTGTTAAAAACATTACTTCTTACGGTGTATTCATCGACCTTGGTGGCGTAGATGGTTTAATCCACATTACAGACCTTTCTTGGTCTCGTATTAACCACCCTAACGAAATCGTTGAGTTAGACCAAAAATTAAACGTTGTTATTCTTGACTTTGATGAAGATAAATCAAGAATCCAATTAGGTTTAAAACAATTATCTAAACACCCTTGGGATGCTTTAGGTGAAGAAGTAAAAGTAGGAGACAAAGTAAAAGGTAAAGTAGTTGTAATTGCAGATTACGGTGCATTTATCGAAGTTGCAGAAGGTGTTGAAGGTTTAGTTCACGTTTCTGAAATGTCTTGGTCTACACACTTACGTTCTGCACAAGATTTCGTATCTGTAGGAGACGAAGTTGAAGCAGTTATCTTAACTTTAGATAGAGAAGAGCGTAAAATGTCTTTAGGTATTAAGCAATTAACTCCAGACCCATGGACAGACATTACTTCTAAATACCCATTAGGTTCTAAACACACAGGTATTGTTCGTAACTTTACAAACTTTGGTGTATTTGTTGAATTAGAAGAAGGTATCGACGGATTAATTTATATCTCTGATTTATCTTGGACTAAGAAAATTAAGCATCCATCAGAATTCTGTGCTGTAGGCGATAAATTAGAGGTTGTTGTTCTTGAGTTAGATGTAGAAGGACGTAAATTATCTTTAGGTCACAAACAAACTACAGAAAACCCTTGGGATAAATACGAAACTGATTTTGCTGTAGGTACAACACATACTGCAGAAATCGCAGAAGTAGTAGACAAAGGTGCTACAATCAACTTTAACGAAGATATCGTTGCTTTTGTTCCTTCTCGTCACTTAGAGAAAGAAGATGGTTCTAAATTAGGAAAAGGAGATTCAGCAGAATTCAAAATCATCGAGTTCAATAAAGAATTCAAAAGAGTAGTTGCATCTCATACTGCTATATTTAAAGAAGAAGAGATTGCAAACGTAAAAGCTGCTGCTAAAAAAGTAGCTGCTCAAGCACAAGAAGCTAAACCAACTTTAGGTGATGCTAACGATGCTTTACAAGCTCTTAAAGATAAAATGGAAGGAAAATAATTTTTTTCTAACTATTTAAAACTTAAAAGCCTTCCAAAATATTGGAAGGCTTTTTTATGTTTTGCCCATAAGTAAAACACAAGTATTAAAATTTTACCTTACCTTTGTTAACCAAATACGTTTGGAAACAATATGAGTCAAAAAGTGTTACTTAATGCAACAGAGGTAAACATCATTCTTCATCGATTGGCTTGTCAACTTATAGAAAAACATACCGATTTTTCTGAAACAGTTTTAGTGGGTTTACAGCCAAGAGGAAAATATTTAGCCCAACGCATTGCGAAAATTTTAAAGGAAGACTACAAAATAAAAGACCTAAAGTTGGGCCTGTTAGACATTACCTTTTATCGCGACGATTTTAGGCGAAGCGAAAAACCTTTAGAAGCCAATACCACAGAAATAAGTTTTATAGTCGAAGAAAAAAATGTGGTGTTTATAGACGATGTGTTATACACAGGGCGTAGTATAAGAGCCGCACTAACAGCTATACAATCTTTTGGGCGCCCTAAAGAAATAGAACTACTTACGTTAATAGACAGACGTTTTAGCAGACATTTACCTATACAACCCAATTTTAGAGGTCGACAAGTAGATGCTATCAATAAAGAAAAAGTAATAGTACAATGGCAGGAGCAAGGCGAAGAAGATGCTGTGTACTTAATAAATAATTAAATAAGATGAGCGAATTAAGTGTCAATCACTTACTAGGTATTAAATATCTTAACAAACAAGATATTCAGTTAATTTTTGAAACTGCCGATCATTTTAAAGAAGTTATCAATAGGCCAATTAAAAAAGTGCCTTCGCTTCGAGATATTACCATAGCAAACCTCTTTTTCGAAAATTCAACCCGAACTAAATTATCGTTCGAGTTGGCAGAAAAACGATTATCTGCCGATGTTATTAATTTTTCGGCAGGGCAATCTTCAGTAAAAAAAGGTGAAACTTTAATAGACACGGTAAATAACATTCTGTCTATGAAAGTAGATATGGTAGTCATGCGTCATCCCAATCCTGGGGCAGGCGTATTTCTATCTAAGCACGTAAATGCAAGTATTGTAAATGCTGGAGATGGAGCGCACGAGCACCCTACACAAGCCTTATTAGATTCGTATTCTATACGCGAGCGTTTAGGTAGTGTTAAAGGTAAAAACGTTGTTATTGTAGGCGATATTTTGCATAGTCGCGTAGCTTTATCTAATATTTATGCTTTGCAATTACAAGGCGCCAATGTTATGGTGTGCGGGCCTAAAACTTTAATCCCGAAGTATATCGATAAGCTTGGAGTAAAAGTTGAAACAGATTTACGTAAAGCATTAAAATGGTGTGATGTAGCTAATATGTTACGCGTACAGAATGAGCGTATGGACATTAGTTATTTTCCTAGTACGCGCGAGTACACACAACAGTTTGGAGTAAGTAAAACGTTGCTTGATAGTTTAGATAAAGAGATAACTATTATGCATCCTGGACCTATAAATCGTGGAGTAGAAATCACGAGTGATGTTGCCGATTCTAAACAAGCCATCATTTTAGATCAAGTACAAAATGGTGTCGCTATTAGAATGGCTGTTATATATTTATTAGCTTCAAAAATAAAACAGTAATTTATGATTTTAGATACCGATGGTAATATTACTATTATTACCCAAGAAACAGCATCTCCAATACAATTAGTTCAAAAAATAGAGGCATCGTATTCTAAATTTAAAAACGATAATATTATTGTAAATCTATCGTCTTTAAACAAAGTCACTTTAGAAAATATAATCGAGTTCCTTCAAGTGTCTAATACCCATCGCAAGGCCAAACATTCGTTTGTAATTGTTTCCGATAAAATTAATTTAGACGAAACACCAGACGAAATTGTAGTGGTACCCACCATGCAAGAAGCTTACGATATTATTGAAATGGAAGAAATGGAACGCGATTTAGGATTTTAATACATGCAATTAACTATTTTAGGTTGTCATAGTGCCACACCAAGAATTTCTACACATCCAACCGCTCAGGTGTTAGAAATAAACAATCATATTTTTTTAATCGATTGTGGCGAAGGTACCCAAGTGCAACTTAGAAAGTATAAAATTAAATTCAATCGCATAAAACACATATTTATATCGCATTTACACGGCGATCATTTTTATGGTTTGGTAGGGTTAATTTCTACGTTCAGGTTACTAACCCGAGAAACAGATTTACATGTTTATGGCCCAAAAGGCATAAAAGAAGTAATTACACTTCAACTTAAACTCGCTAAATCTTGGACTAATTTTAACTTGATTTTTCACGAACTCACTTCAAAATCTACCGAAATTATTTTTGAAGATGATAAAGTTGAAGTACATACCATTCCCTTAAACCATAGGGTGTACACCAACGGATTTCTTTTTAAAGAAAAAGAAGGCGAGCGTAAGTTAGATATGAATGCGGTATTGAATGCAAATATTCATGTAGCATATTATAGAAAATTAAAGCAAGGTGCCGATGTTGTTAATGAAGATGGGGTTTTAATAAAAAACGAAGCCGTTACAAAACCACCTAAACCTATAAAAAGCTATGCTTTTTGTAGCGATACTGCTTATTCCGAAGCTATTATTCCCATTATAAAAGGCGTAACCGCTTTATATCATGAATCTACTTTTTTAGAGCAACATGCGCAATTGGCGCAACTAACAAAACACAGTACAGCTAAGCAAGCGGCAAGTATAGCCCAAAAAGCTAAGGTAGCGCAGTTAATTTTAGGACATTTTTCTACACGATACGACAATCTTAATATGTTTAAAGAAGAGGCTCAAGAATACTTTGAAGCAGTAGAATTGGCCGAAGCGGGTAAAACATTTTTAATTTAAACTAACTATGGAAGAACAAGATTTAAGTGCTTACAGAAAATCTTACGAAAAGCGTGAGTTGCTAATGGAAGACACACCAGAAAATCCATTAGAATTGTTTAGAAGTTGGTTTATAGAAGTCGATCAGCATTTTTTAGAAGACGAAACCAATGCCATGACAGTGTCTACCTTGGGTTTAGATGGCTACCCGAAAAGTAGAGTCGTGCTATTGAAGCGTTACACTTACGAAGGTTTTATATTTTACACCAATTACGAAAGCGAAAAAGGGAAGGCCATATTAGTAAACCCTAATGTATGTTTGTCATTTTTTTGGCCAAAAGCCGAACGCCAAATTATTATAAAAGGGCAAGCCGAAAAACTGCCAGAAAATATGAGCGACGGCTATTTTGAATCGCGGCCGCGAGGTAGTCAGTTAGGGGCGTTGGTATCGCACCAAAGCAAAGTTATTGCAAGCCGCGATGTTTTAGATGAGGAATTAAAAACATTAGAGACTACTTTTGAAGGTAAAGAGATACCACGACCAGAGTATTGGGGCGGTTTTTTAGTTAGGCCTGTTGAATTGGAATTTTGGCAAGGACGCCCAAATCGCCTTCACGATCGCATTCGCTATCAATTACAAGACGATTACAATTGGAAAAAAGACAGATTATCGCCTTAAAAAATAAATTCATCTTATCATTTTATAAACAAAACCCAACGCTATATGTGTTGGGTTTTGTATTTTTATACGGTATTAATCGTTCGTAATCTTTAAACCATGAAACTGTATAAACTTCTAAAAGTATGTAGTGCCTTGTCGCTATTCATATTTATTGCTTGTAATAATGAGCCTAAAAATACATCTTCGTCTTTATTGAATATGAATGCATCAGATCATCCCACCATCTATGTGTCTTCAGACCAAACTCATGAATATCACGTGTTATCCAATCCAGATTCTGCCGATGGCATGATTACTTTAAGAGATATAAAAGCGAATACAGATTATGTTTTAAAGCGCGTACCTAGCGCCAGTGGTGTTAAATATGAAGATGGTGAAGGCTGGGTGTTTTGGACTAAGAACGATGAATTCATGCTACTACATAACGATAAGGAAGTCTCTAAAGGGCATTTAAAAACTACTGAAATAAAAGCAGATCCTATTACAAATCCATCGTTTAACAATATCTATTTCGGGAATTATGTGTCTGAAAGCTATACTAAAAAAGATAATGGAGCCGATTGGGTTGCGGTAACTATAAAACCGATAGACGATTTTAGAGCTAAAGTGTCTGTACGCTCTAGAGCCGATAAAAAAAATGCAACCTGTACTTTTGATGGTATTGCAACTGTAACCTCGTCTAATACATTAAAATTAACAGATAACGCAACATATATTGTGTTGTCGTTTACCAATAACCAATTAGCAATAAGCACCGAACCAGAAACCGATATTTCTAAACTAAATTTTTATTGTTCGGGAGGCGGAAGTTTAGCAAATACTTACACTAAAATAAATGGTGCGTTAGACCGTAATCAAATCGATAAAACGGGTTATGCTAAATCGTTATTTTATAACGATTATATCTTTTTTATAACAGAAACTAATGGCCAGTTGAAGTTAACCCCAGTTGGGCTGTCTGAGACCAATACCCCGATAGTGCAAACCATTTCAGGAACTGTTGTAAATGCCGAAATCGACGATTTAAATAACGATACGTATCCTGAAGTATTTATTTACACCCAAGACGAAAATGATTCTAAAGGAAAAGTTTATGGATATTCTGTTAACAATGGGAAATCTATAAGCGCAATCAATATTCCAGAATTAAGTACGCTTACAGATATTAATTCAGGGTATCAGGGTCATGATGAGTTTGCTATGGTAGAAGGCACTTTTGTTCAGCGATTTCCAATATACGCCGATGGTAAACCTTCTGGCAAAACCAAGCAAATTCAATATGTTTTAGAAGATGGCGAAGCTGCTAGACAATTGGTAGCCGACAAAGTTTTAGAATATTAATAATCTATTTAGAATACACCTGATTTTCTTGCTCGGCAACACGTATAAATGTGGTGCGTTTTGTTAACTCCTTTAAGCGTTGCGCTCCAACATAAGTACAGGTACTACGCAGTCCTCCCAGAATATCTTGTAATGTGTGTATTACTTTGCCTTTATAGGGCATAGTTATGGTTTTACCTTCGCTGGCACGATATTCAGCAACGCCGCCAACATGTTTTTTCATAGCTGTTTCGCTGCTCATCCCATAAAATTGTTTGAATTTTTTGCCTTGCTTTTCAATTAGCTCCCCGCCACTTTCTTCGTGGCCAGCTAGCATGCCGCCTAACATTACAAAATCTGCTCCGGCACCAAAAGCTTTCGCAACATCGCCAGGAACAACACAACCGCCATCGCTAATAATTTGTCCGCCCAAACCATGAGCTGCATCGGCACATTCTATAATTGCCGATAATTGCGGATAGCCTACACCTGTTTTTACACGGGTAGTGCATACCGATCCCGGGCCAATACCAACTTTTATAATATCGGCTCCAGACAATAACAATTCTTCAACCATTTCGCCTGTTACAACGTTGCCTGCTATAATAACTTTCTCGGGATAGGCCTTACGGGTTTGCTTTACAAATTTCACAAAATGTTCGGAATAGCCATTGGCAACATCTATACAAATGAAGCGCAATTGCGGGTGTTCATTGAAAATTTGCTTTAATTTTTCGGCATCAGTTTTACTTGTGCCTGTACTTACAGCGATGTAATTTTGAATATTAGTAGGTGCTGAACTTAAAAATTCTAACCAGTCCTGTAAACTGTAATGCTTATGTATGGCTGTAAATAAACCTTGCTTAGCCAATTCTAACGCTAAAGAAAAAGTGCCAACAGTATCCATATTTGCAGCCATTATTGGGATGCCTTTCCAGGTAGATGTACTGTGCAAAAAAGTAAATTCACGTTCTAAACTTACTTCCGACCTACTTTTTAAAGTAGAGCGTTTTGGTCTTATCATTACATCTTTAAAGCCTAGTTTGATATCGTGTTCTATTCGCATTTAACATAAAGTTTAAGTTACTTTATAAAAGTACGAGTTATGAAATATTAAGAAAACGTATAAACATAAAAAAGCCCAAATGTTATTAACAAACAGTGTTAGTTAATAGTTTGGACTCTTTAAACGATAAGTATATTTATTTACAAGCAATAACGCTTATTTCTACGTTTACAAACTTAGGAAGATTGGCAACTTCTACAGTTTCTCTTGCAGGAGCAGTATCTTCATTAAAATACTGGCCATATACTTCATTTATTTCGGCAAAATTATGCATGTCGCTTATAAAAATAGATGTTTTTATAACGTCTCCAAAATCCATATCGGCGGCTTTTAAAACTGCTTTTAGGTTTTCCATAACCTGTGTGGTTTCGGCTTTAATAGTATCTAAAACCAATTGGTTGGTTTCTGGATTTATGGCAATTTGCCCTGAAGTGTATAACATACCATTATTTAAAATAGCTTGATTATAAGGACCAATAGGGGCAGGAGCGTGCGGTGTTGTAATTACGGTTTTCATATTGTGTTATTGTTATAATTGTTGATCGGGTTGTAAACGTTTATCGTATTTAATATCCTTTAAAATATTCGATTTAATACCTATAAAGAAATACCAAGATTTTCTAGCGCTGAAGGGTACCCAACTAAAATTCATACGCCAACTTAACAAGTCACGTTCTAAACGCAATTGGGTATATGTGAAGCCCATATTTTTAAAATCGTAACCAGACGAAGCACCAACACTCCAACGCGGTGATAACTCTATATTTCCAGAAAACATTAAGGAATGCGATGAAATTTCATTCTGTCTTGCTGCATTCGAATAGTTTACTGCATAAGCTAGGTTAAGTGTCCACGGAATTTTAAATTTATAAAACTCGGTATCTTTCTTATCTTCATCATCTTCATTTTCATTATCAAAGAAACTCTGATCTGAAAAATCCTGAGACACCCCAAATAAATCGTCGTCGCGACCACCACCTCTTAAGTTTTCCTGAATTCCCCTTTCATTTTCTTTTTCTTCTTTAGAGCCGTCAAACATTTTACTGGATAGCGAGTAGCTCATCGTCATATTCGCACTGGTTAGTCTAAATAAACTCCCGTTGTTATTAATGTTGTATACATTAATTCTTCTATTGTTATTATCCAATGCATAAGGGTCTAGGGTTGCACCAAAATTTATATTCATTTTATTATCTAAAATTTGGGTACCACCGCTTACTCTTAAAGGACTCCAACTTAACGAATCGGCTGCAAAATTATACGAGGTAGAAAAGTTTAAATTGTTAAGCAGCATTACTTTTTTAGGTTCGGTTGCGGTGCTATCGCGATCCCTTACTTTAGCTTCAAAGTTGTTACCTAAAGATAACCCCAAGGAACTCGAAAAATTTTGATTAGGAGCACCGTAAATCGACTCTTCAAATCGTGAATATTCATCGTAAGTATTGCCGTCGGCATCAATTACATAACTGTCGTAGTATTGATCGAACGACGGATTTATATTATAGCTGATAGACGGACGCATAACGTGTCTTATAGCTTTAATACGGCTGTCTTTGCCTTCTTTTTCGAAATCGAACATTCCATAAATTGTGGTTCCTAGACTGGCATTAAAATTATACGTTCGGTAAGCATCAAAACCATTAACAGTTTCTTCAACAACATCATCTAGCACCTCGTCGTAATATTTTCTAATCGTTTTAAACGTCCAATTTTCTTGATAGTTGGTACCAGCACTTAAACTGAAATGTTTAAAAAGTTTGAAGTTGGTACTAATTGGTATACTGTGTTGCACGCCGGCTCTAGCATCGTCGAACATTTGTGGTTTAAAAAATAGCGAATCGGTAGTTTGAATTTGATTTTCTGCCCGCGCGCTATATTGAAAGTTTATGTTATGAATAATGCCTTTTTTAGAACCTACTTTAGGAGCAAACGGAAAAACCCTACTCATGCTACCCTGAAATGTAGGAAGCGTCATGTTTATTTGCTTGGTTTGCGTATTTTGGGAATGTGTTGCCGTAACACTTAAGTTGACCTGGGGTTCGCCTTCGAATGTTTTAGAATACGATACCGAAGACGACATGGTGTTATTTAAAAAGTTTCCTGTGTTAATTTGGTTGATAGAGGTCTGGTAATACTGGCTACTACCAAGGTTTACGGATGCCGAAAATCGCGATGTTGGATTAGATTTAGAATCCTGACTATGCGACCACCTAATGTTATATACAGTGCTTTTAGAATAGTCTGGAAACCCTTTTTCGCTACTAATTAAATTCTCGTACCTAAACCCTACATTTCCTCTAAATTTATAACGGAATGCATAGTTGCTTTCTACCCTAAAACCATAACTTCCGTTGGTGTAATAATCTCCTAAAACGGTTAAATCGGCATAATCGCTAACAGCAAAATAGTATCCGCCATTTTGTAAAAAATAACCTCTGTTATTATCTTCACCAAAGCTAGGGATAATAATTCCTGACGTTTGTTTATCTGTTAACGGAAAAAAACCAAAAGGTACAGCAACAGGAGTGGGTACATTGGCAATAACCATATTGGTAGGGCCTACAACTATTTTTTTATCTGGTACAAATTTAATCTTACTCGATTTAAAATAATATTCTGGATTTTCCAGATTTTCCGAGGTTGTAAACTGCGCTTTAGACATAAAAATAACCGAGTCGTTTTCCTTTTTTACTATAGGCGCAATAACATTAAAACCAGATTGCTCTGTTTTAGAATTAAAAATTAACGCTTTTTCGGTATCAAAATTAAAACGAATTGAATCGGGTTCCACCACGCTTTCAGCTTGCGTAAATATAGGATGCTGCGTATATATGCCCGCAGTATCTTTTATGCGCCCGGCATAAACTTCGTTTTTACTATAATCTATTACAATTATACCAGACTTAATATTCATATCTCCGTAAGTCACTTCGGCTTCGTTGTATAAATATAATTTTTGTTCGGCACGGTTAAAAGATGTGTAATCTTTGGCAGAATAGGTTACTATATCGGTTAAAAACTCTTGTTTAATTTTAACACTATCTAAATGCGTGGTATCTTGTATTTGTTCCGATATTTCACGGGTTTGTAAACTATCTATTACAACTTTTGTGCTGTCTTCTGGAATAGGATCAACTTTCTGGCTGGGTTTCGGGATGTCTTGGGAAAAGCTAGAGGTGTTGATAAACACTGTAAAACTTAAAGCTAAAAGTATTTGAAAGTAGTTTGTACGCAATGCTTTTAAATGTATTTTTGTAACCGTCTGGCTTGGTATTTAAAAAAGCCAAAATTACATATATTTTTTGTGATTGATTAATATTCACAAAAAATTAATAATAAACCACTGTATTAAGAGTTATTGTCTATATGAAAACGAAAACCCTATTACTTTTCTTATCTTTTTTACTGTCTTTTTTTTCTAACTCATTATCAGAAACTAAGGCGCAAAACGCCAATAAATTTGTAGTTGTATTAGATGCTGGCCACGGGGGGCACGATCCGGGGAAACCTACAAAATATGGTTTTAAAGAAAAGGATGTAGCTCTAAAAATTGTTCTGAAAATAGGGGAATTGTTAGAAAAAAATCCCGACATAAAAGTTATTTACACCCGTAAAACCGATGTGTTTGTAACCTTACGCGGGCGTGCAAAAATTGCAAATGAAGCCGATGCCGATTTATTTGTATCTGTACACTGTAACGCACACAACTCGCAAGCCTATGGTACCGAAACTTATGTAGTAGGGGTAGCCAACACACAACGCAATTTTGATGTAGCCAAACAAGAAAACGAAGTGATTTTACTGGAAGATGATTACGAAAAGCATTACGACGGTTTTAATCCAAATGCTCCAGAATCGCTTATTGGCTTAACATTGATGCAAGAAGATTACATAGATTACAGCATTTTATTGGCTGGAATGATAGAAAACAACTTTTCAGGCAAACTAAACCGTAAAAGTCGCGGTGTAAAACAAGCCAGTTTGTGGGTTATGCACAATACTTATATGCCAAGTGTTTTAATCGAGACAGGATTTATTACCAATAAAAGTGAAGGTGCCTATTTGAATTCGTCTAAAGGACAAAACGAAATTTCGGAGGCCATTAAAGATGCCATTTTAGAATATAAAAAATCGTTAGACTTAAATATTGGCGAAAACATAGGAAGACCTGTTACAAGCACGGTAACTTTAGAAAAAGATGATGCCGAGATTTATAACGACGTAGAGTTTAGAGTGCAAATAGCAGCAAGCTCAAAAAAACTAGAACTCGAAGCTTATAATTTTAAAGGCCTACACGATGTAACACGCGAACAGACTGGTACAATCTATAAATATTTCTACGGGAACACTTCTAATTACTCCGAAATAAAAAAGTACCATACCGAAGCAAAATCAAAGGGATATCCTTCAAGTTTTATAGTCGCTTATAAAAATGGAGAACGCATACATTTAGATAAAGTGTTAAAAACAACATCAAATTAAGTGTATTCTAATATTTTTATTTCTAATTTTGTTTATCAACTAAAAACAGTACTTTGAAAATAACAAGAGAAGTTAAAACGGCTATTTTAGTTATAGCCGGAGTGATATTTTTTATATTCGGATTTAATTATTTAAAAGGCGAAAATTTACTGGATTCCTCTAGAATTTTTTACGTGGTTTACGATAATGTAGAGGGGTTAACGCCATCTACACCTGTAACTGTTAATGGGTTTAAAATCGGGAATGTAAAATCTATTTCAATCCAAGAAGACCAATCGGCAAGTTTGTTGGTGGAAATGGTTATTAACCACGATTACACTTTTTCTAAAAATAGTACAGCCGAGTTGTACGATACTAGTTTAATTGGTGGTAAAGCGATTGCTATAGTTCCCGCATTCGATAACGCCGAGATTGCTAAAGATAAAGATTATTTAAAAGCATCTAAAAAATCGGGGTTAACAGACATTGTTGGCGAAAAATTAGCCCCGCTGCAAGAAAAAATAGAAGCTATGGCCGATAATGCCGATTCTTTACTAGTGAGTTTAAATGATGTTTTTGACGAAAAAACCAAACAAAACTTAAAAGATGCCGTAGCGGGATTAAACGAAACTATTGTATCTTTTAAAGCGACATCCAATTCGTTAAATGGTATTTTAACCGAAAATAAAGAAAACATAAGCGGTACGTTAAACAATTTAAACCATGCATCGACCAATATTTCTAATTTAACCGATTCGTTATCTACCGCCAATATTTCCGAAATGGTAGCGAATATAGAAAAGACTTTAGCATCGTTCAACGGTGTATTAACCGATTTAGATCAAGGTAATGGATCGATGGGGAAATTGTTAAAGGACGACGATTTGTATAATAATTTAGAAGGCGCAACCTTGCAATTAGAACAATTATTGCAGGATTTAAAATTGAATCCGAAACGTTATTTTCATTTTTCTGTATTTGGAAAAAAGCCAAATGGTTACGATGCAGACCAGAACCAAGTTGAAGACAGCGGTTTAAATGTAGATGTAGAAACGTCTCAAAATTAATCATGTATGGGTATAATTTCTAACATAGTATTTGCTGTAATTCTTGTTTTAGGTGTTGGATATTTCGTTAAAAATGTAAAAACATTAATACGTAATATTAAACTTGGGCACGATGTAGATGTAAGCGATAACACATCGCAACGTTGGAAAAATATGGCCATGATTGCTTTGGGCCAAAGTAAAATGGTAAGACGCCCCATTGCAGGCCTGCTTCATATTATAGTTTATGTAGGCTTTATTATCATTAACATAGAAGTTTTAGAAATTATTATTGATGGTTTATTTGGCACTCATCGTATTTTTTCTGGATTGGGTGTGTTTTATGGCATTTTAATTGGAACTTTCGAAATCTTAGCGTTTCTAGTTTTAGTTTCGGTTATTGTATTTTGGGTACGTCGAAACATCATTAAATTACAACGCTTTTGGAAATCCGAGATGAAAGGCTGGCCAAAAAGCGATGGTAACATCATCTTGTATTTCGAAATGGTGTTAATGATTTTGTTTTTAGTCATGAATGCTACAGATGTACACTTTCAAACCATGCAATCAGGAAATGTAATTAGCCAATTTATAGCGCCTTGGTTTCAAGGGCTTTCAGAGGCTACTTTGCACACTATAGAACGTACCGCTTGGTGGCTTCATATTGTAGGAATTCTGGTGTTTTTAAACTATCTGTATTTTTCTAAACATTTACATATTCTCTTAGCTTTCCCAAACACATATTATGGCAGTATAGCGCCTAAAGGAAAATTAAATAATTTAGAATCGGTGACTAAGGAAGTGCAAATGATGATGGACCCAGATGCCGATCCTTATGCCATGCCAGAAGCAACTGAAAATGATGAGGAACCTGCCAAATTTGGCGCTAGCGATGTTCAGGATTTAAATTGGGTGCAATTGTTAAATGCTTACACCTGTACCGAATGTGGGCGTTGTACCAGCGAATGTCCAGCAAATTTAACCGGTAAAAAATTATCGCCACGAAAAATTATGATGGATACCCGCGATCGTCTAGAAGAAGTGGGCAAAAATATAGATGCGAACAAGGGTGAATTTAAAGACGATGGCAAACAGTTATTAGGCGATTATATTACAGCCGAAGAACTTTGGGCCTGCACCACCTGTAATGCCTGTGTAGAGGCTTGTCCGGTTAGTATCAATCCATTATCCATAATTATAGATATGCGTCGTTATTTAGTGATGGAGCAAAGTGCTGCGCCAACAGAACTTAATAACATGATGAGTAACATAGAAAACAACGGAGCGCCTTGGCCTTACAACCAAATGGATCGTTTAAATTGGAAAGACGAGTAAATGAAGCATGAAATATTCAACAGCCATAGCAACGATACTTTTTCTGTTTTTTGTTAAAAACACCATGGCTCAAGTTGGGTATCAAAAAGATTCATTACAAATAAAAGTCTATTCCGAAATAGATTATCACAACAGGCAGGTTGAAGCCATCCGCATTACAAAAGTGTTTTGCGACTATTGTACAGCTTATCAAAAAGATATAGTAGGCGAAGAGGCTTTCCGAAGAACGTACCTAGCTAGGTTCGATAAAAATGTAAGACAAATAGAAGGCACCTACAGGCATGCCTTATTTATTAGAGTATCTAAAAAGGATTTTGCTAGAATTAGAACTGAAGAAGAACAGGCACAAGAGCAAGATTCTATTTTAAATAATTAAAGATTAAGACTACAAAGTCTTTAAAAATAATATACCATGAGCGAAACGTTAAACGTGCCAACGATGGCAGAGTGTATGGCCGAAGGCCGACAACCCGAAATTTTATTTTGGGTAGGTTCGGCAGGAAGTTACGACGATAGAGCTAAAAAAATAACCCGAGCTTTCGTTAAAATACTTAATAAAGCAAACGTCGATTTTGCGGTGTTAGGCACCGAAGAAAGTTGTACTGGCGATGTAGCCAAACGCGCTGGAAACGAATTTCTGTTTCAAATGCAAGCCGTAACCAACATCGAAATTTTAAATGCTTATGAGATAAAACGTATCGTTACAGCTTGTCCGCACTCGTATAACACTTTAAAGAACGAATACCCGCAATTAGGAGGTCACTATCAAGTTCAGCACCATACGCAGTTTATAGAAGAGCTCATTCATTCTGGTCGGTTAAAAATTGAAAACGAAAATACGTTTAAAGGGAAACGAATTACGTTTCACGACCCGTGTTACTTGGGCCGTGCCAATAATGTTTACGAAGCACCAAGAGCTTTATTACAAACTTTAGGGGTAGAAATAGTAGAAATGAAGCGTAACCGCAAAACTGCTTTATGCTGTGGTGCCGGCGGCGCCCAAATGTTTAAAGAACCAGAAAAAGGCGATAAAGATATTAACGTTTTGAGAACTGAAGATGCGTTACAAACAAATCCAAACATTATAGCTACTGGTTGCCCTTATTGCAATACCATGATGACAGATGGTGTTAAAGCCAAAGAAAAAGAAGCTACTGTAACAGTATTAGATGTAGCCGAATTACTGGCTACTGCCCAAAATTTATAAATGAAAAAACTATTAACCGTACTGTGTTTGCTTGCTGTAAGTCTAGTAAGTGCGCAAGAACAAAACAAAGAAGCTATTTTACAAGACATTGCTAAAGCTTCATGCGATTGTATAAATAATAAAAATTTAGACTTAAATAACCTGCAACGCGAAAAGTTAGAAATGCATTTTGGCTTATGTGTTTTAGAAAGTTATTCGAGTTCGCCACAGGCACAAGAACTTTTAAACATATCGTTCGACGATAGCGATTCTTTAGAAAAACTTGGAGAAACAATTGCCTTAAAAATGATGAGCGAGTGTTCGGATGTAATGACCTTAGTTGTTGGAAATTATTTAGATGAAGCGCCTATAGATGCTTCCAATTTAGAAAGTCGACTCAATAATTTAAAATTTGTAAAGCTAGATACAGACAATCAATTTAATGTTTTAACGTTAAAAGATAAATCAAGCGGCAGAAATTACACCTTTTTGTGGTTAGAGTATTTTGAAGGCGCTCAATGGCTTCAAAACGAAAAAGAATTAAAAAAATCAACCTTAAGTATTCATTTTGTTGAAAAGGATTTTTTTGATTCTAAAATAGAAGAATACAGAAATTTTAAAATAATAACTAAGTTAACAGTAAACTAAATGTTAGTAGATTTTAATACATTACCAGAAACATCTAGAGTTTGGATCTATCAGGCCAACCGCTCGTTTAGTGATTCTGAACTCGAAGATATAACGCATAAATTAAACGAATTTATTACCAATTGGACAGCGCATGGTGCCGATTTAAAAGCAGGGTACGAGATTAAATACAAACGCTTTATAGTGCTTGCCATAAACCAAGAGTTCAATAAGGCATCAGGTTGTTCTATCGATGCTTCGGTGCATTTCATTCAAGAATTAGAGAAGGCCTATCAGGTAGATTTAATGGATAAAATGAACGTGTCTTACAAACAAGGGGAATTTGTGGCTTACAAAACCTTATCCGATTTCAGAAAAATGGCTAAAGATAAAGCGGTATCTAAAAACACCATTGTGTTTAATAATTTGGTAAACAATATAGCAGAATACAAAGAGAATTGGGAAGTCCCGGCACAAGATAGTTGGCATAGTCGATTTTTAAGCTAATACGTTCAAATGAAATTCTAGACACTTTTTAGAAATTCTGTTCTTGTGTTTGTAAGTAAAAATGAGCCCTAACAGAATTTCTAAAACTATCTTAAAGTCTTTTTAACTTCATTTTAAATATAGTATTTTGGCTGCTAATTAATCGCGATTAATCCTTTTACATTCAAATAGATATTTTTCATGCGCTATATTTTATATTTGTCCCTCTTTTTATGTGCTACCCAAATAACCTTTAGTCAACAATCTACAGACCCTTTAGAAACTAGAGATATAACCCTTCAAGAAAAATGGGTAGATAGTGTTTATAACACCTTGTCTTTAGATCAAAAAATTGGACAGTTATTTATGGTTCGCGCCATGACTACTGCTAATACGGGAGATGTAAAACTCACCGAAGATTTAATTAAAGACCAACATATAGGCGGAATTATTTACTCTAAAGGCGGACCAGAAAAATTAGTAAAACTTAACAACAAGTACCAAGCACTAGCTAAAGTGCCGTTGCTTATCGGTATGGATGCAGAGTGGGGTTTAAGCATGCGTTTAGATTCTACTTACGCGTTTCCTTGGAACATGACTTTAGGGGCTATTCAAGATCCGTCGTTAATAGAGCGCACAGGAAAACATATTGCAGAACACTGTAAACGCGTTGGAATTCATTTTAATTTTGGTCCAGATGTAGATATTAATACAAACCCGAATAACCCTATTATTGGCAACCGTTCTTTTGGTGAAAACCGAGATAAAGTCACCCAAGATGCCATGGCGTTTATGAAAGGGTTTCAAGGTGCTGGTTTATTGGCAACTGGAAAACATTTTCCTGGGCATGGCGATACCGAAACCGATTCTCACAAATTATTACCAACCATTGCGTTTAGCGAAAAACGAATAGATTCAGTAGAGTTGTATCCGTATAAAAAACTTATAGATGAAGGTTTGTCTAGTGTTATGGTGGCGCATTTAAACGTACCAAGTTTAGAGCCACAAGCCAATTTGCCATCGTCGTTATCCAACACTATAATTACAGGAATTTTAAAAGAACGCTTACGATTTAAGGGACTTATTTTTACCGATGCTCTAGAAATGAAAGGGGTCGCTAATTTTAGTGAACCAGGAGATATAGATTTGGCCGCATTTTTGGCAGGAAACGATATTTTATTAATTTCTGAAGATGTTCCTAAGGCAATTGCTAAAATAAAAGAAGCTTATGAGGCTCAGGAAATTTCAGAATTGCGATTATCGTACTCAGTAAAGAAAATTTTAAAAGCAAAATATAAGGTCGGACTTAATAAATACAAGCCGACAGATACCGCAAACCTTATACAAGATCTTAATAGGTTGGAAGACAATATTTTAAATGAAGAATTATTTGAAAATGCCATTACTGTTGTAAAAAACCACGAAAAAACACTGCCTATTCGCGATTTAGATAAAAAAACAATTGCCTATGTAAAAATGGGAGACGACGATAATTCTGCCTTTGTAAGCGAGCTTAAAAAATATACCAAAGTCCACGAATTAGAATCGGATAATTTAGACGATCTTAAATCTAAATTAGACAATTACAACACAGTAATTATTGGCTTGCACCGATCGAATGCCAACCCGTGGAAAGATTATAAATTTACAACGCAAGAGCTGGTTTGGCTAGAAACTATTGCAAAGTCGCACCATGTTATTTTAGATATTTTTGTTAAACCTTATGCATTGCTCGATGTGCCGTTTATAGACGATCTTGAAGGCATTGTGGTTAGCTACCAGAACAGTAATGTCGCTCAAGAAAAATCAGCGCAAATTATTTTTGGTGCGCTTTCCGCAAAAGGAAAATTGCCTGTATCTGTAGGCAATGGTTTACCAGCGGGTTACGGAATAGATACACATGCCATTTCGCGTTTAGGCTATACCATTCCAGAACGTGTAGGTATAGATTCTGAAAAGCTTCATAAAATTGATGCTATTGCAGAGCGTGCTGTAAAGGAACACATGACACCAGGTTTGCAATTGCTAGTCGCCAGAAAAGGTCAGGTGATTTACAATCAGAATTTTGGAAAACACACTTACGACAAAGATTCAGAAACGGTAAAGTTTAACGACATTTACGATGTTGCTTCACTAACTAAAATTTTAGCGACTTTGCCTTTGCTGATGGAAATTGTAGAGACTGGCGATATAACTATCGATTCTAAACTTTCGCAATTATTGCCAGAATATAAAAATTCCAATAAAAAAGATATTACCCTTAAACAAATGTTGTCGCATTACGCGCGTTTAAAGCCTTGGGTGCCATTTTATGTGGCAACTTTAGATTCCTTAAAACGTCCTAGTTCCAATTATTATAGTAATGCCGAAAGCCCATTATTCAACATTAAAGTAGCAAATAATCTATTTTTAAAGCGCGATTATCCAGACACGATTCAAAAAGTAATAAAAGATTCCGATCTATTAAGTAAGTTAAGCTATAGGTATAGCGACTTACCATATTATATATTAAAGAAATTTATTGAGCGGTATTACGACAGAACCTTAGATTTTCTGGTGCAAAAGCACTTTTACGAATCTTTAGGAGCCAATTATACCACCTATAATCCTTATAAAAGATTTAGTTTGAAACATATTGTGCCTACCGAAGACGATAATTATTACCGTTATCAAGTTGTACAAGGTTACGTACACGATATGGGTGCAGCTATGGAAAATGGTGTTGGTGGACACGCTGGAATTTTCAGTAATGCCAACGATGTCGCTAAAATTATGCAAATGTATTTACAAAAAGGATTTTATGGCGATAAACGCTATTTGAAGCCAGAAACCATAGATATGTTTAATACTTGCTATTATTGCGATAAAGACAACAGAAGAGGTTTGGGGTTTGATAAACCACAGTTAGGAAAAAGCGGCCCAACCTGCGGCTGCTTGTCTATGGAGAGTTTTGGACATTCTGGGTTTACAGGCACCTACACCTGGGCAGACCCAGAAGAAGAATTGGTATATGTGTTTTTAGCCAATAGAACTTACCCTTCGGCAGAAGTGAATACTTTGCTAAGGGAGAATATTAGAACAGATATTCAAGAATTAATTTACGAAGCAATTATACATTAAAATGCGCATAGGAATTGTTTGTTACCCTACATTTGGGGGGAGTGGAGTTGTTGCAACAGAGTTGGGTTTAGAACTTTCTAAACGCGGTCACGATATACATTTTATCACTTACAATCAACCGGTAAGGTTAGATTTACTCAGTCATAATGTACATTATCACGAGGTTAATGTTCCGGAATATCCACTGTTTCATTATTTACCATACGAGCTGGCGTTATCTAGTAAATTGGTAGATATGGTTAAATTGCACCGTATAGAAATATTACATGTGCATTATGCCATTCCGCATGCTTATGCAGCCTATACGGCTAAGAAAATGTTACAGGAAGAAGGTATAAATATTCCTATAGTAACTACTTTGCACGGCACCGATATTACACTAGTTGGTAATCATCCGTTTTATAAACCGGCAGTTACGTTTAGTATTAATAAGTCTGATGCAGTTACAGCGGTTTCCGAAAGTTTAAAGAACGACACGTTGCGCTTATTTAATATTAAAAACGACATTCATGTTATTACCAATTTTATAGATAATACAAAATATAAATTTGCTTTTACCGACTGCCAACGTGGTATGATGGCTAAAGACAGTCAAAAAATCATAACACACATTAGTAATTTCAGGCCTGTTAAACGCATTTTAGATATCATAAAAATATTTTATAATATTCAAAAAGAACTTCCAGCTAAATTAATGATGGTAGGGGAAGGCCCTGAACGCGAAAAGGCAGAAAATTTATGTGCAGAATTGGGCATACTCGATAAAGTCGTGTTTTTTGGAAGAAGCAACGAAATTGATAAAATTTTATGTTTTAGCGATTTGTTTTTATTGCCTTCGGAAACCGAGAGTTTTGGTTTAGCAGCACTAGAAGCAATGGCATCTGGCGTTCCCGTAATTTCCAGTAATACTGGTGGAATACCTGAAGTTAACGTACATGGCATAACTGGTTTTTTAAGTAATGTAGGCGATGTAGAAGATATGAGTCAAAATGCAATTCATATTTTAAGCGACGAGAACCGATTAAAACAATTTAAACACAATGCCAAACAACGCTCGTTTACCTTCGATATATTAAATGTTGTTCCGCAATACGAAGCTTTATACAAAGAAACCTTAGCTAAAAGTAAGGCTTCTTTGGTTTAATGTAAATGATTAAAATTGATAACGGATTCCAAGGGCTAAATCATAGCCGTCATAATGTTTAGAGCCAATACCTGGTCTAAAATCTAGTGAAAGCATTAACGGGATATCAAAGCTGTACTCAATCCCAACAACACCTGCAACAAACACATAAACGCCTTCATCATCATCATGGTTGTGATTACCATTATGGTGATGGTCGTGCTCTCGGTCTCCAAAACCGCCACCAACACCGGCATACCAATTAAAACGTTGCTCTATTTGCCAAACCCATTGGTATAAGCCCGTTAATTGAAAGCCTTCAAAATGGTCATTATCTCTCCACCCTAAATCGGCTTCTAATCGGTTGTTACTGCCCAAAGCACGTTGGTAAGATATTTCAAATCCAATACCATCGGCGCCACCTAAGCGTAACCCTAAGGCATTTTTAGCTACTTCTTGGGCTTGCATTGTAAATCCAAATAATAAAAGAAAAAGTAATGTTAGTTTTTTCATAATTCTGTTATGGGTTTTGCGAGCAAAAATAATTGTTCAAAATTATTTTACCTGTACCTTATCCATTTTTTTGTTAGTTGTATCACAATCTCCTATTTTTAACACACTAATATTTTAAGGAATTATTATCGGTTATGATAGACGTTGAGGACTTGCAACTAGATGCATTGAAGCAAAACTTAGAAGGTGAATTGTTTTTTGATGATTTAATAAAATCCATTTATGCGACCGATGCTTCGGTATATAGAAAATTACCTTTAGCTGTTGCATACCCTAAGAATGAGAACGATTTAAAACAATTAATTAAGTTTGCAACAACCCATCAAATCACTTTAATTCCTAGAACTGCCGGCACCTCGTTAGCAGGACAATGTGTGGGAGATGGTATCGTGGTAGATGTTTCTAAACACTTTACTCAAATCATTTCTATCGATAAAGAGAACAGAACCGTTACGTTGCAACCAGGTGTAGTTAAAGATGTTTTGAATCTACATTTAAAACCCTATGGCTTGTTTTTTGCGCCCGACACATCCACCTCAAACAGATGTATGGTAGGCGGTATGGTGGGCAATAATTCATCTGGAACAACCTCTATTCAATACGGTGTAACACGCGATAAAGTTGTAGAACTAAAAACGATTTTAAGCGATGGTAGTGCTGTAACGTTTGGAGCGTTAACGCCAGAAGCGTTTCATGAAAAAACAAAGCTAAATACGCTTGAAGGTAAAATTTACAATACAGTATATTCAGAATTACAGGCGGATACGGTAAAAAAGCAGATACACGATCATTTTCCAAAACCTGAAATTCACCGGCGAAATACGGGTTACGCTTTAGATAAGTTAATAGATTCCGATGTATTCTTAGAATCATCAAAACCATTCAACATGTGTAATGTGTTATGTGGCAGCGAAGGCACATTGGCATTTACTACAGAAATCACTTTACAATTAGATCCTTTACCACCTTCCGAACGCGTTATGGTTGCAGCACATTTTCGCTCTATAGAAGATGCGTTACGTGCCGTTACCACTTGTATGGATCATCATTTATACATGTGCGAAATGATGGATAAAACCATTTTAGATTGCACCAAAAACAATTTAAAACAGCAAGAAAACAGACAATTTGTTGTTGGCGATCCCAAAGCTATACTCATGTGCGAGCTTAAAAGTAATTCGGAAGCCGATGCAAAATTACAAGCCAATGCCTTAGTAAATGCTTTAGAGCACGAAGGTCTTAGTTATGCAAATGTGGTACTTTTTGGAGATGATATCGATAAGGCTATTGAATTGAGAAAGGCCGGATTAGGCTTGTTAGGAAACATTATTGGCGATAAAAAATCGGCTGCTTGTATTGAAGACACAGCTGTAACATTAGCTGATTTTGCCAATTATATCAATGAGTTTACCGCCATCATGAAAGGCTACAATCAAGAGGCTATTTATTATGCACATGCAGGTGCTGGAGAGCTGCATTTACGGCCTGTTTTAAATTTGAAGTTATCTGAAGACGTTAAAATGTTTCGACAAATAACTACCGATGTGGCTCATTTGGTAAAGAAATATGGTGGCTCAATGTCGGGTGAACACGGAGATGGCATTGTAAGGGCAGAGTTTATCCCTTTAATGATTGGCGAAGCTAATTACGCTATTGTTAAACGTATAAAATCGATTTTCGATCCGAAAAACATTTTTAATGCTGGAAAAATTGTTGATGCTTTTCCGATGGATGAAAATTTACGATATCAACCCGATCGTAAAGAGCCTGAAATTACTACACTTTTAGACTTTTCGGAATCTCAAGGTATTTTAAGGCAAGCCGAAAAATGTAATGGTAGTGGAGATTGTAGAAAACCAGCCGAATTAGGTGGTACCATGTGCCCGAGCTACAGAGCTACCAGAAACGAAAAAGATACCACTAGAGCTAGAGCTAATGCTTTGCGGGAGTTTTTAACCAATAACCAACCGGGCGAAAATCCGTTTAATCATAAAGCACTTAAGGAAGTTTTAGATTTATGTTTAAGCTGTAAAGCATGTTTAAATGAATGCCCGAGTACAGTAGATATTTCGGTTATGAAAGCTGAGTTTTTATATCAATATCAGAAAGAAAACGGCTTCGATTTAAGGTCTAAATTATTTGCTTATAACAACAAAATAAATACTTGGTCTTCAAATTTTCCGACACTTACCAATTGGTTTTTTACGAATACCACAACTTCTAAATTCATAAAAAAAATGGCAGCTATTGCTCCGGAACGCAGCATGCCTTTAATATCAACTAAAAGTCTAAATAAATGCATTCAAAATATTAAAAATAAAGAAATTAAAATCAATTATAAAAAAACAATTTATTTGTTTGTTGATGAATTTTCAAACTATTTAGATACCCAAATTGGTTTAGATGCTATTGCCTTATTACAAGGGTTGAATTATGAGGTTAAGTTTGTTAATCATGAAGAATCTGGACGTTCATTTATCTCGAAAGGTTTTTTAGATCAGGCAAAAGAATGTGCCAATAAAAACGTAGCGATTTTTAAGGATTTAATTTCAGAAGACACACCTTTGGTTGGTATAGAACCTTCGGCTATTTTCACCTTTAAAGATGAATATCTGATGCTAGCCGACCAGAAAACGGCTGCGAAACATATTGCTAAACACACTTTTTTAATTGAAGATTTTCTGCATCAGGAAATTAAAAACGGACACATTACTGCAGAACAATTTCACACAGAAACAAAACAGATTAAAATACATGCGCATTGCCATCAAAAAGCTTTAAGTAATCAATTATCTACCTTTACCATTCTAAACCTACCCAAACATTACAAGGCTACGATTATACCTAGTGGTTGTTGCGGTATGGCTGGTAGTTTTGGTTACGAAAAGGAGCATTATAGCGTGAGTATGCAAGTAGGGGAGCAAACCCTGTTTCCAGCCGTTAGAAAAGCGCCTAACGAGGTGTTAATAGCTGCCAACGGAACAAGTTGCAGACATCAAATAAAAGATGGTACTCAACGGGAAGCCCTACATCCTATAAGCATTTTAAAGGCTGCGTTAATTACTTAATAGATTTACACTTAGAATAAAAGTACGTTGTACAACATTTTGATGAAAACAGAACCAAATAAAAAATTTAAAATACTTCGTTTAACAATTTTATCAATTTGTTATCTCGGAATTATGATTTTTATAATTGGATTTAATAATTCTGATGATGAAAAACCAAATTGCGGATGTGAATCAGAAACTATAGATACTGTTCCAAGTGATTATTTTCCCGAAGTACCAATAGAAGAACAAAAGAGCGGACTAATATTTTACAAACGAGCTGAAAATGTCGATAATATTTTTGATGATGAACACAACGGAAAATACAATAACTACTTTTGGATTTTAAGAGGTGCAGAAGGTTGTTATAATTGTAAGCATCATTTTATTGTGTGTAATAAGGATTTCCTTGGCTCTGAATTTGATTTTTTAAAAAACGTAAATGACTCAATACCTGTGAGTTTCTCTGGAGATTTAAAATACTTATGTGTTGAGCCATTTGCTACACCTGCTGACTATTCTTATGCTGAAATAAAATTAAATTCAATTGAACAACAATGATTATTAAAGAACTAATAAATAACCGTTGTACAACAACGTTTATAAAAAATTGCTATTTTTAACAAAAACGGAATGTAGTTGCAAATTTACCAACTTCTGATTTTCCTACGGAAAATCCTCGTCGACAAATTCGCAACTTTTCATAAACAAAACCGTTGGTTACTTCTGTTTTTTCTTTTTCGATTTTTTATCGACTATAGTTATGGCTGCAATTAAATCTTGCATATCCATGTCTTTCAAATCTTCGTCAACAAAAAACGGAGAAAGTTTGTCGTAATTAAAATTGTAAATTTTCCAGCGTTTAAACTGATACTCCAATGCTGTAAAGTTTTCAACCCAATCGCCAGAATTTAAATACATGGTTTTACCTAATTTATTTTCTTTAATAAGCATTTTAGGTTGATGTATGTGTCCGCAAACCACATAATCGTAACCCTGCTCAATCGCCAAATCCGATGCCACGTTTTCAAAATCGCTAATGTATTTCACAGCACCTTTTACACCATTTTTAATACGTTTAGAAATTGAATATTTTTCTTGCCCCATGCGGGTTAAACACCAGTTAACAAAACGATTTATTAAAATTAATCCATCGTAGCCATAACCACCAAGTTTGGCCAACCATTTCGCATTTTGAATGGAAACATCAAAAATATCGCCATGAAAGAACCAAGCATTTTTACCATCTAACTCGGTTGTATATTTATTAACAATAGAAAAATTTCCTATGCTAGAATCGCAAAACCGCCTAAGCATTTCGTCGTGATTTCCTGTTATGTAAATCACTTCTACACCATCTGCCGCCATATCCATTATTTTTTTTATGACCTGCATGTGCGATTTAGGAAAGTACCGTTTATTAAACTGCCAAATATCTATAATATCGCCGTTTAGAATAAGTTTTTTAGGACTGATACTGTTTAAATACGAATACAATTCTTTGGCATGACAACCAAAAGTCCCTAAATGGACGTCTGAAATTACAGCAATATCTAGTTTTCGTTTAATTTTCAAAAAAAGACGGTTTAATCTGTTTGTAATATTGCAAATAACAGAAACAGATGTTACCTAAACTTAAAATGCTAATTAATTAAAATATAGCATATTGTAAAATTTATGTTATGTGTTTATATATTTAATATTGCTGTTAGGGTAATTTCTATTTTATTTTTTGTAATAATACATTTAAATTAGCAAAAAATATAATTTGTTATGGCGGGAAATTCCTTCGGAAAAATTTTTAAACTTTCCACTTTTGGAGAATCACACGGGCCTGCGTTAGGCGGTGTTATAGATGGTTGTCCTGCAGGTATTAGTATAGATTTTGATGCGATACAACATGAAATGAATCGCAGAAAACCTGGGCAATCTGCTATTGTAACCCAACGTAAGGAACCCGATGAAGTAAAGTTTTTATCAGGAATTTTTGAAGGAAAAACTACAGGAACTTCTATTGGATTTATTATCGAAAACTCCAATCAGAAATCACACGATTATTCTCATATTAAAGATTCTTTCCGTCCTTCGCATGCCGATTATGTTTACGAAAAAAAATACGGTATCCGCGATTATAGAGGTGGCGGACGAAGTTCTGCCAGAGAAACTGCTTGTAGAGTAGTGGCGGGAGCTATAGCCAAACAGTACTTAAAAGACATTAAAATACATGCATACACTTCGTCTGTTGGTGATATTTTTATGGATAAACCGTATCAAGAGGTCGATTTAAACAGCATAGAAGATAATGTTGTTAGGTGTCCAGATTCTTCTGCTGCAGAACGCATGATTTCTAAAATTAAAGATATTCGTAAAGCAGGAGATACTATTGGTGGCACTGTAACTTGTGTCATTAAAAATGTACCGATTGGGTTAGGAGAACCTGTATTCGATAAACTTCATGCCGAACTAGGTAAAGCCATGCTTTCAATTAATGCCGTAAAAGGTTTTGAATATGGCAGCGGTTTTGAGGGTGCTAAAATGAAAGGAAGCGAGCATAACGATTTATACAATACAGACGGTACCACCAAAACTAACCTTTCTGGGGGAATTCAAGGCGGCATCAGTAACGGCATGGATATTTATTTTAAAGTAGCTTTTAAACCTGTGGCAACCATTATGCAAACACAAGATACCATAGATAAATCTGGGAATATTGTAGAAATGCAAGGTAAAGGAAGACACGATCCGTGTGTTGTGCCAAGAGCTGTGCCTATAGTAGAGGCTATGGCTGCACTGGTGCTAGCCGATTATTTTTTATTAGATAAAACCTATCAATAGAATCAACACCAATAGTTGTCGTTGTTATATTATTTAAGTTCACGACACACATGATATTCAATAAGATAAAATATTAATTTAAGCAAAAACAAAGCATTATTTATGAAGAAACTAGCACTACATTGGCAAATTTTATTAGGAATGGGTTTAGGTGTAGTGTTTGCGCTCATCATGGTGCAATTCGATTGGGGATCTAAATTTGTTAGCAATTGGATTAAGCCTTTTGGCAATATTTTTATTAACGCCTTAAAGTTAATTGCTGTACCTCTAATTTTAGGATCACTAATAAAAGGAGTTTCAGATTTAAAAGATATTTCCAAACTTTCTAAAATGGGCGGTAGAACTATAGGTACTTATATTATAACTACAATAATCGCGGTTACTATTGGTTTGGCTGTCGTGAATATTATTAAGCCAGGGAAATCCATATCAGCAGATACAAGACAAGAGCTGGTGGAAAGTTATAGAGGTGATGCCGATTCTAAAATAGCAGCTGCCGAAAAACAAAAGCAAGCTGGACCGCTGCAAGCTTTAGAAGATTTGGTGCCAAGTAATATTTTTAAAGCTGCAAGTGATAATGGTAATATGCTACAAGTCATTTTCTTTGCTATATTTTTTGGAATAGGACTTATTTTGATCCCTGAAGAACAAGCAAAACCAGTTAAAGCTTTTTTTGACGGTTTTAACGAAGTCATTTTAAAACTTATCGATATTATAATGCTAGCCGCACCTTACGGTGTTTTTGCTTTATTAGCAGCATTAATTGTTGAAGCTCCAAGCGCCGATTTATTTAAAGCGTTGGCGTGGTATGCCTTGTGTGTGCTTTTAGGTTTAGCACTTATGATGGCTGTATACGTTTTATTAGTTTCAGTTTTTACTAAAAAATCTCCAAAATTCTTTTTAAATGGTATTTCTCCAGCACAACTATTAGCTTTTTCAACCAGTAGTAGTGCCGCGACTCTACCTGTTACTATGGAACGTGTAGAAGAGCATTTAGGAGTAGAGGAAGAAGTAACGAGTTTTGTATTGCCTATTGGAGCAACCATCAATATGGATGGCACCAGTTTATATCAAGCTGTTGCAGCAGTATTTATAGCACAAGCTTTTGGTATGGATTTAAGTTTAAGTGCCCAATTAGGCATTATTGCAACCGCTACATTGGCATCTATTGGGAGCGCCGCTGTACCTGGTGCTGGTATGGTAATGCTGGTTATCGTTTTGGCTCAAGCAGGAATTCCAGAAGCTGGTTTAGCATTAATTTTTGCTGTCGATCGCCCGTTAGATATGTGTAGAACCACTGTAAATGTAACAGGAGATGCGGCAGTGTCTATGATGGTTGCTAAATCTGTAGGCAAATTAGGAGAACCTAAAGTGAAAGATTGGGACGATAATTACGAGGCTTAATCACGCGTGTTAGAAACAACATTATGCTTTTTCCAATAGTTCGCAAGAATAGATCCTGAAATATTCATCCAGGGACTAAAAATAGCTGAAGCTAAACCAACTGTCGCTAATTTTCCCATGGCGCCTGCTAAACCAGATGCCATTCCGCCGTTTTGCAAACCAACTTCCAGTGCTACCGTTCTACATGAATTTTTATCTAAGCCAAGTAGCCGACTTAACCAATATCCCATAGTGTAACCTAAAGCATTGTGAAGCATAGAAACAAGCAACATCACAATACCGATAGACAATATATTATCTCGACTAGCTGCAGTAGTAACGGTTGTAAAATAAACAATACCCGCCATAGATAACAATGGCATGAGTTTGGAAATTGAAGGCTTCCACTTTATTACATAAGAATAAACAACTCCCACAACTATGGCTCCAAACATAAAGTTTAACAATTCAAAAACAACCATAACGTTTTCCGAAGAAGATTGAGCTAAATACTGCCAGACACCTAAAATCATTACAGTTAGCCATAGTAACGCTACAATAAATATCTTATTCACAAGCGATTTAAATGTTGTTGATCCTTGGCTATAAGCATCAAACAGTAGCGCAGCACCAATAGGAACGATTACAATTTTAATAATCTGAATACACATGGTTACAAAATCGATTTCTATATAAGTGCCAGCTAACAGTTTCATCATTAAAGGCGTCATTAATGGTGCGCATAATGTGGCAACAGCAGTAAGTGTTATGGACAATGTTAAATTTGCTTTCGCTAAATACACCATAACGTTCGAGGCTAATCCGCTAGAACAAGAACCTATTAATATTACACCTGCTGCGATTTCAGGTTCAAAATTAAAAACCCGTGTTAGAAGGTATCCTGCAATGGGCATGATAGAAAACTGACATAGAATTCCTACCAACACACCTTTACCCATGGTTTTAATCCCTAAAAAATCCTTAATACTCATTTGTGTACCCATACCAAACATAACAATTTGTACAACCACTAGAATGAGCCATTTATTGCGCAAATCTATAGTACCCCATTTTAAAAATGCATTAGGGTAGAGCAAGCCACTAACTATAGCTACCAGAATCCAAGCTGTGTATTGATAATTTTTAAGTTGCGGAATTGCAGCTATACCAAAAGCCAAAAACAAGGCCGAGCAAAGTGCTAACGGAGCTAGTAAATAAGAAAAACCCAAACCCCATAAAACAAGTAATAAAGCAATAAGCGCTAAACCAATTTTAAAACCGAAAGCTTTTAATTGCTGCATGGCATTATAAGATAGAAGCTAAATATTCCATAGCAATTTCCGGACTTGCAAGGATAGGCACTTTTTTATCTTCTTCTTTTAATTGACTAACAACACGCGCCATAGAGGCTTGAGCTAAAACAATAACATCAACTGTATTTGCTAATTCTACAAGGGCTTTTGCCACCATCGTATCGTGGGTTTCTGCATTGCCGCTCATTAAAGCATCGAAAGCGCCTTCGCATAAAACAGAAGTTATCTCTACTTGTTTATTTGCAATAAGCGCTCTTCGTTTTACAAGGTCGCTCGTTGGCTCTAAAGTGGTTGGCAGGGTTGCTATAACCCCAATTTTATTTCCAGTTTGAACGGCTAAATCGGCCATAGGTTGGTCTACACGAAGCACTGGAACACTGGTTAGCGGTATAGAAGATTCGACTGCCGCACCAATAGAAGAACAGGTAACCATAATAAAATCTGAACCTGCAGCTTCTGCCGAACCAACGTAATTTACAACACGCCTAGAAGTATCGGGAGTAACCGCGCCACGTTCTATGGTGTTTTTTATTAAACTATCATCTACTATATTAAATATTTTTAAATCTTTATCTTTTAAATACTTGTTAGTTAACTCTTGAAACACAGGAACCAAAGTAGCCGATGTATGTATAAAAGTAAGTGTTTTTGACATGGTTTGATATTTTTGTTTTTATGAAATTTTTTGTCCTTGTTCTATCGCCTTAAAATAAAATTGGTCTCCAACTTGTCCACCTTTTAAATTGACTTCAATATGATGCACAGGTGAGTTAGGCGCATACGCTTTACATATTGGTGCACCAGTATAGACTGAAGCTATCATTTGCACAGCAACAATATCTAATGCTCTGGCGACATAGCTAGACGTGTCTCCGCCAGCAATAACCAAACGTTTAATGGGTATTTCGAGTAAGGCGGCTTTTGCGATTTGCCCTAAAATACCACCAAAAACGACAGCTGTTTGCGAACGAATAGCCATTTCGTCTAAACCTTGCGATCTAAAATAAGCTTTAGATTGCTTAACTCTTGGGTCGTTAGGCCCTTTAGCCGTATGCATAATAACGCTAGTTCCTTGTTTTAAATAGCTCACAAGTTGCGCTTGGCAATTTTGTATTACATCTTGCGCTTCTGGTGAATCATTCAAAAGTTCCGGAGATATAGCTATTTCTTTAAAGCCATTTTCTACAGCCCAATTTATTTGGGCGGCAGTTATAGGAGAAACACTTCCTGAAAGCACCAATAAAGGCGCACATGGTTCTAGCTGTGCTTCATTCAGATTTGCATTTTGTATAAGGTGTTGCGTTTTCCAAAAATCGCCTAACGATTTTTCTATACCTGAAGAACCCACGGAAAATAACGGGAGATTTTTAGGTGTTAACCCCTCTAAAACTTGCCCGATAATTTTCATTTGATATTCGTACATCGCATCAAAAAAAATGATCTGTTTCCCTGAAGCAATTAAGTGGGCTATCTTCTTTTCGATAAAGGAAAGAGGTTGTTCTAAATCTGTTACATCTATCAATCCCATTTCTGTTTCCGTCTGAAGGGATAAATGCTTCATTAAATCACTTTCGTATGCAGGAGTTATTGGATGATTTTGCATAGACGGATGTCTATCTAACCGAAATATCTCGCCTGTACTGCCAATACCCATTTTAGCAAATAAATTACCAAAAGCCGAATAGCGCCCTAAATTAGGAGCTGCAACTAAAATTGGCGTAAATGCATTGTTAAAAATCGATAATCCTGTTTCTATAGCAGTGCCAATATTACCAATCTCTTTTGATGAATCGAAAGTTGAACATACTTTGTAGTGAACATGTTTAGGTTGCAATGCCTTTAAAACCTGAAAACTTTCCGAAAGAATTTCTTTCATTTCGCTAGGCGTGGTCGCTCTAGTCATTCCAGCCACACCAATGGCATCTAAGTTTTCAAATTGCTGTAATAACTCTGGAGTTGGATCTTTTAAAAACAACATTGTTTTTGCTCCTGCCAAGGTTAAAAATTCCAAGGCATCTGTAGATCCTGTAAAATCGTCGCCATAAAACGCTAATAATAAATTGTGCTTTAATGCCATTATGATTTATTTCCGAATTTTAAAACCGATTCATTAAATTCTTTGTTACTTTTTGCGGTTTCCTCTAAAGTTTGCCCTGCTACAGCACCTTGCCAGGCTTGGGTAATGGCGCGAACACCACCAGATGGCCCCGAAGGATGTGCCATTATACCGCCACCAGCCATGTATAACAAATTGGTGGTTTTTGTCCGTTGGTAGGTCTCAAAAGCTTGTCCGCCCCATTGACCAGAAGACACAACTGGTAATACTGCCTCGTTATTCAAAAATGGCGTGTGACAAGATTTAATAGATCTAACCACAGCATCATCCGACTCCCAAAATTTATTTTTTATACCATTTACATGCATTTGGTCTACACCAGCCAATCGCCATATTTTGTTATACGCAGGAAAATTTATGCCCAATAAAGGATGACGATTAAGCATGCCCCAACCATTTCTGTGACCATGTATAGACAATGCTCCAAAATCACAAATGTGTTTTACACCAGCCCATCCTACACTATTAATACTTACCATCGCGCAGGTACCTCCAGCATTAACTATGGTTTCGTAATTGGTTTTCATGGTTTCGATATCGCCTGTAATATTAAAAGCGTACATGATTTTTTTTCCTGTTTTATCAGCAAAATTATTGATAACACGCATAATTTGAGTTACTCGTGTTTTGAAAGGAGAATTACCAGACGACATTAAAAGCTCGTCGTCTTTAATAAAATCGATTCCAGATTCTGCAAGGGTTTTAACAAGATTGGCTGTATACTCTGGTGTTAATCCTACACTTGGCTTAATAATAGTGCCTATCATAGGGCGTTCTTGTCCTACATTTGCTAATGCTTTGGTGCCAGACATGCCAAAACGCGGCCCCTTAAAATGGGCTTTAAAGCTATCTGGTAAAATAAAATCGTCTAATTTTAAACCTGTAAATTGTCTTAATTCGTACAAATTACCTTGCAAAGTAGACACTAACCCTGGTATGTTGTATTGAAAATTTTCAATAGACCAAGAGACCGTTATTTTAGCCTGTTTGTAAGTTTGACCGTTTAAGATTTCTCCCGGAAGGCTAGGGGAGTTATACGTTTCTAAAGGCTCTATATGTTCTACTCTTGCTGCAAAGCGCGTTTTTAATTCGTTGGTTTCGCCAGGAACCGAAACAAAAGTACCGCTAGACTGTTCGCCTGCCAACACAGCGGCAGCCTGTTCTATATCGTAAGGTGTTTCAATTATATAGGTGGCTATTATTCTTTCCATGAATGTAATTTTGTGTAAAATACAGATTTTCGGTTGTTAAAAGTTGTCTTTTAAAACTATGAACAATACAATAAATACATTGGCGTTTTTAAGTTCTTCCCGTATAAAAGCATAAACCCGTTTCATTTGGGTTTTAACTGTGTTTACAGAAATATTTTGGTTTTCGGCAATCTCAGAATAACTCAATCCATTAATAACATGCGAGGTAAAGATTGTTTTTCTAGACAATGGCACTTGCTCTAGTAGTTTTAAAACAGCAACAGCTTTTTGAGAAGGTTCCTGAATTTCTTCTTCTAAAATATTAACAGGATTTAATGCTTCTACACTTTCAGTTGTGAATTTATTTGAGCTTTTTTCAAGATGTTTTAGGCTTAAATTTTTAACAGCCTTACAGCTATATGGTTTAAATCCAGAAGAAAATATAATATCCTTATTCTTGTTCCATAGCGATACAAAATAATCTTGAACAATATCTTTAGAGGCATCCATGTCTTTTGTAACGCTAAACGAAACTAAAGATAAATAAACGAAATATTCGTTATATAAATCTTCAAACTGCTTTAATTGTTTCATTTTAGACATGTATGCTTTCTAATTATATGTAAAATATTCGCTTTTTATATTGCATATATAGCAAAAATATCGATCAAAAATAATTTATATGATAAATATTTTCATTTTTTTTCATTTTATTGTCACCCTAAATTTGAGTTTTCGGAATATAATAGAAAGCACAAGCAAAAGAAAATGAATCAACACATCATTAGTATACTAAAACAATTACAACAAGGCGAAAACGTGGATTTGTACGCAATAAAGCACTTAAGTACAGAAGATAAGACGCTAATTGAAGATTTGTTGAAACAAAATTTAGTTGGTGAAGCACTAGAGTTTATTGAAAACACAAGTCAACAAAACCAATGGCACTCCTTTAAATCGAAATTAAAAGAACAAAAACATAAAAGAAGAAAACCATATTTTATTGCTTTAAAGTATGCTGCCATTATTATTGTTTTATTTGGAGTGTTTTTATTTTCCAAAAACCCAACACAACAACCGGCAGAACATGTTGTAAATAATGAAAAGTCGATTGAACTTATTCTTGAAAATGGAGAAGTTCAGAGAATTTCTGCTACAGACTCACAAGAAATTGCATTAACTAATGGCAACATCATTGGCTCTCAAAATGGTAATCAATTAAACTATAAAAAATCTGAATTAAAAAAACTTGTCTATAACGAGCTTAAAATCCCTAATGGAAAACGATTTAGCATCGCACTTTCCGATGAAACTTTAGTACATCTTAATGCGGGGTCTTCATTACGCTATCCCGTTAATTTTATAGCCGGACAACCAAGAGAGGTGTATTTATCTGGCGAAGGTTATTTTAATGTGACTAAAGATACAGCACACCCTTTTATTGTGCATGCCGATGCTGTGAATGTTAAAGTTTTAGGCACTTCTTTTAATGTTTCAGCCTATCCGAAAGCTTCAAATATTGAAACCGTATTGGTCGAAGGTGCTGTGCAATTATTTAAAAACGAAACCCCTGATCAAAAAACAGTACTCGAACCAGGATACATGGCAGAAAGCAAAAAAACTGAAAGTGCGATAGGAATAACTAAGGTAAATACCGCTTTATACACTAGTTGGATTTCAGGAGATTTGATTTTTAAAAAAACACCCTTTACAAAGATGTTAGACTGCCTAGAACGCAGTTACGATGTAAAAATCATCAATAATAATGAAAATTTAAATGCTTTAAATTTTAATGCTTCATTTAATGTGAATATCGAATCAATCTCTGATATAATGGAAATTTTAAGCGAAATGCAGTCGTTTAAATACACAATAAAAGACAAAATTATACTAATAGAATAAACCCGAAATAATATGACATAAACTTTTTAAAACTAACACATTTGACAATATCACAACAAAAAAATCGGAAAATAGTACCAGTATTTCCCGATTGTAAATGTGATTTAAAACGAAAGATAATTAACTCATTCAAAATCAATCAAAATTATGAAAAATATAATTAAGAGAAATTGGCTAGGCTCAATTTTTCCCATAATTAGTTTAAAAATGAAATTAACCACCATTTTATTAATTGCTACATTTTTCAAAATTCATGCAAACAGCTATTCTCAAAACACCAAATTGTCGATGCATTTCGAAAATGCGACTGTAGAGCAGGTGTTTAACCACATTGAAACAAATTCTGAATTTAGATTTTTGTTTGATAGCAACACCATAGATTTAAACCGCGCAGTAACGGTAGTAGCAGACAATCAAAACATAGAGCAGATTTTAAACACATTATTTGCCGAAACCAACATTAATTACAAGGTAAATGACCGGCAAATAATATTAACCCTAAACAAAGTTAGTGTTAACCAGACACAAAACCCGGTTTTTCAAAAGCCTCAAGGTTTTGATATAACCGGTACGGTTGTAGATGGTAACGGACAACCCTTGCCTGGCGCTAATATTATTGAAAAAAACACCAGCAATGGAACGCAGACAGATTTAAACGGAAACTTTTCTTTAACAGTTAGCGAGCCAGATGCACTATTAGAAGTTTCTTATTTAGGGTTTATTTCTCAAATAATCTCAATAAACAATCAATCCATAATTAACATTACTATGCACGAAGATGTTGCTAGTTTAGATGAAGTTGTAGTAGTTGGTTATGGTACAGTAAAAAAAGAAGATTTAACAGGCTCTGTCGTATCTATAGGCAGCAAGCAATTAAATGAAGTAGGAAGTACAAGTCCCATGCAAGCCATACAAGCACAAGCTGCAGGTGTTAATATTTCTCAGCGTACAGGTTCTGTAGGTAGTGGTTTCGACATCGAAATTAGAGGTTCAAATTCTTTAACAGGAGGTTCGCCATTATATGTTGTCGATGGAGTAATGACCGATGATATCAATTTTTTGAATTCAAACGATATAGAACGAATAGATATTTTAAAGGATGCTTCATCTACTGCTATATATGGGTCTAGAGGTTCTAATGGTGTCGTAATTGTTACAACCAAATCTGGAGAAGGTTTTAAAAGTAGAAAGCCATCTGTAAGTTATTCAGGTTTTGTGGGCCTTAGAACAGTGGCAAATATGCCAGATTTTTTAAATAGCTATGACGAAAGCGTAACATGGAATAGAAACAGGCAAGTTGCAAGAGATTTAGTGCTTGGAAACCCAATAGTTAATTCGTTAACTTACGGATTTCCAGAAGTCATAGATGATAACGGTGTTAATTATTGGGAGGAAGCCTTATCTAATAGGAGAGGAACAGATTGGATAGATGAGTTTTTAAAGAATAGTGTGCAACAAAACCATTTTGTTTCAGCAAGCGGTGGCAATGAAAATGTTGGTTATGTTGTAGGCTTTGGTTATCAAGGAGATAATGGTAACGCGGTAGATCAATCATTTAAAAAATATAATTTCAAAGCTAGTGTAGACACAAGACTGAATAATGTATTCGAAATTGGATCTAATATCAATTTAGCTTTTTCTAATCAAGAGCTTGTATCTCGCCAGGGTTACACGCAACAATTATTTAGAATGCCAACTTATGCTCCTGCTACAGATGCCGAAGGAAATATTATGCAACAACCCATGATAGGAATTTCTGGTAATGTTAGTCCATACACCTTTTTAGACGGAAATTCTAATTGGAATGTAGATCAGTACAATATTATATCTAATTTTTACTTAAAATTCACACCCGCAGACTGGATAAGTTTCAGAACTTCATTTTCACCAAATGCACGTTTAGAGCGTCAAGGTGAATACAAAGATCGCTGGGCAACACGTTCTATTTCTGTAGCAAGAATGTGGAATAACAATAGACTATCCTATATTTGGGACAATCAGGTGAATTTAAACAAAGCCTTTGGTGAGCATGATTTTAGTTACGATTTTATTCAATCTTCTCAATACGATCGTTTAGAAACCGCATACGCATACGGGCGCGATGTTCCTTTTAAATCATTATTTTATAATGTACAGAGTGCTCCACAACGAGATGCCTCAACTAGTTATACAAAAAGTACTTTGTTATCGTTCACAAATCGTGTTAATTATTCCTTTAAGAACCGTTATTTACTAACAGCAACACTGCGTTACGACGGTTCTTCTAAATTAGCACCCGGCAACCAATGGGCGTCTTTTCCTTCTGCTGCTCTAGCATGGAAGCTAAAAGAAGAATCTTTTTTAAGTGATGTAGAATCCATAAATAGCCTGAGAATGCGTTTAAGTTTTGGTTACACAGGAAATAACAACATAGATGCTTATACTACGCAATCTGCGCTAGACAGAAAAACTTATTACGATTGGGATGGAGATACAGCCGACGGCTTCATTCCTGGCGAACTTTCTAATTCTAATTTAACCTGGGAAAAAACAAGAGAATGGAACCTTGGTTTTGATTGGGGTTTATTTAGCAATCGCATAACTGGAGAACTTAACTTATACGATCGTTTATCTAAGAATTTGTTGATGGAACGTAAATTAGCCATGCCGTCAGGTTGGGTAACAATGATAGATAATGTAGGATCTGTAAGTAATAAAGGTATAGAATTTCAACTTAAAACAGTAAATGTAGATACAGGAGATTTCAGATGGGAAACCAACTTTATTTTTTCTAAAAACACTAACAAGATTGAAGAACTTTACGGCGAAAAAATAGATGATGTTCCTAACAGATGGTTTATTGGTCAACCAGTAGATGTTATTTATGCTATGGAATTTGATGGCGTATGGCAATACGATGAATTAGCTCCTGAAGATCGTCAAGCTATGGAGGGCACAGCTAAGGTTAAAGATCTAAACGGTGATGGTAGCATAGATATAGATAATGACATGCGTGTTTTAGGATCGCCAGCTCCAGATTGGATAGGAACTTTCCAGACTACCTTTTCTTATAAGAATTGGGATTTTTCTGCTACTGTATTTACCAAGCAGGGAATGATGGTATTCAGCCCATTCCATCGAGAGTTTACAGATTTCAATAGTCGCGTAATTTTAGATGTTCCTTATTATGTTCGTCAAAATCCAGTAACCGAAGCCAGAGCCTCAAACTCGTACCCACAAGCAAGCTATCAAGGGCAATATTGGGGAGAAGACGCTGGAGATTATGGATATCCTGGCTTTAACAAAGATGCTTCTTTCGTGCGTATTCAAAACTTAACATTAGGCTACAATTTTAATCCTACATGGTTGGCTAATGCAGGAATAACACAAATGCGTGTTTATGTAAATGCACTTAACCCATTTACGTTTACAGATTATGAAGGATTCGATCCAGAATGGGCAAGTGCAGACATGTCTGGTGTAGATGCAACCAATACTGGCTACTCTATTTACCAATTAGGGTTTAACATTAAATTTTAAAATTATGAAAACATTTAATAGATATATAATTATAGCATTTGTTTGTTTAACCACCTTAAGTAGTTGTTCTGACTATTTAGAAGAAGAGAACTTAGGAAATATAACGGCAGAGAATTTCTATAATACAGAAGACGGCTATGAAGGATTAGTTAATTCAGTTTACTCTTCTGTTCGAGAAGTTTACCAACCTACACCATATGTTTTTTGTGCTGGTACAGATTTGTTTTTTGCAGCCCATCAAGAAGTTCCTATCGGGTTAGCCGCCTATCAAACCCTAACACCTAGTAACGGACAAGTAGAAGAGTTATTTAGCACAACATACCAAAGCATTCAAATTTGTAATTTAGGAATGCATTATGCCGATAAAACCGAAATATTTCCAAATTTATCTTCCAGAGTTGCAGAGGTTAGAACTATAAGAGCATTTCTATATTTTATTCTTGTGCAACAATTTGGAGATACAACAATTGTAACCGACTTAATATCGGAACCTATTACTCATTTTGAACGCAACCCAGAATCGGAAGTTTATCAATTCATAATTGATGAATTACTAGCTGCCATAACAGATTTACCAACATCGCAATCGGATTTTGGCAGAATAACCAAACGAGCTGCTCAGCATATTTTAGCCAAAGTTTACCTTACCCGGGGATACCAAGATTATGCAGTCTCTACAGATTTTTCAGATGCAGCAGTATGGGCAGACGAAGCTATTTCTGGACAAGCTTTAAACCTTAATTTCGCAGATTTATTCGCCTACGGAAATGATAATAATCCGGAAGTATTGTGGTCTATACAATATTCACCTGGATCAACTATAAATGGAGGTGCACATAATTGGGATTACCCGTGGGGCCCCTTAGTTCAAGGTGCAGACGATGGTGTAAATAAAAAAAATGTACTACATCCTACAGAATATTTATACACTTTATTCGAAGATAACGATGTACGTTTTGAAGGTACGTTTTTAAATGTTAAAACAACCCCATATTCAGGATGGAGGATAGATAGAGAAAATTCTCCAGTACAATATTACTATCCAAGAACAGCAGATCAAATAGCAAATGTTGATTTATGGAGATCTGAAGATCCTACAAACCGAGCAAACACAATAATTTCTCCATTAGCACCACATTGGTGGGATGGCTTAAATCAAACTGACTTTCCTGGACTTAGTAAATTTGACCGCATACAAACATCAACTCCATCTATTCAGTATACTCACGATTTATACTTAGCCCGTTTAGCCGAAACCTACCTTATAGCCGCTGAAGCCTATTTACAAAACAATGAAATTGGGACTGCCCTTAATCGCATCAATGAGGTACGCAATAGAGCAGGAGCCTCTACATTATCTCAATTAGATATTGATATCTTGTTAGATGAGCGAGCTAGAGAATTAGCAGGAGAGGGCTTAAGGTGGTTAGATCTTAAGCGAACAGGTAAACTTATGGAGACTACTAAAATTAGAAATCCAGATATTCAGAAATTATATGACGAGGGTATTGATCCGTTTTTAGGAAAAAACGGGAACTATAAAATTCTGCGACCAATTCCATTATCAGCTATCGCATTAGACTCAGGAGATTACCCTCAAAATCCAGCTTATTAAATTGGTTAGTTTAATAATTAGTTTGTGTTTATGTAAAACCCGCACGCTTAATGCATGCGGGTTTGTTTTTGTTAGTAGAATACTTATTTTTCAATAATTATATTATAATATTTAATTTATCGCAATATATTTTAATTTTTAATTACATTAGTGTAATCGATTACAACCAAACTAACTAACAATGAAAAACCAATTATTTATTTGCTGTGCTTTTTTATGGACCATAATTAGCTGGGGGCAACAACCCACAATTACCAACACCCAAGGCTGGCTCGAATCTGCATTTATAACATGGCAACCAATCGTTGAAGCAAACTCGTATCGGGTCTATTATTCGGGTGAAGGACAAACCGATGTACTTATCGACGATCAATTAGTCAGAGATTACGGCTCGTATTTTAGAGCCGATGTGCTCGGACTTAAACCAGGGCAATACACCTTAAGTGTCGCCGCAGTGATAGATGATATAGAAAGCGAAAAAACAATATCGGAAACTATAACTGTTAAACCACACGACCGGACTGGATTTTCATTTTCGAATGGGAGAGTGCCAGGCGCTTACAAGCAAGATGGCACGCCTAAAGACCAGGCCGTTATTTTATACATTACCGAAAACACTAAAAACACCATTACGTTAGAGGTAACAGGAGCAAATAACAATCCGTGTGTGGGATTGCAAAACATACTAGAAGGTTTTAAAAAAGGGAAAGACGCACGCCCGTTAATTATTAGAGCCATTGGTCAGATTACAGATTTAGAGTACATGGATAAAGGTGATATTGTTATAGAGAATAATAACTTAGCAACAAGTTACATTACTTTTGAAGGTGTTGGCAATGACGCCGTTGCCGATGGCTGGGGCATACGCATTAAAAATGCATCAAATATTGAGGTTAGAAATCTGGCTACCATGAATACCGATAGCAACGAGGGCGATAATATAGGTTTACAACAAGATAACGAATATATCTGGATTCATCATTGCGATTTTTTTTATGGCGATGCTGGAAGCGATTCCGACCAAGCAAAAGGCGATGGTGCCTTAGACTGTAAGCGCTCTACATATGTTACCTTTTCGTACAATCACTTTTGGGATACAGGAAAATCTAATCTGTTAGGCTTAAGCGAAAATACTACCGAAGGCCTGTATATTACCTATCATCACAACTGGTACGATCATTCCGATTCTCGCCATCCGCGTGTTCGGTTTTATTCGGCTCACGTTTACAACAATTACTACGATGGTAATGCGAAATACGGTGTAGGGGCAACGCTAGGTTCATCGGTATTTGTAGAATCCAATTATTTCAGAAATTGTAAATATCCTATTTTAACGTCTATGCAAGGTAGCGATGTTTACAACGAAACCACAGGTGCTAACGACTATGGCAATATGCCCACGTTTTCGAAAGAAGATGGTGGCAGCATTAAAGTTTTTAATAATGTAATTCTAGATGCAAAACGATTTGTCGCTTATGGCGATCCTAATTTTCCTAATTCAACAGTAGATTTTGATGGCGTTGTTGTAGAAAACAGAAACGACAACATAGCAAATTCGATCCATTCCAATTACGGTAACAACACCTATAACAATTTCGACACAGATACAGCAATACTGTATAATTACACTGCAGACACGCCAGAAGAAGCAAAAACTAAAGTCATGACTTATTCGGGCAGAATGTTTGGCGGTGATTTTAAATGGGAATTTAATAACGCTGTTGATGACACAGATTCTGATGTTAACCAAGGACTAAAATCAGCTTTAAAAAATTATAAAACAACATTAGTCGCTATACAAAACGATGGTGAAAATTCTGGAAATGATGATGATGATGACAATCCAGACCAAGAAATTATTGAAGGCGATGTGGTTCATAATTTTACACTTTCTGGATTAGAAAGTTCGTATTTTGATATCTCTGGAAATTTATCCGATTCAAAAGGTACAGTTACTTATGGCGATTTAACCTTAACACAATGCTTAAAAATTGAATCTAGTACAACTATTAAATTCACTACCGATAACGCATCAATACTTACTCTAGTTTTTAATGAAGATTTTAATAAAACCATAGCGGTTAACGGAGAAAAGTACAGCGCAACACAAGGCATTTTATCTATTGATTTACCCGAAGGAGTGCATGAAATTACAAAAGGAGACGTGGCCAATTTGTATTATATGAGTGTAACTCATAAAGCCTTAAATATTGAAAAGTTACAACACACAGAATTTAAAGTGTATCCTAACCCAACAACATCGGTTTTACATATAACTCCAACTTTACCCATAAATAGCATTAAGGTGTTCAGTTTAGAAGGTAGGCTAATTAAAACTTTCAGAAATGAATATGGCTCTATAGATATATCCGATATAAAACCCGGAAGTTATTTATTATCCATCGCACATAGTAAAGGAACTACAAGTAAAATTTTTGTCAAACAATAAATATATTTTACAGGTAGATAGGCTGTTTTTTTATAGTATTAAGGTGTTTTTGCTAACCATTGTATCGCATTATTTATCAACGTCCTATAATTTGTGTTTTCGTATGCTTGATGGTCATGGCCTAGCTGAATAAATACAATCGGAGCATTGCCATAAGTATGGGTCCAGGCAATTACTTTTTCGCTCTCGGGATGCGTCGTGCTAAGAATTGGTGTAACGTTGTTGTGTCGTTTAAATTTATTATACACCTCATCTAAAATGACGAAATCGTTCATATTATAAGTTATGGGGTGGTTTCGATTTATAATTTGCACAGGAATCTGTTCGTCGTGTTTGTAGGTAGATGGTATAACGCTTAGGCTGTCTTTGCCTTTTTTGGCGTGATAATATTTGCCGCCAACTATATGTTCGTAAGTAGGCCAATCTTGATAACACACCAAAGCGTGATGTAAAAACAACATCGGCTTCCCTTGTTCGAGTAAATTTAAAAATGCTTCTTTTTGTATTTCGGAAATGTGTTGCGATACATTATAAAATACTAATACATCATAAGTTGAAATATCTGGATTTTTAAAATCCGTCGTGCCATCTGCATTAAAATATTCCGTAAATGTAATGTCTTTTAAACTTTCAAACATGTCGATGAATTGATCACGTTCAAACTTTTTACCTCCAGTAAACACCATCGCATTCGGCAACTCTTGCGCTTGAATAATGTTAATTACAAAAAATATTAAAAAACTAATTTTCAATTTCATATACCAAAATATTTAAAGTATCAATTCATTATAAACCTAGATAAGGCAAATGCTTAATCTTATGATATTGCAAAGCACAACGTATACAGTCTTTAAGTGCTACTTCGGGCAAATTTTCGTGTAATGTAAATTGGATTGCACGATTACCTTCAAAATTAAAAACATCTTTATAAATCACTTTAAATGTAGGAATCAATTTACTAGTGCACTGCACATACAATCCAAAAACATCGGGTTGTTTAGCATGCCAGGCCAATCGTAAGGTACTACCTTTTGGGGCTAGATAACTGGGCTCGTTCCATTTTAAAGTTTCTTTTAAAGCAGATATTTTTTCAGCTTCGGCGACTTCAAACACTAAACGTCTCAAATATAAAAGCTTATTTTTAAATGGTTCTGGATAGGTGTTAAATACAGCCTCAACATCTTGAGGCAGGCTTGGATATTTCATAACCATTATTTAATTGGTTTTAGTAAAATGATAGTCCCACATAAGGGACCTATAGCCAACAAGATAAACAAAAAAGGCATAGTAATATCGTTTTGCAAACTATTGATTAATTGTATACTTATAATGGTAATACCAAACCCAATACAATTAACCAGAGTTAAGGCACTTCCTTTAAGGTTGTCATCTGCATTTTGAGCAACTAAGGTCGAAAATAGTGGCGAATCGGCTACAACCACAATGCCCCAAAACAATAAGAACCCTATAAAAAAAGGTTGAGGCAAATAAAATAGTAGCGAGGAAAGTAAACAGCAAACCCCAGAAAGCATTAAGGCTGAAGTTGCCACACGCTTCGTTCCCCAATTTATCGATAAACACCCGCTTAATACACAACCTAAAGCACCGCTTGCAATAATAAAAAATGATACTAAAGGTATGTTGAAAGTCGCATTTGGATGAAGCGTGAGATATGTCTTTAAAATATGCGGAACAAATGCCCAGAAGGCATACAGTTCCCACATATGGCCAAAATACCCAAAGGCTGCTTTACGAAACGCTTGCTTGTTAAATATTTTAAAACAGCTTGAAAAGTCGAGTGAGGTATTTGCAGTTCTGTACGGGCCATCTGGAACAAATAACAGCATAAATACGCCTCCTAGAATGGCTAAAATAGAAGTAAAAATAATTACTGACGACCAAGAAAAGCTAGTAGTAATACTTTTTACTACATGCGGAAATGCTGTACCCAATACCAATGCGCCAACCAAAAAACCTAAAGATTGCCCGAGCCCCGATTGATAATAATCGGTGGCTATTTTCATGCCTACAGGATAAATTCCAGCTAAGAAAAACCCCGTTAGCGCTCTTAAAACAAGTAAACTAACAAGGTTTTGTTGCCCTATGGTAATACCTAAATTGCATAATGCCCCCAAAAGAGCACATACAAAAAACACTTTTGAAGGCGAAAATCTATCGGTTATTAAAAATATGGCAAAAACTAAAGTCCCTAAAATAAATCCGAATTGCACTGCCGATGTCGTATGTCCTAATGCATTGTTATTAATACCTAAATGGTTTACCAAATCGCCCATTACCGCATTACCCGCAAACCACAACGAGGTACAACAAAATTGCGCAAGAACAATTACAGGTAAAATACGTGCTTTAGGCATTAAAACATTTATGAATTACAAATTAGTAAGCTGCGCTAAGTGCGCAAGACACTAATATAATTAAATGAAAACACCTAACTCTTATTTGTTTAATGAATTAAAACAACTTATAGCCAAATATTAGCGATACCGTATTATATTCTGAAGAATAGATACTGTTTTTAGATAATAAATCTCTATCGGTTTGATATCTTACAGCCAGGCTATAACGATCCATTAATTGGTACCCCATGCCAAATCCAAAATTATAACCAGAATTTAAATTAACCTGAGGTGCAGTGATACTAGATCCATCAACTCTTCTAAAGTCAATTTCCGAACTAAAATTAATGTCAAGAACAAATGCTGCATCTACAAATAATTTAGATTTAGGGCTAAGATATATGCCATAACGCAGTCCTAAAGGCACTTCAACCGATTTGTAGTCAATATGGGTTATTTGTTTTCCTCCTTCAGTATGTGTAGACTCATTTTCTCCGGTCGATTTAAAATACTGATATGTTGGCTCTACAAACACACTCCATTTATTGTTATTAAAAGGCAAAACAAACTCGGCTTCTAAACCTAATCCAAAAGTGCTTTTATCATCAAAGTCGGTTGTTTGTTGTGGTCTCGCTAAAGCATTTAACATACTAAACGAACTAAAGTTAAGTCTTGGCCGTATAGACAAATTAAACCAATCGTAAGCCACATTCTTTTTGTAGGCTGTGCCCGTATTACCACCAACACAAGTATTATATTTTTCGAAGAAATCGATTAATTCTTTTTCAGCATAACGCAAATGTTCGATGTAGGATTGCTTAATGGAATTACATTTAAGATTGTTAAAAAGTTGTTGCCTGTAAAAGTTATTTTCAGCTATTTTATTAGAATCCATGAATGTATTCTTTACACGATAATTTTTATGGATTAAAGGCTCTATAGTACCATCGGGCAATGTAAAAAAGTACCGACTAAGATTACCGTTTTCATACTGGTATAGGGTAGAAGCTCCTACAAACAAAACTTCTAAAAAGACTTCTTTTTCTTCAAAATCAGGATTTCTGTCAAACGTTAAAAGTGCAGTACTATTGCTCGACATGTCTATAGATACTGTTTTCTTTATATAAGAATGATTATTAACGCTAAATGCATTTACCTCTTTCAGGCTTAATGTTTTTGGCGTGTCTGTTTCATTTAATTTATAAGTGAAACTAGAAGGGTTGTCTTTCCAATCTAAATTTTTAATTAAACACGGTATAGTGTCGTTAGAATTGGTAACATAAAATCCGTTTTCGAAATCGATTTGAGCAATAGTTTGTTGCGATACACTTAAACATATAAGTAAACTCAACAAGCGAAGAAACTTGTTCATTGTAGGTTGGTTGGGGTTAGTTTTAAAATTATAGTTAGTTGTTTTTCAATAATTGAAAGCGGAAATATAATACTTTTTGTTAAAGATTTTACACGATATTTCTTACTAAATCTTAATAGCGCTTTAAATTATTGATTACCAAAACATTAATTTGTTATGAAAAACGAGACCATTTTAAAAGATATCATTTTCATCGCATTAACTCAAGCTATAGTTTCTCTATTATTGAGACATACTACATCAAACAGACAATGAAAGACTATTAACTTTTAAAAAGCCTCGTTTTTTATTGAAGATACAACAACGCTTATTTAACTAAGTATGCCTTTAGTCTTTGCTCCCATAATTGTATTAAATCTAATTCGCCCGAAATTAAGGCATCGTCATTGGTATCGTAAAAGCACCAAAGGCTAATTTCGTTTCCTACTTTTGGCTTAAAACATAACTCTAAACGTTCGATTGCAGAGCCACTATCGGTTTTATTTTTCTTGGGTCTGCGGGTTATTATCATACTACAACTAGCAATATCTTCTAAATTTAAAGCCTGTTCTATCACTGTGTCGTCTAATTTTTTATAAAAGAACGCCATGTTCTTAGAATCATCTATACCGATAGCCATACGACTACAAGTACCGTAACTTGTTATAGTACTATTATATTTTGCAGCAATAGCACTTAAGGCTTGAAAGCTTGTTTTTTGTCTTTTATTTCTACCTATTGCAGTGGCTACAAAAGGCATAGCGCATAGGGTGGTACAAGTACCACCTATTAAAAGGGTTCCTAAATCCATAATGTTTAAGTGTAAAATGTTAATACAGTGTATCGTAAAATAGATACACCTAAATTTTTGATAATTGTAAAAATGACCAAATGGTCTCGGAATAATACACTCCAGAATTACCAGAAATAATGGAAAGGAAAAATAATATCGGTATTGCGTTTACTTATTAATACCTGCTTAGTATTAGCGATATAATGTTTAAAACGCAGATGTAAAATGTTATTATAAGAAGCATGCAGGGCATAGAATGTAGGATGTACATGTTTATATTCGGCTTGCCCATTTACGGTATTGCTGTATGAAATAACTGTTTGGTCTTCGGCTAAATGACCAAACCATATTTTGTTAATTGCCGAAACATACGATGTATTATCGCTGGTAGAATCATCATAAAACCTAGCTTGCTCAGTACGTGTAGTTGTACTTACCATAGCCAGCGCAAAGCTATAAATAGCCGCTAGAAGTATAAAACCGTAAATATGATGCTTTTGTTTCACCTTACAAATATAATTGGAAATTGCATCTAAAATCATAACAAGCTCATAAAAATTAAGGTTCATGCTTACCAATTGTGTTTCAAAACAAAAGACTACCTGAATTGCTCATGTATTTGCAACTCAGATAGTCTTTAATAGTAAGTGCTAATTAAATCTGTTCTTATATTAAGAGCGGATATCTTCTATGGTTCTAATCTTGGTTAGACCTTCTTCAATTTTGTTTTTCTGCGATTCTAAAATCGCTTTTGTACTCATGGGTAAACTGGTTTCGTTAATAATTTCCTGATATTCTTCAACCGAAGCCTTTTCCCCACGGATGGCTTCTTTTAGCATCATATCTTCATTATCCGAAGAAAATGCAGCCTTAATATCCATCCAAGTACGGTGCGCTGCTCCAGCAAAACTTCCGCCTTTATCCGGTGTTTGTCCGTAGGCTTCCAATTCACGTTTTAACTCATGCCCAAAGGCATAACGTTCTTGAGATTTACGTTTAAAATAATTTTTAAGAGCAGATTCATTTACATGCTCTGCAGCTTTGGTAAATCCTTTTTCTGCATCGTATGTCTTTTCTAATAAATCGTTTAACTTGCTACCAACCTTATCTGTGTATGTGTTCATGATTTCTAATTTTTGATTAATACTTGTTGTTTGTTAAGATGTTTTATGGTTTTCATCTGAAACAAATTTAACACGATAGTAATCAATACATTGGTGCAATCGGTTTTAAAATTAACCGATATCACTTTTATAAACATACCGTAAAGAGGAGGGAAGTGGTTGGTACCAGACTCAGGTATTAACTTCCTGCTAAGGGCGAACCAAAAACACCGACAGCCAGTTCCAGCCAAATCAATACAAACACTACAAGCGTTGCGGCTATCAATAGTATTTTACGCTGTTTACTTTTTGTAGTTCGGTATATTACATTTGCTGTAATGCCCGTAACACTTAATAATATAGCAGCAACTAAAAAATCGAAAGGCGACCAATTTACTTGTTGACTAAATTGCATGGCTATTAAAGGAATTAGCAAAATCCCGAATACGCCACAAAGAATGTACTGTATGTGCTTGTGTAGTGTAACCATAACTAAACGATTTAAAAACGTTACAATCAAATTTACATAAAAAAGCACATTAAAACAATCTCATTTTAAATCGTATTAAATAGGGAAGGTGGCACCAAAAGCGATTGCACCAAGTACCTGTTTAAGATCGGGTTGCATATAATACGAGAGCGCCAAATTATAATTATGGTTAGGCCCTATACCAACGCCCAAAGTTATAGGAAAATGTACGGCCAAACCACCGCGATCTATATTATCGTAAAGCGTATAGGTTTTAAAACTTCCTATAGATGTACCAATACCACCTTCTAAATATGGTGCAAACCACGGAATTGGAATCTTTAATCGTGCTTTGCCTCCTAAAAGCATGGCTTTAGTTGTTGTTTCGTAATCGGTTGGATAGCCATTTTCATCTTCGCCAGAAGCGTATGTTAAAATGATACCGGCGTAAGGTCTTAAGTCTATCCATTTCGAAACAGTTAAAACATAATCTCCTTTAAGGTAAAACCCGGTGCAATCTGAAATTGGTACATCATCGTAAGGAAAACTAACTCCAATTCCAATCGAAGCGTCTATAGATTTTTGTTTTATAAGTTGGGCATTAATTTGAGATGATACAAAACTCAAAAATACAAATAAGGTAATTTTTTTCATGTTAGGTTTAAGGGTAGAATAACAAATATGCTATTTTAATTGGGGTTGTTAATTTTGAAATTTTTACGGCAAAACTAAACTTATATTTAAAATATAAAAGTTATTTGTTTGCTATTTAAAAGGCGTTTAAAGCATTTTTTATGCCTTATTTAATCCTGAATTTGAAACTAAAAACCTAACAAACTGTAAATTAAAGACGTAACTTTTTTATAAAATAAATGTTTAATATTCGCTAACCGAACCCCAATTTTCGCCTGTTTTAATTCGGTGCAATTGCATTTCGGAAATACCAAACTGTTTGGCAATCATTTTAAGACGTGTTCTACGGTTTGGATCGTTAATTTTTCGTTTTATCAGCTTAACTTTAGTTTCGGTAAGTTTAGAATACGTTCTTTTATGGGTTTTCCTTTTGTATTCCGGATTGTTAAACTGATGCGCTTCTTTTTCTTTTTTCGTCACCCATTTTAAATTTTCAACGCGATTATCGGTTTTATCGTAATTTAAGTGAATCACATAAACACCCTCATGTTGTTCTAAAAAATGTTGCGCCACAAGTTTATGCACATATCTGCTCGTCCATTTGCGCTTTTGCTTAAAATTCAGGCGTAAGACTTGATAACCGTTCACGAAAGAGGGGTTAGGAATAAATTCTTCGTCATCTTTACAATTTAAAATTCTTCCGTAGTTCGAAATTTTAAAGGTCTCTTTTTCAGCTATTTTATCGTCAAACTGAATATCTTTCCATTTTTCGTTCCAATAGTTTCGTATCATGTCCAGATTTTTTGGTAAAGTTACTAGAATTGCACCTAACATTAAAATATATGCTTTTAATTGGATTATAAAGAAACGTTAAAACGCCTCATTATTTTTAATCCACATATTTTGAGTTATTATTTAAATGAATAACACACGCTGTTGTAATACTTAATCACTAAGTTGCTGTTTATTAAAACCGAACACAATGCAACTGTTATTATTTTTTATATTACAATTACCCATAGGAACTCCAAATCCAGACGATAATGAGGCTTTAGATTTTTCAGATCCGTTTGATGTTATCGTGTTTATTATTTTACCAATTGTTTTAGTAGGCTTATACATGCTATGGCGAAAACGAAAACACCAGGACAAATAGCTTTAGTGCTATTAAGTGTAAAATTCTGGAATATTTTCTAATCGCTGAGAATCGCGTATTTGAAAATTTCTTGACGATTGTCCAGAATATTAAAAATACAGCATGTCTTAAATTCCGACATTACAATCACTATTTTATTAGTATGTAGAACGGAGATGCAGCAACACATGCTTTTTTGTAATTTATTTACATAAAACTGAAATGAAACACTGAAGTAGTGGCATTAGAAATATTCTATTTTACATAATATAAATTATAGTACAAATGTTCATTATGTTGTTTAAGTCATTGTTTCCATTTGATAGCTATAATGTAGTATTATGTAAAATATCCCAGAAGCATTCGTTTTCATAAGAATAATTGGAACTTGGGTCATTAAACTAATAAGCGGTTTGCTTCGCAGAGTTTTTTAAAACATTTGTATCTATAATTAGCCGTTATGTAAAATAGCCACTGCCAAACGCTCGATTGCTTTTATAAAATCAAATTGCTTAATGCAATTTATTTATAACACAATTATCCAACGCTTGCCAGCGCCAAAATAAAAGCTAACCTTTTTACTCTTATTATAAATCGCGTATATGATAAAATGTGCGTAATAAAAAAATTTACGAGATTCTCGTGGATTGCCACAAGAGCATAAATTTTAAAAAAAATAAAATTCTATGCACTTGTTAAATTTAGAACTTCAATCAATCCTTTTTTAATGTTTCATTATCTTTTGTCTTGAAACAAAAGAAACAAAAATTCAAGGCTGCATATAATTTTGGAAACAATTAACGGCTCATTCACTATATTTTAGGAAACATTGTAACTGGTAAACATTGCTTTGAAAACAATTGTATAATAGAAACTCTTAAGAAACTGTATTACTAAACCCCTAAAATATACACGCTCATTTCTCCTATTGTTTTGACCAAAATTTTATGAGGCCAAGTTTAACATCAAGATTCTATTTTACATATTAACCGGAAAATGAATATAGCTATCAGTATACCATTTAATTTTTAAAGGCTCTTCAGCATCTTTAATGCTTTCTTCACTCACATCTTTTCCTGTACCAAAGTTTATTTGTGAAAAAGGGTGTTTAATCCCATTTATAATAACAACAATTCTGCTTCCTTTTTTAATTTTTCGACTAGTCATTCTAAAATTTTGAATGGGTATTGAGGTCTTTTTATTTGGAGTTAATAAGTTTCTATTTTCGATATCCATAGACATACTTGCTCTTGTTGTAAACGGCAGTGTCAAACTAAAAAAGGTTCCGTCAGCCGTTTGCTCGTAAAGTAAAACATTACAATCAAAATCTTTTTTATTGATGGACACATTTAGAACCCCACTTACAGAACCACTAAGTTCTATATCTTCATCAAAGGGTTCTGTGGCAAATGAGAATCCTTGACCAACGGTTAAAGTTTCTGATATAATATTACGATTTCCACTTAAATTCCAAGAAAATTGGCTACGATCAGAAAAATCAATCTCTTGTTCTATATAACTTGTTGCATCAGAAATATTAGATAAACTAAAGTGGTCATTTACCCCTAAATTTCCTGTATTATAGGTTGAATTAAACACTACACCAGAACGATGTTTACTCAAATATACCCTTAAGGTATCAGCAGCAACTTTATCGAGTGAAGATACATGTTTCCAAGTATTTGAACCCATCACTTGATAATTGATCTTGTCCTTTAACAAAGCCGGTTTAGCAGCTCCTTTAAAAATGTAGTCGAACCAGTCAAAAATTATATTCTTAATATTTATCTGTGCTACAGGGTCAATGGTATAACCCAATATGTTCTTTTCAGGAAGTTCTTGCGCTCCAAAATGTGAATAAGGTCCTATCAAAAGATAATGCTCTGCAGTTGTATTGAATTGATAATGCGATTTAAAATAGTGCATTGTACCAAACTGCCCACCATCATAATATCCTGTAGTACTTAAAATGGGGATATTAATTTTAGAAAAATCCTCTTTATACAGTGTCATATTTTTCCAATAATCATCAAATGTTGGATGCTCTAATTTTTCATTGAATCCTGGATTTGGTGTACCATCTAAACTATCCAAATTCTTATAAGCCACTCCTTTTTTATACCAATCGAAATACAAATCATTCCAACGTTTTCCATTATAATAAGAAACGGTATCAAGTGTTTTGTTATTCGTTACATAATGCCACCAAGGATAATGAAAGTTAAAATAAACGCCATTTTCCATAGGTTCAGCAATACCTGGAGCCGCAGCAACAGATGGTACAATAGTTTTTAACGCTGGATGTACTTTTTCTTTCATAGAAGCCCACTGAACAAAACCTACATAACTACCTCCATACATTCCAACTTCATCATTGCTCCACTTCTGCTCTGTAATCCAATCAATAACATCGTACACATCGTTACCTTCATGAATATATGGCGTTATTTCATCTGGACTTAAGTTTTTACCTCTTGTATACGATACAACACCTACATATCCCTTATCTGCTGCTTCATAAGCTTTATTGATATCATCTTTACGAGTATATATTGTATGAAATAATATAGCTGGTTGTGGTTCTTTTACAGCTTTATTTCTAACTATTATTGCAGATAATTTAGCACCATCTCTGGTTGTAATTTGAATAGAATCTTGAACCAAATACTTTTTACCTTCTTTGCTAGTGGTTCTTGGCTCTTGCTCTACTTCTTTTATAAAATTACAAGAAACTAACGCTACTAACAGCATGAAAAATGTGACCTTTAATATTTGTATGGATTTCATTTTAATGATTGCTTTATTTTGAATATTCAATTAATTCCTCGGTATAAGAAAAGCCGTCTTGAACTTGAGTCATTTTTATAAAATTCTTAATTTCTGGAGCATACAACCAAACTTCATCCGTTTTGGCACTATAACCTCTTGAATTTGAAATGGTTCCTTTGTACTCAATAGTGTAGGCCATAAAAGTCCCTGCTGCGACTGTTTCTTCTTTAAAGGATAGGACTTCTACATCCTGATTTTGTTTACCTGTAGTACCATCTTGACTGGTCCAGTCTTTTTCATATATCCACTTTTTACCGACTTCCAAAGGCCATTTATATTTTGGTGTGTCACTTTTTTCAGGCTTTACAATTTCAGACACCAAAACGGTATCGTTATCTATGGTCATTCCTAATGCTCCATTAAAACCAACAATTTTTTTGGTATCAGTTCCATCCGATCTTACTTCGCCTTCATCAGTAATACCTTTGTATTTCCACACCCATTTCTCTCCTATTGTATAATCAGTTAATACGGGTTGTTTAGTAACGGTTGTTTCTGGATTACTTTTGCAAGATGCCAAAAAAGATATTGCTAAAATCAATACTAATTTTGCAATGTAATTTAGAACTGTAATAATTTTCATAATAGTAGTTTTAATGATTTATGATACAAATTAAAGGCAGTTAATTGTATCAAAAAACAAAAAGTACAGGAGCGTAAATAAATGCAAATGAACGTTAGAAAACTGAACGATTATTTCTTTATAAACTATTCCAGTTTTTAAATCTTACCGATTGCCTGCTAGATACTTCTACTTTTTCTCCAGTAGTTAATATAATTTGTAATTTATTATTGAAATATGGATGAATCTCTTTGATGTAATTAATGTTAATCATTTGACTTCGATTAACTCGGAAAAAAACTTTAGGGTCTAATTTTTCTGCTAATAAATTTAAAGAACGCTTTATCATCGCTTTATTAGAACCAAAATAAAGCCGTGCGTAATTTTCTAAAGATTCAATAAAATGAATATCCGTTAGCGGAATAAAATGACATTTATCACCATCTTTTATAAATATCTTTTGATGCATTGGTAAGGTTGTTGGCTCAATTTTTACTCTTTTAGATAATTCTTCCTTTACCTTTTCAATAGTTTTAGAAAAGCGCTCGTCTCTCAAAGGCTTTACTAAATAATCTAAAGCATTCATCTCAAAAGCTTTTACAGCATATTGATCATAAGCAGTTGTAAAAACAACGTCAGGTACATTTGTTAATTCCTCCAATAAATCAAATCCAGATTTACCAGGCATATGAATATCCAAAAATAAAATATCTGGTTGTAATTCTTCAATTAAAGATATGGCCTCATCTACATGACTTGCTTCACCAATAACTTCAAACTCTTGATGTTTTTCTAATGCACGTTTTACTTCTTCTCTCGCTAAACGTTCGTCATCAATGATTATGGTTTTATATCTTTTCATCTTCTATATGCATTGGAATTACTATTTCTGCAACTATACAGTCATTTTCTTTCGCTGTTAAACTAAAAACAGCCTTACCTTTATATTGAATTTCTAGGCGTTTTTTTAAGTTTTTTAAACCTAATCCAACACTTTTATGTTGGTTAATTACTCCAGGATTCTCAACTGTAATATAAATATCACCTTCCTGTTTATAAATTTTCAAGAAAACAACACCACCCCCAACTTTTAAGTCAATTCCATGTTTAATGGCATTTTCAACTAACAACTGAATACTTAATGTGGGAATCTTATAATTAATGAGGTCATCGTCAATATTGGTTTTTAGTTGCAGTCGTTCTTCAAAACGCATTTTTTCTAATTCAATATAATCATAAACTAAAGCAAGTTCATTTTTAATAGATATTAAACCTTTGTCTTTTTCATATAATGATGAACGCAATAAATCTGATAATAAATCAATTGCTCTTCTTGCAACGTTAGGATTTTCGATTACCAATGATTTAATAGAGTTTAAGGAGTTGAATAAGAAATGTGGATTTAATTGAGCCGATAAATTATCTAATTGGGCTTGTTTAGCTATTAAAGATAATTGAGCATTTTCTTTAGCCGTAACAACTTCTTTTTGATAGTAATGATACAAGTGATATGCCAATACCCAAATAGACATTAGTCGAAGTCCTGTAAGTAAAATTGGATCCCAGTATATGATGGCTTCAAAGAAATTTTTATCCTCGCCTGCAATAAAAGTCCAGTACACATACCATTTTAAATTGTTTATTAATACATATAAAACAGCTAATAAAATTATAGTAGGTACTAAACGGGTTAGTAATTTTTTTATGGGTAAACTACTCCATTTTGCTTTTAAGGCAAATCGCCTGTACATATGTGTTAAAAATATTCCTATCGAAATGTCTAATACATAATTTAACAACGTATAAAAAATGCCGTAATTATCTCTTGTATATACTGTATAAGCCCAATAAACTGAAACGATACTCCATCCAATTAATTGACATTTCCAATATAGAGATATCCTTGTTTTACTATTATTTATTTTATTGTTGATATCCATTCTTAAGCAAAGCAACGAAATACTTTTAAATAGTGAAAGGAAAAGTACAGGAACGTAACATTTGAGGTTTAAGTGTTAATTATAAAAACTATATTCCATTCCACACACATTATACTTCCCTCCTACGTCGTTTAGCATAAAAAGTGTTCCATTAACATCGTAAAAGAAACTTTGGAAATAAATTTTTTCAAGAATCTGTAGTAACAACTTTCGCTTTTATCCAAAGCTCAAGTTACATAACGCAGAACATTATAGAACAAAAATATAATATGATTAAAACGGCGAATAGAACTACAACTTAATTTAATTTATGTAACAGCTGTTTTACGACATATTGTTCATCAACAATATAATTTATCTTATCCATTACAACATCCTCAAATAATAAGTGTTCAAAAAACATTAAAACTAAAACAATCATAGTATATTTATGGTTTTAACAATTAAATCGTTAATACTGTATTTAAAACGCAGTGTTAGCACCAAAAACAAATCAACTTTATAACTAATTACATTTAACCAATGCTATGAAAACAATTTCAACTTTTATGTGTGTATGCATATATTTTATTCTGGGCACGGCACAACATCATGCACAAGCCGTACTCATTAAACACGGTTCGGGGAGTTCATCGCAAACGGTAGACCTCGGTACGCCTATAGAGAACTTTTACTATAACTGGGAAAATGCCACAACGGTAACTGTTACGGGTTTACCCAACGGGATAAACGCCGATATAGAAAACGAACAAAGCAAAGTGAGTTTTAGTGGCGTACCTACAGAAACTGGCGTGTTTAAATATACAATTACTACGGTTGGTGGTACTCCCGATGCCGAAAAATCGGCCACGATTACCGTAAACGAAGCAAGTACAACCGACCTTACTCCTGCTTTTCCGACAGCCGAAGGACATGGTAAATACACTACAGGTGGTCGCGGCGGTAAAGTAATTTATGTAACCAACTTAAACGATTCTGGTACGGGCAGTTTAAGAGCGGCCGTTACAACGAGCGGCCCGAGAATTGTTGTGTTTAAAGTATCGGGAACCATTGCCTTGCAATCGCGATTAAGCATTAACAGAGACGACATTACCATAGCAGGACAAACGGCTCCTGGCGATGGTATTTGTTTGAAAAATTACTCGGTAGAAATTAGCGCCAATAATGTTATTGTAAGGTATTTAAGATTTAGAATGGGCGACGAAATGCAAACCGAAGACGATGCTTTTAAAGGCAGAAACCGAAGCAATATTATTATAGACCATTGTTCTATGAGCTGGGGTACCGACGAGTGCGCATCGTTTTACGACAACACCAATTTTACCATGCAATGGTGTGTACTTTCAGAAAGTCTTCGTAACTCGGTTCACGAAAAAGGCAAACACGGCTACGGTGGTATTTGGGGCGGTAAAGGCGCAACGTTTCATCATAATTTGTTAGCGCATCACGACAGCAGAAATCCACGTTTTAATGGTAGCCGCTACTCTAACCAAGCCGATTTAGAATTGGTAGATTTCAGAAATAACGTGCTTTATAATTGGGGCGGCAATAGTGGTTATGCTGGTGAAGGTGGACGCTACAATATGGTAAACAATTATTACAAACCAGGACCAGCCACGAAATCTGGAGTACGCGATCGTATTTTCGAACCCTATGCCGATAATGGTGGCAATTCGCAAGCTGCAGGTATCTGGGGAACGTTTTATGTTGATGGAAATTATGTGAACGAAAGTACTACCGTTACCAACGATAACTGGCAAGGTATAGACCCGAATCCGTCTTCTAAAAGTAAAGACGAGTTGAAGTCCACTACTCCTTTTGAAGCTCAAAATATACCAACCGATGCTTCGCAAGATGCGTACACCAAAGTATTAAATTACGTAGGGGCTTGCTTGGTGCGCGACAACGTTGATGCACGTATTGTTGAAGAAGTAACCAACGGCACTTATACCTATACGGGCTCTAACGGAAGTACCAACGGATTGATAGATTCGCAAGCCGATGTTAATGGTTGGCCAACATACAACAGCACCGAAGCGCCAACAGATACCGATGGCGACGGCATGCCAGACGATTGGGAAACTAGCAACGGTTTAAACAGTAACGATGCTACAGATGGCATAACCTACACCTTAAGCGATATGTACACTAATGTAGAGGTTTACCTTAATAGTATTGTCGAGCACATTAGCGATAAGTTGTTAAGTGTTAATACTATAAACAATGACATTACATTTAAAATCAAGTTATTTCCTAATCCTGTTACCACACAGTTACATCTACAAACTAATATGCCATTGCAAACTATTACAGCTGTATCTGTTTATAATCTATTGGGCAAACGTGTAGCCGTATTACATGCAGACGATCTTAAATCTAACAGCAATACCCTAAGCATACCAACGGCACACTTAAATAATGGGTTATATATTTTAAAAGTACAAACCGCACAATCAACAAAAACCTATAAGTTTATTAAAGAATAAACGCATATAACATTCTTAATTTGACGAAAAGACTGACTTAAAATGATTTAAATCAGTCTTTTTTTTATTGAATGTCTTGAAATTGAATTCGTTTCTAAAACTGAAAATATTTCAAAACCTGTCATTATTACCGATTATAGATCTTGGCTTGATTTTGGCGGCTGTTACACCAGAATATAAAATATATAGCGCATAAAAGTTATGTCTGCTATATTTTATAAACAAAACATATAAATATGAGTCAAGTTAAAGAGAACAACACCGTAAAGGTACACTACACAGGAAAATTAGCGAACGGACAAGTGTTCGATACTTCGGAAGGTCGTGAACCTTTAGAGTTTACTTTAGGACAAGGACAAATGATTCCTGGTTTTGAAAACGGTTTAATCGATATGAAATTAAACGAAAAAAAGACCATTACCTTAACTAAAGATGAAGCTTTTGGTGAGTCTCGTCCAGAATTAATTCAAGAAGTTCCAAAAAATCAATTACCTCCAGAAATACAACCAGAAGTTGGTATGGGCTTAGTATCTAAAGCTCCAGACGGTACAGAACATAATTTAATGATTGTAGATGTTAAAGACGAAAGTATAGTCGTAGACGCCAATCATCCACTTGCCGGCCAAGATGTGGTGTTCGATTTAGAAGTCGTAGACATCAAAGCCTAAAAACAATTTTATAAATAATATGATCCTGATGTTTTAAACAAGCGTTTAAGCATCAGGATTTTTTTATTAAAGTGTGGCTACGTTTTCAGTAAAAAACCTTCTTTTTGTACACGTCATACAGTCTGTACGCGTTAAAAACATCCCATTTTAGCCCCTTATTAAATATTGATTTAATAAAATTTATCATATTATTAGTCAATTCAATAAAACGCTTTGTTATTTCTTTCAAAAAATTAATTTTAACATATTTAATGTAATTAATATTCTAATTTTAGTGGGGTAATTCAATAATCATCAAATGAAATTTTCCCCTATTAGCAGACGCTCTTGGTTAAAACAAGGCGCCTTAACCATGGCTGGTTTGGCCATGATGCCTACCGAAGCATGGTCTCATACTGTTACGCATGCTCAAAAAAACAACCTTACGTTTTTATTTAATACAAACAGTTCTTTTAATGAATTTACACCTCCTAAAGTAGATGACACAACTTTAAAAGCAATATTACGAGCCAACGAAAACCCTTATGGGCCACCTCCCCTTGCCGCTAAAGCGTTTCAGGACGAGGTGTTTTCGGGAAATCGTTATGCTTGGGAAACTTTAAATCAATTAATACAAAACATAGCAGATAAAGAAGGTGTACAAACCGATCAGATTTTAATGGCGCCAGGCTCATCTGATATTTTAGAAAAAGTAGCCATGGTCTTTTTCCAAAAAGGTGGTAATGTCATTAGTGCCGACCCGAGTTACATGTCTTTAATTCATGTATCTGAAGCTGTTGGCGGACACTGGAAATCGTATAAATTACTCCCCGATTCGCAGCACGACCTTAAAGCTATGGAAGCTGGTATAGATAGTAATACCAAATTGATTTATATCTGTAACCCCAACAATCCAACGGGTTCCATTACCAACGCTACCGACTTAAAAGCGTTTTGTAGTCGCGTGTCTACCAAAGTACCAGTATTTGTAGATGAAGCTTATATAGAGCTTTCGGACAATGGTTTAAAAGATAGTATGGTAGATTTAGTAAGTCAGGGTAAAAACGTTATGGTTGCGCGAACATTTTCTAAAATACACGGTATGGCCGGATTACGGATTGGTTATCTAGTAGGCAAAAAAGAAACGATAGCTCAAATTAATGCCATTACCAGAGGAGGGATGGGTATTACAGGACCGTCAGTTATGGCGGCAACAACCAGCTTAAAAGGACAGGATTTTTTAAACATGTCTAAATCTAAAATTGCTGAAGCTAGAGCATACACCACAGCATATCTTAAAAAGAAAAATTACAACTACCTGCCATCGCAAACAAATTTTATCATTTTCGAAATCGATATGGATGGTAAAGATTTTTTAAAAGCCATGTATGGCAAAGGTGTTGGGGTTCGCGCCTTTACGTTTTGGGATAAAAACTGGTGCCGTGTGTCTATGGGTACTATGGAAGAAATGCAATTATTTACAGATGCTTTAGATCAAATACTTTAACTTATGACGGATGCTCACATAAAAGCACTTTCATTTATTGTTTTTATACTTTTAGGAATCATCTTAAAACAAAAGTTTAGCTCGAAAGATGAAGTTAATGGTTTAAAAAAAATCATCTTGCTACTGGCTTTACCAGCAACCATCTTTATTGCTTTATTAAACATAGAATTGCATGCAGATTTACTTTGGTTACCACTATTTGCTTTAGCATTTAATGGCGTTTTGTTTGTTTTAACTCCTGTATTTTTAACCGTATTGGGCATCAATAATACAGCTATACGCAACACATCAAGACTACTTATTCCTTCTTTGGCTCCTGGGCTCTCTTGTTTTCCATTTATTTTAGAATTTTTAGGAACACCTTTTTTAGCTAAAGCCGCAATGGCCGATTTAGGGAATAAGTTTTTCGTGTTGTTTGTACTGTATCTTGTGGCCATTACTTGGTATCGCAAAAATCAGGAATCTGCCCCAGAACCCTTAAAGCACAAATTAAAAGCCTTGGCTAAGGTTATGTTATTAGAACCTGTTAACATCTTCATATTAATCGCTTTATCTTTTGTAGGTTTCGGGATACACATGGAAAATTTACCCCAATTTATTCAACAAAACTTAGAACGCTTAAGCAGCATCATGACGCCTTTAGTGCTTTTATTTATTGGTTTAGCCGTCGTTATTAAAAAAAAGCAAATAGCCCAAGTTTTTTCGCTACTGATGCTGCGTTACGGATTCAGTATTTTGCTTATCGGCAGTATTGCTGCTATAAGTCCTTTTCAAGTACAAGACGATTTGTTGTTAGCTTTAGTTTTTGGTTTAAGCGCTTGTAGTTTTTGGCCCTTTGCACATATTTCCAGCATCGCATCAAAAGAACTGGACATTACTGAAGAGCGACAAACGTTTCATGTAGATTTTGCGTTATCCATTTTAGCCTTATCGTTACCCTTATCGGTTTTATTTATTTTAACCATATTCACAGCCAAATCAACTTTTGTACAACCTGTTAACAGCCTAATATTTGGAGTTATTATTTTAAGTCTTGGTTTACTATTACCCATGTATAATACTATAAAATTATGGCGAAAACTAAAACGCGATGCAGCGACTCCACAAGATTTTAAGGACTTAATATCTCATCTATTTCAATTTCAAAAATAATTTTTTTGAAGTACGCCATTCCGTTTTAACAGATATAACTCCTATCTTTGGTGCATAATTTTAAAGTCTTATGGCCCTAGAAATTCGAGATGTTCAAGTGATGCGTTATATCACTCCTTTACGCGAAGGTGGCTCCTTACCTGCGATTGCTGAAGCCGACGACGGGTTTAATTATGTCGTAAAATTTAAAGGCGCTGGTCATGGCCCCAAAGGATTGATATCGGAATTTTTGGGTTGTGAGATTGCGCGAGCACTCGGTTTATTAGTGCCTGAAATTGTATTTGCAGATTTAGATGAAGCTTTTGGTCGTACAGAAGGCGATGAAGAAATTCAGGATTTACTAAAATGGAGTCAAGGTAGGAATATTGGCCTACACTATTTGTCTGGTGCCGTAAATTTCGATCCTGTTGTAACTACAGTTAACGAAACTCTAGCTTCTAAAATCGTGTGGCTAGATGCTTTTATAACGAATATAGACCGTACCGCTAGAAATACCAATATGCTCATTTGGAATAAAGAACTTTGGTTAATAGACCACGGTGCTTCATTTTATTTTCAGCATACTTGGAAGGATATCGATAAAGCAGCCAAAACGCCTTTCAACTTAATAAAAGATCATGTGTTGTTACCTCAAGCCACACAACTTGAAACGGTTAACAACCATTTTAAAACCGTGTTAACACCAGATTTTTTTAAAACTTTGGTCGATTTAATTCCTGAATCTTGGTTGATTTGGGATGGTTTTCTGGAAACTCCAGAAGATTTTAAAAAAGGATATTTAGAGTTTTTAACCACGCGTTTAGCACATTCAGAAATTTTTACAAACGAAGCCATACATGCCAGAAAAACTACTATATGAATATGCCATAATTAGGTATGTGCCGCAAGTAGAACGCGAAGAGTTTTTAAATCTTGGCGTTATTTTATTTTGCAAGCAACACAAGTGTATTAAAATCGATTTTAATATCGATATCCAGCGTATTGAAGCCTTTAGCAAAGTGGCTAATCTTAGCGTTTTACAAGAGCACTTACTTGCTTTTAAGCGTATTGCCGAAGCACAAAACAACAGTGGAGTAATTGGCGCTTTAGATGCCGCCTCGCGATTTAGATGGTTAACCGCTGTAAGGAGTTCGGTGATACAAACATCTAGGCCACACCCAGGGTTTAGCTACGATTTAGATTGTACCCTATCGCAGTTAATGACCACTATGGTGCTTCAAAATTAGCATTATACACACCAAAAAGAGCTTCTAAAGTCTTAGCCCGATATTTAAAAATGTTTTCTAATTTAGGTTTTACCAGTATCGGAAATAACAGTTTGCCTAGCCATCCAAATGGTAATTTAAAATCTACAACGTCTTCCATTTCAACACCGTCAGCGATCTCCTTAATAAAATGTTTATGATGCCATAGTTTATAAGGACCAAACCGTTGTTCGTCTACAAAATATGTTGGCGCATGAACCTGAGTAATCTCGGTAACCCAATGCGTTTTAAACGTTCCAAATGGCTTTACAGTATATTCAATAATTTGTCCGGCAAACATAGGCTTATCGGCACCTAAAATAATCTCGAAATCCATCGTTTTTGGTGTAATTACTTTTAAATTTCGAGGATTCGATAAAAACTCCCAAGCTTGCTCAATAGTAATGGGTAATTTTTGTTTGGCTGCTAAACGATACAATAAGCCCGACGACGTAATTTGCATATCAATGTGTAAGCTTAAGCTTTTAAATGTTTTGTTATTTTTTTGCTCAACGGTTTTGTAATGGAATAATAATAGTCTATCAGTTGCCCATTTTCATCAATCAGATATTTTTGAAAATTCCATTTTACAGAAGAACTTTTTATGCCGTTAATGGTCTTGTCGGTTAACCAAGCGTACAACGGATGCTGATCTTTTCCTTTTACATCTACTTTTTCGGTCATTAAAAATGATACCCCGTAATTGACTTTACAAAATGAAGCAATCTCATCATGTACACCCGGTTCTTGATTTCCAAATTGATTACACGGTACACCTATAACCATTACATTCTCCTTATAAGTATCGTATAAGTTTTGTAAATCTTCATATTGGTTTGTAAAGCCACATTTAGATGCCGTGTTGACTATAAGTAATTTTTTTCCTTTAAAACTCTCCAAATCAATAGGCTCACCTGTAAGGCTATTAATCTTAATATCATAAATAGATTGTTGTGCTGTCATAGTTAATGTCTTTATCCCCTAATATACAATTCCTTTTAAATACTATTAAATTTCGTAAATGCATTATGTTAGATTTAACACGGCGTTAAAGTATTACTAAACACATAAAAAATGAATGTTTATTCTTTTTTTGATTGTAACTTTGCTGCGGATTTATAATTATGATTTCACAAAAGAAAAGCGAAATTAAACGAGCCGCATTAGTTAAAGCTACCATTAGCTTGGTGAATAACCAAGGGTTTCATGCAGCCCCCATGTCTAAAATAGCTAAACTCGCCAATGTATCGCCTGCAACCATTTATTTGTATTTCGAAAATAAGCAGGATCTTATTAATCAGGTATATGTTGAAGTTAAGGCACGGTTTATGGACTATGCGTTTAAAACTTACACCGAAACCATGACTGTAGAAGAAGGTTTTAAAACGGTATGGTATCGTATCGCAGCATTTAAAATTAACGATATCGAGCAAGGTTTTTTTCTTTCTCAATGTGAAAACACTCCCATGATTGAAGAACATTGCCGAAAACAAGGGCTTCAATATTTAAATCCCCTACTCGACCTCTGGGTTAAAGGTCAAGAGCAACATATTATTAAAAAAATAGCCCCACACATACTTTATGCCAATACCATTTATCCTTTGGCTTTTTTAATGAATGCTCAAAAACGAGGCGATTTTAAACTTACAAAACAACATTTAGACACGGCTTACCAATGCGCTTGGGATAGCATAAAAAATAATAACGCTTAAATACATTACACATAAATTAATATGGAATTAATAGACAAATTAAACTGGAGATACGCTGCAAAAGCCATGAACGGACAAACCGTAGCACAAGATAAAATTGATCGCATTTTGGAAGCTGCACGATTAGCGCCTACATCCAGCGGTTTACAACCTTTCGAAATTTTAGTGGTTACCAATCCAGACATAAAAGCCAAAATTAAAGAGGTGGCTTGGAATCAGTCTGTAGTAACAGATTGTTCGCATTTATTGGTGTTTGCCGCATGGGACACTTACACGGCAGAGCGTATAAACGAAGTTTTTGATTTAACCAACAAAATTAGAGGTTACGAAAACGAAGGTTTTGAAGCTTACCGACAAAAGTTATTAAGCTTTTACCCAAACCAAGACCCAGAAAACAACTTTACGCATGCTGCCAAACAAGCTTACATCGCTTTTGGTTTAGCCATAGCTGCAGCGGCTTACGAAGGTGTAGATGCCACACCAATGGAAGGCTTTACGCCAGAAGCAGTAGACGAGATTTTAGGCTTACGCGACAAAGGTCTCCGCAGTGCTATTTTATTACCACTAGGCTATCGGGACGAGGCTAACGATTGGTTGGTAAATCAGGTTAAAGTTAGAAAGGCTACAGAAGATTTAGTTACCGTTATAGATTAGATTTTTTGTAATCTAAAGCTAGAGAACATAACAAATTTAAATTACCACTAAAATAAAAACGATATGAACAATTTTGAATTTATAAATCCAACAAAAATTATTTTTGGAAAAAACACCATAGCTAAACTTACAGAGGAAATCCCTGCTAATGCCAAAGTTTTAATGCTTTACGGTGGTGGAAGTATTAAAAAAAACGGAATTTATGATCAGGTTAAAGCGGCATTAAAAACCATAGACCATATCGAATTTGGTGGTATACCAGCAAATCCGGAATACACGGTTTTAATGCAGGCTTTAGAGCTTATAAAAAATGAAAACATCACCTATTTACTAGCTGTTGGCGGTGGTTCGGTAATAGACGGCACCAAATTTTTATCGGCTGCAGCTTATTTTAAAGGCGAAACACCTTGGGACATTTTAACCGAAAAAATACGCACAGAACAAGGGATGCCTTTTGGAACCGTATTAACACTTCCCGCAACAGGTTCGGAAATGAATTCGGGAGCGGTTATCACTAGAGCGTCAACACAGGAAAAACTTGCTATGGGCGGCCCTGGTTTATTCCCTACATTTTCTATACTAGATCCTCAGGTTATTCAGTCCATTCCAAAACGTCAGTTGGCCAATGGTATTACCGATGCTTTTAGTCATGTATTAGAGCAATACCTTACCTATCCTATTGGTGCATTATTACAAGATCGGTTTGCAGAAAGTATCATGCAAACGCTAATAGAAGTTGCGCCAAAAATTTTAAAAGATCCTAAAGATTATGAAGCCGCTTCTAATTTTATGTGGAGTTGTACTATGGCCTTAAACGGTTTAATCCAAAAAGGAGTTCCTACAGACTGGGCGGTTCATGCTATGGGGCACGAACTTACTGCCTTGTTCGGTATCGATCACGCCAGAACCTTAGCCATTATAGCGCCGAGTCATTATCAGTACAATTTCGAAACTAAAAAAGAGAAACTGGCACAATATGCAGAACGTGTTTGGCAAATTAACAGCGGAAGTTTAGAAGATAAAGCCTATGCTGCCATCGAAAAAACAGAGCAATTCTTTAATAGTTTAGGTATAGATACTAAACTATCTAAATACACAAAAGATTACGACGGTACGGCCGAAATTATAGCCCAACGTTTTACAGAGCGAGGCTGGTTAGGTTTAGGGGAACGTCAAGCTTTAAAACCTGAAGATGTAGAGAGTATTGTACTTATGGCTTACTAAAGCCATGCATTTATTAACTTAAAAACTCAAACATTATGAAAATTTTATTTGTATTAACATCGCACGATACATTAGGAAATACAGGAAAGAAAACTGGTTTTTGGATTGAAGAATTTGCGAGTCCATATTATGCCTTGGCAGATAATGGTGCTCAAATTACTATTGCTACACCTAAAGGCGGGCCTGCACCAATAGACCCAAGTAGTGATACCGAAGAAAATGCAACTCCGGCAACAAAACGTTTTAAAACTGATGCTGAAGTGCAAGAGAAAATTCAAAATACCATTCCTTTATCTGTTGTTAATGCTAACGATTATGCGGCTATATTTTACCCTGGCGGTCATGGTCCTTTATGGGATTTAGCTAACGACAGTACATCTATTAAATTAATTGAACAATTTAATGCCGCTGAAAAACCAATAGGTTTGGTGTGTCATGCTCCAGCAGCTCTTAAATATGTTAAAAATACAGATGGTGCACCTTTAGTACATGGCAAGCAAGTAACCGGTTTTTCTAATTCGGAAGAAGCCGCCGTGCAACTTACCGATGTGGTTCCGTTTTTGGTAGAAGATATGTTAAAGGCCAATGGCGGTAATTATACCAAAACTAACGATTGGGGCGTACATGTGGTTAAAGACGGACATTTAATTACGGGACAAAATCCTGCTTCATCAGAATTGGTTGCCGAAACTTTACTAAAAGCTATTAAACCACTTCGTAATGGATAAAATTTAAATCTGAATGATACTATGAAGGCCTTAACGTTTATGTTGAAGGCCTTTATTTTTTAATAATGCCTTATATTCGCTTCAAAACATAAAGATGCACAGAAAAAACAAGCATAATACTACTTATAATTTCGATGCCTTAATTACAGCAAATCCTTCATTAAAGCCGTTTGTTTTTCTGAGTCCTTTAAGTCAAAATCAAACTATAGATTTTTCTAACCCAGATGCTGTTTATCAATTAAACAAAGCCATTTTACTAAAAGATTATGATCTTAAAGATTGGCAATTATCAAAAGGTTATTTATGTCCGCCCATTCCTGGGCGAGCCGATTATCTTCACCATATACATGATTTATTACAATCGGATTCAAGTATTGAAAACAATTCAGCCATAAAAGGTTTAGATATAGGTGTTGGGGCAAATACTATCTACCCTATTTTAGCGGCTAAATTATACCAATGGCAAATGGTGGGCTGCGATATTAACGAACAGGCCATTATTAGTGCCCAACAAAATGTGTCTTTAAATCCGTCGTTGCAATCGTTTATCGAAATCCGTTTACAAAATAATCCTGCTTATATGTTTAAAAATATTGTTGGTTTAGAGGAATCATTTCACTTTACAATGTGCAATCCCCCATTTTTCAGTTCGGAAGACGATGCCAGAAAAGCCTCATTGTCTAAAACCAGAAATTTAAATCAAAATTTAGGTACTCTTAATTTTGGAGGACAAGCCAATGAACTGTGGTGTAATGGTGGTGAAGCTTTATTTATTAAACGAATGATAAAACAAAGTACCGAATTTAAGCACCAAGTCATATGGTTTACTACTTTAGTTTCTAAACAAGCCCATGTTGCCAAATTGCAAAAACAACTCGATAAAGTTAAGGCTAGCCATAAACTAATACCTATGGAACAAGGACACAAAAAAAGCAGGATTTTAGCTTGGAAATACGACTAAATAATGTGTATTTAGACTCGAAAAAACACAATTCTAGCTAACTATTTTCTCACTAGTAAGTACTCTATACTCGCTACCAAAAACTACTTAGTCCTCTGGTGGAAACCCATTAATTTCTTCGTATAAATCGTCGAAATTTTCGCGGATATATGCTCTTAATTTTTTGCGGTAATCGTCGCGCAACCATTCTACAAAATTGTAGGTGCTTTTACTAATACACTTGGTGTAACGTTGTATGCGGTAATCGATATCGTCGCCCAACATTTTGGCCAAACCTAGCGCATCGTACATATCTTCGCTATTTTCTGTACAGATATAAGCATGATGATGTATGGAACGCTCTAAAACCACTTTAGACGATTCTCCTTTACGGATGGAGTCGATGTAAGTTTTTCTGACATCGAAATATACCGAATTGGATTTCGAAAATTCCTGACGTAAATCTTCAGGCATTTCGTACCTGAAATTTTCTTCTAATTCTTCATCACTTAAAATACCATCAAGATAAAAGTTTGGCGATCTAAAAATTTTCTGCCAATCTAAATCGGCTCCCCATGGTCCAAAACGGTGAAAGTTATTCCCTAAATCTATAACGTTAAACGTCGATTTATTTTTAAATATACGCGACCCACGACCAATCATCTGATAATATAAGGTAAGTGATTTCGTGGCACGATTTAATATGATTGATTCTACCGAAGGCTCGTCGAAACCTGTGGTTAATATACTTACCGATGTTAAAATAGCATCGGGTGTTTCCTTAAACCATTTCAGTATTTTTTTACGTTCCTTTTTGGTATTGGTATTATCTAAATGCTGTATAGGGTATCCTGCTGCTCTAAACGTGTCGTATACGTGCAACGAGGTGTTAATACCATTATTAAAAATAAGTGTTTTTTTGCCTTTAGAACGCTCTTCGTAAGCCTGAACCAATTTTCCTAACATATCGCTATTGGTGTACAGATCTTCAGACGATTTTACGGTATAATCGCCATTAGCACCAACAACCAACGAGGTTAATCCTACATTATAAGAATACACTTCTGCGCGTGCTAAAAACTCATTTTCTATCAACGATTGAATTGATTCTCCAACAATAAGCTCATTGTAGTTATCGTTCATTGGTAATTTTATATTCGAACTCAAAGGGGTTGCGGTAACTCCTAAAATGAATGAGTTTTCGAAAAACTTAAAAAGCTTAGTAAACGAGTTGTAATGTGCTTCATCAATAATCACTAAACCAACATCCGAAATATCTAATTTATCATCGTTCAAACGGTTATTTAAAGTCTCGACCATAGCCACAAAACAGCTGTACTCGTTTTGATCCTCTAAATTGGCTTTACTATGAATAACTTTATTGCTAACCCCAAATTCTGTAAGCATACCCGATGTTTGCTTGCATAACTCGATTCGGTGGGTCATAACCAAAACTTTCTTGTTATGATGCTTTAAATATTGTCTTACAATTTCAGAGAATATTACGGTTTTACCACCACCTGTAGGTAATTGATACAATAAATGGTAATCTTCGGGCGCTTCTTCAAAACATTTAAAAATTCTGTTGATAGCTCCTTTTTGATAACTATATAAATCTTTTCCGGCTTTCCTTTCTGCTAATTCTGTAGCTGTAACTGACATTCACTTTGATTTTTAAGAGTTGCAAAAATAAGGCGTTTTCTAGGGTTTTGCAGATTTTTTTTAGAGAAATTATTAGAAACTCTTTTTTTAGGAATTATCTTCCTTTAAAATATCGTTTTAAGTTAATTTAAAGAATTATACCTCGAACAATTTAACATTCACAAAAACAGCGAATTATGCATTATTCAAAATAACTAAAATTATATATAATGATTTAAAATAGAATCTTCTTTAAATATAGAATACCAATTAAACTTTACTTTTTAAGTGCTTTACAGCACGATCATTATAAAATTTATAGTAGGCCAAAGCGCTTATAATAACGATAATTGCAACAATAACATACACAAATTTAGGTATTGGCACAGGGTCTCCTGTTGCATACGAATGTAGACCAGTTAAATAATAATTAACTCCAAAAGATGTCATAATTATTGAAAAAAAGGCAATAACACTAACCAAATTCAATACATAGCGATTGTTTAATTTTGGCACAAAATGTAAGTGCAAAACAATAGCATAAACTATTATACTAATTAACGCCCAGGTTTCTTTAGGGTCCCATGCCCAATAACGTCCCCAGGATTCGTTAGCCCAAACACCTCCTAAAAACGTACCGATAGACAGGATAAACAAACCTATAGTCATAGATAATTCGTTAATATAACTCAGTTCTTTAATACGCAATTCTATTTGGTAGCTGTTTGTTTTGTTTTTTACAATCATTAAAATTAAAGCCATTAACCCAAGCAAAGCCGATAAAGCCAAAGGTGCGTAACTGCTAATAATAGTAGCCACATGAATTTTTAACCAATACGATTTTAGAACAGGCATTAAATTCGTGATTTCCGGACTTAACCAGTCCAAATAACTTACGAACAACAGTGTGCCAGCAAACAGTGTTGCTAAAGGCAATGTAAAATCAGATTTTTTATAAAATACAATTCCAAAAAGCATGATAGACCACGCAACAAACGTAATCATTTCGTAACCGTTACTCCAAGGCGCATGCTGCGCTACATACCAACGCAGCAATAAGTTTCCTGTATGAATAATAAAAGTGATTAATGTAATAACAACCAAAGCATTAAAAATATAATTCAAATATTTTTTAGTAGAAAAAATACGATAAATCGCCATAACCAATAACACTAAACCTAAGGTCCAATAGGCTTGAAATAGCCAGAAGTACAAGTTTAGCTCGTTGTACCACAATTCGGCTTCTAAATGTTGTTGCGATGGCATAATATCTGCCGCTATAATTTGCTGATATTTCTTAATGTAAGCTAAATCGTTTTCCGCAGCAGTCCAATCCCCACTGGATTTTGCATTGTAAATATCTCTAAAATAAATAGGAAGTATGCCTTTAGCAAAATCGGAGTCTTCTTGTTTAAAATTAGAGAAATTGTGTGACGGACTATACCAAGTCTGCGTCTCATCGTCTTTCAACGGAAAGATTTTTAAATAATTTCCCGAAAAAATATTATATAAAATATTAAATCGCTCATCAACTTTTATAATTTCTTTATCAAATTCACTACGCTCTGCTGGCTTTTTGGTATTGGCCTCGGCAACATACGACTCTAAAATATAATCGCCATCTTTTTTTATAAATTGATTAAAAGCTACCAAATTATCGGAAGATCGTTCTAACTCATTAAATACAGTTCCTCCCTTTTCTGGGTCTATCTTTATTAAAGGAATTTTTGACCACGCTTCGGGATTGGCGTGAATAGCCAAAAAAGTCTGGTTAGCATCTAATCGTACATGTTCTGTTTTATAATAGGGTCTACGGGAAATTTTTCTTAAAAATTCTGAAGCTAAAGAGTTTATAGGTTTTATCCTGCCATCTAAATCCTGAACCATTAATCTGCCAAAAAGCGATGCATGATATTTATCGATCACTTGGGTTTTTACCAAACTATCAGCGTCTTTATCTACAGGATTATTTGCTTTTGCTTTAAAAACCAAAAACAGCAGCAAGATGGTTACTAAAACTTTTTGTTGTTTTAATTTTTTAAGTTTTCGCTGTATTAACGAAAAACGGGAGCCTTTACCAAAAAGGGTCCACAACATACCCAATCCCATTAAAAAATAACCAATATAAGTAACATAAGTTCCCGGACGGTCGTGATTTACAGCTAAAACTGTTCCCTGTTCATCGGTATCATAAGAGGCTTGAAAAAATCGATAGCCATCATAATCCAATACATTATTCATATAAATTCTATAATCGAAAGCGTCTTGGTTTCTCTTGTCTGTTAAAGTTATTTCGCTAGCATAAGACGACGGACTGGTAGAGCCTGGATAACGCACCAATTCGAAATCGTTTAATTTCACTTCAAAAGGCGTAAGTATGGGTGTGGCACCGTAAGATAATGTTACTGCTACATCATTTATGGTCTTTGTTTCCGTACTTGGCAAAAATCCGTGCCGGTACAATAGCTCAACATCTTCAGTTTTTCCGTTAACAGTAGCTTCTAAAATAAGAATATCATCAATAGTATCTTTATTATCTTTTGGCTTTTCGGATGCAGATACCCATCCCATTTTTGCATTTTTGTGATAAGTTACTGGCACAAAAGATAAATCGCCTACACGATATAAAGTTCGTAAAGTCATAGGGTGCCAACTATTTGCTTCTAAATTTCCAGCTTTTTGTTCGGCCATTACAAAAGAGCTAATAGTATGGGCGGCTTTAATTTCTAAGCCTGTTTGTGTTTCTCTAATATTAACGGCGTTTGGGTGTTCGTTTTGAAAGGCTACTTCGTGTTGATGCAGACCAACTTTCATGATTTCTCCCTTCTTTAGCAGTCTATTTTCACGACCTTCACCTTCCGAAACAACAACTTCCAAAATAGATTCACCGTCAGTATCAACATCTTTTAAATCCAATGTAGCATCAGCTATAAACTCTTTAAAAGTAATTGTAATATTGTTTCCGTCTAACGTTTCACTTAAACTGAAATTATTATCTCTTAAAGGTGAAAAATACAGTTCCTTTTTTGCGTTTACTGCTTTGTTGTTTGTACTGGCATGAAGCTGAATAAAATTTCTATCGGAAATGATAGTATTAGACGTTCCGCCCTCACGAATTCTCATAATACCTTCGTAAGCAGTAAAACGGGTAATGCCCGCCCCTATTAAAATAATTACAAAAGCAAGATGAAACAGTAGTATGGGCGTTTTTCCTTTGCGATACAGTTTATATTTAAAAATATTTGCTATAAAATTTAAGGTCAACAGAAGCATTACAACTTCAAACCACCAAGAATTATAAATTAAAGTACGCGCCGTTTGCGTACTAAAATCGTTTTCCACAAAAGTGGCTGTAGCCATAGAAATGGCGAAGATTAAAAGTAGAATTAATGCTGATGCAGGCGAAAATAAGAGGCGAAATATTTTATTCATAATTTATAAATATAACAAACCTCATGATTGCGTAACAATCATGAGGCTGTTGAAAATTAGCTGGTTATAATTTCATTAATTACTCATTGTAACTTGTTTTATTCCCATTTTAGATTCTCTTTCTTTAGCTTTTTCTAACCAAACAGGAATTAAATTCTTTTTAAATGCTTCTTTTTCTTTTTTTAATTGCTCTAAATCTATACCGATATAGTGTTGTGCTTTTTCTTTTGTGCTGACATCTGGAAAATCTAATGGTTTATCATACCCTAATTCGGCTAATAATCTGGCCAATTTTACACGAGCATCTAACGCAACATTTAGTCCAGAAGTAATAACTCGCCCAATTTCTACTGGTGCGTGGAATGAAGCTCCGTGAGATGCTGCAGCATAATCCCAACGCCATTGTGCATGACGAATATCCGTTAGAATCGGTTTCATTTGTTCTTCGGTTGCACCTAATTCCCAAGCTTTTCCTGCTTCTAAATGGGCTTTAACTAAGGCATCTTCTAATTTTAAACGAGAGTCGGTCGATGCTTTTTGTCGAGAATATACATTCTCTATTAGTTTGGTAGCTTCCTGTCTGTGACAAACCTGACAAGAATTAGCCACATTGTTTAAAGGGGATTGAATATGATGATCTGTAAATTTTTGACCACCTTCCGATTTGTAAGGCATATGGCAGTCGGCACACGATACCCCACGATCGGCATGCACACCAGTTAAATAGGTTTCGTAACCTGGATGTTGTGCTTTTAACATTGGCGCCTTGCTAATTTCGTGAGTCCAATCGCTAAACTCTATATCGTCGTAGTAAGCTTCCATGTCTTCTGCTGCCATTCCATTTTTCCATGGAAACACTAAATAAGGCACGCCTTCTTTTCCTGGCAAATTCTTATTAAAATAATATTCAACGTGGCATTGTGCGCAAACTAATGTACGCATCTCATTGTGTGTGGCCTGATTAATATCTTTCCCCATAGCTTCGAATGCTTCAATTAAAGCTGGACGAGTTATTTGTAAGCTCATATCTTTAGGGTTATGGCAATCGGCACAACCAATAGGGTTTACAATTTCCGAGCCTTTATCTGCCCATTTTCCTTTATAAAATTCAGCAACACCTATTTCATTCATTAAACGAGGTACATCTGGACTTTTACAAGTCCAACATGTTGCTGGCATAGGACCATCGCCATCGCCTTTTGGAGCTCCTGTTCTTAAAATATTGCGAACATCGTCTACCGCATAATAATGTCCGCGCCCTTGGTTATAATCTTTCGAAAATGCATATCCAGCCCATAGAATAACTAAACGAGGATCTTCTTCTAACATATCGCGCATGGCGCTTCCGCCTTGATAAGACGCAAAACTCGTATCGAGTGTTTGTATATACGATTGGTATTCTTTAGGAAAATTTTTACCCCAAACTTCATTTCTAGGTTCATTTTCTGCGATTTCAACTTGCGGAACATAAGCAAATTTCGCTTCACTTTTTCTGTTAATTACACTCGAAGCCAACATGCCAAGTAGAAAAACTACTATCGCGGTAATGACAAATAAGATCCAATTTTTCATGTGTATTAATTTTAATTACTTTTTAATTTCTTCTTTTAACCATTCTGGAATAACATCTTTTTCGGGGTCTGTAGGTATTGGAGCTATGGTATATTTTGTGCTCGATAAACCATGAACGCTACCGTGAGGCACTTCTCTATGGCAATCCCAACATTGCCGATCGGTTCTGTTACTCTGGTGAGCCTCGACCCAAGACGTTAATTTTGTATCGGTAATTTGTTGCTGGTGACAACGGATACAGTTTTGCTGAACCACTTCTTGCGAAGCTTCTTTCATGAAAATAACCTGAGGTTCGTTGCGCATTGTAAATACAGAAGCGTGATACAATCCGTCTTTAGCTTTAAAAAAATAAGTGTTGGCTATATTATCGTGCGGCACATGACATCCATTACAAGAGGCGACTTCTCTGTGCGAGCTATGCATCCAACTATTATATTCCGAAGTCATAACATGGCAGTTAACACACGCTTTAGGGTCGTCTGTCATATACGACACGACTTCAGATTCTTTTGCAAGAAATAATCCTAGTCCAACAATGCTTCCTAGAATAACAATAGCTACTGGAAGCCATCGTGAATGCTTATCTGGTAAAAGGTTAATTGCCAAAACATTGATTATTAGTTATGTAAATTTATAAAAAATAATTTTCAAAATGTAAGGTTTTTCTATAGTTACATTCTAAAAAGAATCATTCTAAATAATTTATGGTTTTATGCGTAATTTGCATCTATGGAAGCTATACAAAAACAATATCAAGGTTGCATTGCAACACCAGCACTTTGGCATGACAGCACTGTAAATAACTTAATTCAGTTTGATTTACCTAGTAATCATAAAACAAAATTTGACTCTAGAATTGACTCTAATATACGCTTAGGAAAACGTGTAGAGCAATTTATATTTAACTATTTAAATTCACAATCGGAGACCAAGGTATTGGCTAAAAACCTTCAAATTCAAAATAATAAAATAACTCTTGGAGAATTAGATTGTATAGTCCAACAAAACGATACTATTACACATTTAGAGGTTATTTACAAATTCTATTTGTACGATAACACCGTAGGAGATACTGAACTTGACCACTGGATAGGTCCAAATCGAAAAGACAGTCTTATTGAAAAATTGAATAAGTTACAACACAAACAACTGCCCTTACTCTACAAACCCGAAACCCAGTTGGTGTTAAATACCTTACACATTAGTACAAAAAACATAATGCAGCAAGTGTGTTTTAAAGCACAACTATTTTTGCCTTTTGGCATGTCTGAATTAGAACAAGCAAACGGAATTAATCCGCAATGCATTGTTGGATTTTATTTACATTTTGATACTTTGCACCATTTAAAAGATTGCAAGTTTTATATTCCTACTAAAGTCAATTGGCTGTGCGACATAGAAATACAAGTCCCTTGGTTAACTTTCGAAAACTTTAAGGTAGAAATTACGCCACTCATTCAAAATAAAACAGCGCCACTATGCTGGGTGAAATTCCCTAATGGCACCACTAAAAAATGTTTTGTGGTTTGGTGGCACTAAACTTTAGCGTGCAATAACCCATCTTTTAAATTGTATAGTGTATTAGCTAATTGTTGCGTTTTTAATAGCTGTATGGCTTGCGCCGAACGCTTTCCGGATTGGCAGTATACCAAAATCGGTTTTGGGGTGTTAATTTCTTTAAAACGTTGTTCTAATTCTGATAATGGTATGTGATGACTTTCTAAATGAAATTGTTTCCGTTCGCTATCGGTACGTACATCCAAAACAAAGAATTCATCTTTCTTGCTCAGGTAATCTTCAAAGGTTAATTCTTCAAAATTTAAAGCCGAATTACAATAGATTACTGTTTCTGAAAGTGATGCAATCTGCGACTGTTCCGTTTTTTCGTAACCCACGATATGCTGATTCATATTTAAGGCATCAAAAATTAAAAGTTTCCCACTTAACACGTTACCAATACCACAAATAATTTTTATGACTTCATTGGCTTGAAACGTACCAATTATTCCTGGTAAAACTCCCAAAACACCTGCGTCTTCACAATTTAAAGCGAGCGTATTCGGTTTCGGAAATAAACATCTGTAAGTTGGTCCAGAATGAAAATTATAAACAGAAACCTGACCTTCAAATTTGAAGATAGACCCAAAAACAACCGGTTTTCCAGATAACACTGCGGCATCGTTTATTAAATATCGCGTACTAAAATTATCGGTGCCATCAACTATAATATCGTAGTGTTTAAATAGTTCAATAGCATTTTCTGTGGATAATCTATCAGTGTAACCTTTAAATACAATAAACGGATTTAATGCCTGAAGCCTTTTTATAACGCAAGATACTTTTGACTGTCCAATATCCGCTTGCGTGTATAAAATTTGACGCTGTAAATTGGTTTGATCTACCACATCGTGATCGATAATACCAATAGTGCCCACACCTGCTGCTGTTAGATATTGCAACACTGGGCAGCCCAAACCTCCGGCACCTACAACCAACACTTTGGCTGCTTTTAATTTTTCTTGCCCTGCTTCCCCTATTGCATCGAGGGTTAAATGGCGTTTATATTGATTGCGTTCTTCGGAATTTAACATGCTATAAAAATACGTTATTGCCAATTATTTTCCCAATCTTTCCAAACCACTTCCAAGCCGTTTTGTTTTAACATATCAGTAATAACTTCTGTTGAACGTTCGTCAGAAATCTCGAATTGCTCTAAAGATTGCTGTTCAACAACATAACCACCTGGATTGGTTTTTGATTCGGCACTTATGGACGTGATGCCCAAATTGACAATATGATTTCTGAAAATTTCACTTTCGCGTGTCGACATCGACAATTCGACATCTTCGTCTAATAATCTAAAAGCACAAATAAGTTGCACTAAGTCCCGATCGGTCATTTCAACTTTTGGTTCCAATCCACCAGAAAATGGTCGTAATCGCGGAAACGATAACGAATATTTGGTTTTCCAATAGGTTTTTTGAAGGTATTTTAAATGTAAGGCCGTAAAAAAGCTATCGGCACGCCAGTCTTCTAAACCGTATAAACTACCTAAACCTATTTTATGAATACCCGCTTTTCCCAAACGATCGGGAGTATCTAAACGATAATCGAAATTCGATTTTTTACCTTTTGGATGGTGTTTTTTGTATTCGGCTTTATGATAGGTTTCCTGATACACAAGCACGGCGTACAATCCGTTTTCAATTAAAAGCTCATATTCTTCTTGATCCAACGGTTGTACTTCAATAGTGATATTTGCAAACTGATTGCGAATTAACTGAATGGCATTTTTCAAATACGACACGCCAACGGTACGATTAGCTTCACCAGTAACCAATAAAATATGGTTATAACCTTTCGATTTTAGATAAGCGACTTCTTTTAGGATTTCGGCATCCGTGAGTGTTCTACGCGGAATTTTATTGGTCATACTAAATCCGCAGTACGTGCAAATATTTTGGCACTCGTTACTCAAATACATAGGTGCATACATTTGTATGGTATTCCCAAAGCGTTTTTTAGTAATACTGCTACTTAAACGCGCCATATCTTCCAAAAACGGTGTCGCAGCTGGAGAAATTAAAGCTTTAAAATCTTCTAAATTACGTTGATTTTTTTGTAATGCATTTTGAACATCTTGAGTGGTTTTTGCATAAATACTCGCGAGCGTCTCATCCCAATCGTAACCTTCGAAAACCGTTTTAAAATGACTCATAAATTATAAATTTAAAAAACTAGTTAGCGGACTACTCGCTTCGGCCTGCTGCTTAACAGGTGCTAATTTTGCTTGGTATGCCATGCGGCCAGCCCCAACAGCCAATTTGAATGCTTTGCCCATTGCAATCGGGTTTTGAGAGACCGCAATGGCTGTATTCACCAACACAGCATCGGCACCCAATTCCATGGCGTGAGCGGCATGCGACGGACTTCCAATACCGGCATCAACAATTACCGGTACATTACTTTGCGCAATAATAATCTCTAAAAACTCTAAAGTTTTTAAGCCTTTGTTACTGCCAATTGGCGCTCCTAAAGGCATAACGCATTGCACACCAACATCCTCCAAACGCTTGCATAAAACAGGATCGGCATGAATATAAGGCATCACCACAAAACCTTCTTTCACCAAAATTTCGGCTGCTTTTAAGGTTTCGATAGGATCTGGCAATAAATATTTAGGGTCGGGGTGAATTTCTAATTTTACCCAATTGGTATTTAGTGCTTCACGAGATAATTGTGCGGCAAATACCGCTTCTTCAGCTGTGCGAACACCTGATGTGTTTGGCAGTAAATGAATAGTCTCATGGTTTAAGTGCGATAAGATATCATCTTCTTTTTCAGTTACATTTACGCGTTTTAAAGCCACGGTTACCAATTCGCTTTCCGAAGCTAAAATCGCCTCTTTCATCAATGCCGACGAACTGAATTTTCCTGTTCCTGTAAACAGTCGGCTTTTAAATGTTTTATCAGCTATAGTTAAAAAATCGTTTGTCATGTTCTTGTGTTTTTAACGCGTGTACCGCGCTTTAGTTTACTGTTTGGGGGGGGTGTTAAATGATTGCTTTATTTCTGAAATGCAATTAAAGTCCTCGATAATAGTACCAGACATCGCTACACCGTAAATACGCGTTTTTAAAAGTTCTGGAAGATCTTCGGTTGTAATGCCGCCAATAGCAATAACTGGCATTGGTTTTGAAATGTTTTTAAGAATGAATTGATAGCCTTCCAATCCTAAAATCGGACTTAAATTAGACTTGGTTTCTGTAAATCGAAACGGTCCTAAACCAATATAATCGACCTGTTTTTCAATTAAATTCTGACAATCTGCTAAGGTATTTGCAGTACCGCCTATTATGAAATCGGAACCTAAAATAGCACGTACGGTTTCTGGACAAGCATCGTTTTTTCCTAAATGAACACCGTCGGCTTTAACCGCTTGAACGATTTGAAAATGATCGTTAATAATCAATTTGGCTTGATAGGAATTGGTTATTGTTCGCGCTTGCTCTGCTGTTTTCAAGAGCGTTTCGTCATCAAAATTCTTCATGCGCAACTGCACCCAATCGGCACCGCAAGCACAGGCTTGTTTAATTTGTGTGATATGTTGTTCAGAGGTGCTCCCTTGTGTTATAAAATGAAGTTTACTAATCATACGTTTTGGTAATTATGCGTTCCTAAGGCCGTTGTATTCGACATTAAAAACTGTTTGGTATATTGTTTTGCGGTCCGACAAGCGTCTTCAATTTGAAGCCCTTTTGCAAGATTTGATGCTAAGGATGCCGATAACACACAGCCACTGCCGTGTTTCTCGGTGATTTTGTTTGAATCTGCCTGCAGAGCCAAATATTCGGTTTGATTATAAAATATTTCATCTAAACCCAATTGCTCACTGCGATGTCCGCCCTTAAAATAGATATTTGTTTTTGTTCTGATATTTTCAATAGTTTCATTCACGGACTTACCTGGATAAAACGCTTTAATTTCATTGTAATTTGGAGTTATAAAATAGCAAGTTTCTAATATGTCCAGCAAGTTTTCGGTGTTACAACCTGAATGAAAATCGTAACCAGAACTGGCATGTAAAACCGGATCTAAAACAATCTTAATTTCAGAATTGCAGGCTTTCAAAACGCTTATAATTGAAGCTAAAACCGTCCACGATTGAACGATACCAATTTTAACGACTTCAATTTTAAAACGTTCAAAAAGCGTTGTAACCTGATTCAAAATAACTTTTTCCCCCATCCATATACAGTCTTTTAATGCTACATCATTTTGAACCGTAACCGCCGTACAAACCGACAAACCGTATAAATTATGCGCCTCAAAGGTTTTAATATCCGAAGTCAGTCCCGCACCGCTACTAGGGTCGAAACCAGCAATGGTTAAGATGTACGTTTTATTTTGCATGATTTTATTATTTTATCCTTTCTCATTTAACAATGAAAAACAGTGATTCAATTCAATCAAACTTGTTATGTTTGGTAAAATCATTTAAACACTTTAAAAATTCAATAATTGGCCGAAAATTGCATCTCTTTATACACTAAAAGTGGATTTCTCATTTGCCAGACACTCCCTAAAACAGCAGCGCCAGCATAGCCTAATGCATTCACTTTTGAAACATTATCCTTATGTATGCCGCCTAATGCGATAATCGATTTATCAATACCTGTTACATCAAATTGTTTACCTTGATAATCTGATTTTGATATCGATGTAAACACCGGACTTAAAAACTGGTAATCAAATTCAAAATCGCAGTGTTTTAACGTTTCAACATCATGAAAAGATGTGCTGATGGTTTTGCTCATCATATTTAAACCCTTAAAATAGCCTGTTCCCTGCTCCAAATTATTAATCCGATTGGGTTCAGAAAAATGAATGCCTTTTAAATCATATTCATTAATCAATTCGTGATAATCGTGAATGACAATCCGATTATGAAATTCAATCGCAATGCCATTTAAAAAAGCTTCATAATTCTTCAAATCATAGCTTGGTTTTCTTAAATGAAAACATTCTAAACCTGCTTGAAACAACTGGTTTACAATTTTGGTTTCATTTTGAATATCATTTTCAGAAGCTATGACTATTAGCATGGTTGTTAGTTGTTGGGATTTTAATTATATTTTTTTTCGCCAAACTGTAGCTTTGTTATTGTTGGTTCTAACTAAAAGATTCCTCCTCTGTCGGAATGACAATCCATTTGTCATACAGAACAAGGGACGCAGTGAAGCATCTTTTTGAATAGCTAAATCAGTAACCAAAGATTCTTTCTTAAATCGAATGACAACTTTAAACGAGTTGGCAGTCTTCAATATTCAGTCAAGCCAACAACCAGCAACTATCAACCAAAACCTACAAATAAACTTCGCTACCTTTATCCTTAAATTCCTTCGATTTTTCCGCCATACCTTTTTCAAAAACTTCATCGTTTTTAATTTCGTTTACGGCAGCAAAATCGCGTACTTCCTGAGAAATTTTCATCGAGCAGAATTTTGGTCCGCACATGGAGCAGAAATGCGCAATTTTAGCACCTTCGGCAGGTAAGGTTTCATCGTGATATTCGCGAGCTAATTCTGGATCTAATGCTAAATTAAACTGATCTTCCCAACGGAATTCAAATCGTGCTTTACTCAAGGCATCATCGCGGTGTTGCGCGCCTGGGTGACCTTTCGCTAAATCGGCGGCATGCGCTGCTAATTTATAAGTCACTACACCTGTGCGTACATCGTCTTTATTTGGTAATCCCAAGTGTTCTTTAGGCGTTACATAACACAACATGGCACAGCCAAACCAACCAATCATGGCGGCTCCAATACCTGAGGTAATATGATCGTATCCCGGTGCAATATCCGTCGTTAAAGGCCCTAAGGTGTAGAATGGTGCTTCCTCGCAAGCTTCCAACTGTTTATCCATATTGGCCTTTATCATGTGCATTGGCACGTGCCCTGGTCCTTCAATAAAGGTTTGCACATCGTGTTTCCAGGCTATTTTTGTCAATTCGCCTAAAGTTTCTAATTCGGCAAATTGCGCTTCATCATTAGCATCGGCGATACAGCCCGGACGCAAACCATCCCCTAAAGAGAAAGCCACATCGTAAGCTTTCATTATTTCGCAAATCTCTTCAAAATGCGTGTATAAGAAACTTTCTTTATGATGTGCCAAACACCATTTCGCCATGATAGAACCACCACGCGACACAATTCCCGTAATACGTTTTGCAGTCATCGGTACATAACGTAAACGTACGCCGGCATGAATGGTAAAATAATCGACACCTTGCTCGGCTTGTTCAATCAAAGTATCTCTAAAAATTTCCCAAGTTAAATCTTCGGCTTTACCGTTTACCTTTTCTAATGCCTGATAAATAGGCACGGTCCCGATTGGCACTGGTGAGTTTCTAATAATCCACTCGCGGGTTTCGTGAATGTTTTCGCCAGTTGACAAATCCATGATATTATCGGCGCCCCAACGGCAAGCCCAAACCGCCTTTTCTACTTCTTCTTCGATACTTGAAGTGGTTGCTGAGTTTCCGATATTAGCATTAATTTTCACCAAGAAATTTCGACCAATAATCATCGGTTCGCTTTCTGGATGATTAATATTTGATGGCAATACCGCACGACCGCGTGCAATTTCTTCACGTACAAATTCGGCTGTTATTTTTTTTGGAATCGAAGCCCCGAAATCTTGCCCGCCATGCTGTTCGGATAAACGAATGGCTTCTTCTATTTTCTGATTTTCACGAATGGCAACATATTCCATTTCTGGTGTAATAATGCCTTGCTTTGCATAATGCATTTGCGACACATTACGACCTCCTTTAGCTCGTAATGGCTTTCTAACGTCTGTAAATCGTAAATGATCCAGGTCTTGATTATTTAATCGCTCGTTACAATAGGTCGACGAAAAAGCATCTAATTGTTCCACATCGCCACGCTTTAAAACCCAAGGTTCACGAATGCGCTCGATACCTTTATGCACGTTAATTTCCTTTTCAGGATCGGTGTACGGCCCCGAGGTATCGTACACGGTTACCGGCTGATTTGGTGTGCGTTCTTTGGTCATCGAATCTACCGTGTCGCTCAAAGTTATTTCGCGCATGGCTACCTGCAATTCAGGAAACAATGTGCCTTGAACATACACTTTTTTAGAGTTCGGAAACGGTTTTGTGGTAACACCCTGCTTTGGTGCGGTGTCTTTCTTTTTCATAGTAATACATCGTTTTTCAGGGTGTAATTCACCCTGTATTTTTGTTAATTTGTTAATGCGATATGATATTATAAACGCAATTATAAACGTAGAAAAACCGACTTAGCCACCTTGTGTTGCGGTAATTACTAAAACCTGATCGTTTTGCTCCAATCCAGTTTCAGACCATTGCGATTTAGGAATCACCCGATTATTAATGGCCACAGCCATACCCGTGGAATTTTGATGCAAATTGCTCATTAAAGTTGCTAAAGTACTTTGTTTAGCTACTTGGGTTTCGGAATCGTTTACGTGTATAGATATCATCATCTTCATTTAGATATTTTACCATAAACTTTTTAAGGATTAACCGCTAAAGATGATTAACGATTATCGAGATATTTTGAAAAGACTTAACTTTTTCCTCCGGCTGTATCAACAGCTTCAGGTTCCAAGGATATTTCTCAAACTACAATGTAGTTACTCCTAAAGTTTATTTTATTGTTACAAAGCTAAATGATTTTTTAGCAGAGAAGCAAATAAATTCTAAAGAAATTGAAAACATTTTATTTGTAATGTACTTCTAGTTAAATGATAATTGATAGTTGACAATGGAGAATTGATAATTTAAAATCTCAAAAACTAAATTCTATTAGGAGTACTTTTAAAGCAGAAAGCAAAATACCTACTTAATAAAACGCACTTTTCTAATTTCTATTTATTATAAATAATAATGTTTATAACTAACTATAACTTCTTTGTCAGGTCGAGCGCAGTCGAGACCTTTTCATTGGTCTCAGGCGTTAGTTGAAGCTATGTACTTTTAGTGCAAGACTTTCAGTTTCTATAAATATTTTTGCGCCACTAACGCACGAATATTTGACATAGTTTTTATAAAAATATTTGTGTATTTGTGGCTAAAACAAACACAAATAATCGGACTTTCAGTCTGCTTTCAAACCTATGGACTTCTAGTCTATGGTGGTTTAGTTAAAGTATAAATTTAAAAGACTTCTCGACTCCACTCGAAGTGACAAATTTCAAATCCCAAACCCCAACAACTATCAACCATCAACAAATAATAAATAATAAATGATAATACAATCTGTTTCTCTTAATTTTGCATTCCGAAATTACAGTTTATGCCACTACCCGATTTTAAAGAGAAATTACATCCTACACTTAAAACATATTTTGGTTACGATGCCTTTCGTCCGCAACAGCAAGCCATAATCGAGCACGTTTTAGAAGGTAACGATACGCTGGTAATTATGCCTACGGGCGGTGGTAAATCGATGTGTTTTCAGGTGCCTGCATTAATTTTTGAAGGGGTAACTTTGGTCATTTCGCCCTTAATTGCTTTAATGAAAGATCAGGTTGATGGTTTACGAGCAAACGGTATTTCAGCCAATTATTTTAACAGTAGCCAAACTGTAGAAGAACAGCATCGTATTTTAGAACAAGTTGCTAAACGCGAAATTAAATTGCTTTATGTAGCCCCCGAAAGTTTGGCTGGCCTATCCAATATTTTAAACGAAAGATACATCAGTTGTATCGCTATAGACGAAGCGCATTGTATCTCATCCTGGGGGCACGATTTTAGGCCTTCGTACCAGCAACTCGGGTTTTTAAAACGCTCGATTCCTAATATTCCAATTATCGCTTTAACCGCAACAGCCGACAAAGCCACGCGGCAGGATATTATGGAGCAATTAAATATTCCACATGCCAAACAGTTTATTTCGTCTTTCGACAGAAAAAATATTACACTGGAAGTGCGTTCAGGCAGCGAAAAAGTGAAACAGATAATCAGTTTCATTAAAAAACACCCCAATCAATCGGGCATTATTTATTGTTTAAGCAGAAAAAACACCGAGCAACTCGCTAAAAAATTAAATAGTAATGGCATTGAAGCCACTGCTTATCACGCCGGACTTAATTTTAACGAACGAAATAAAGTTCAGGAAGATTTTGTTTACGACAATACGCAAGTGGTTTGTGCCACGGTGGCCTTTGGAATGGGTATCGATAAATCGAATGTACGCTGGGTAATTCATCATAATATGCCGAAAAATATTGAAGGCTATTATCAGGAAATTGGTCGTGCTGGCCGTGACGGACTCGATGCCCACGCACTTTTGTTTCATAGTTATGCTGATGTTATTCAATTGCGTCGTTTTGCTTTAGGTGCGGCTAACGAAGATGTACAAATTGCCAAACTGGAACGCATGAAACAGTTCAGTGAAGCCACCACTTGTCGCCGAAAAATATTACTTGGTTATTTTGGCGAACTGCTGGAAGAAAATTGCGGCAATTGCGATGTATGTAAAAATCCGCCACAAATTTTTGACGGCACCATCATTGCTCAAAAAATACTATCTGCCGTATATCGTTTAAAACAAGAGGAAGCCATCGGCATGGTGCTGGATGTTCTGCGTGGGTCACAAAATGCAGCGGTTTTAGAGAAAGGTTATCAAACTTTAAAAACCTTTGGTATTGGTAAAGATATTGCTTGGAAGGACTGGCAACATTTTGCAATTCAGCTCATCAATCAGGGCTATTGCGAAATCGCGTTTCATAAAAATAATGCCTTGCAACTTACAGAATTTTCTAAAAATGTCTTGTTCAATGGCGCAAAAGTTCCTTTAACAAAACCTGTTCATGTAAATGAACCTAAAATTGCAGAAAAAGCGCCATCCAGAAAAACAAAACGTACAAAAACAAAAACCGAAGACAGCTTGTTTGAACGTTTACGTAAACTGCGTTATAACATTGCCAAAGAAGAAGACATTCCTGCCTATTTAATTTTTAGCGATAAAACGCTAATCGAAATGGAGCGTGTACGCCCCATGAGCCTAATGGAATTAATGGACGTAAGCGGGGTTGGACAGCACAAAGCCGAAGTTTATGGCGACGAGTTTATTGCTGAAATTTTAAACTTCATGGGCGCCAAACTCAAAAAAGAGAAAAAGAAAGCTACCCATTTGGTTACTTACGATTTGTATAAAAAAGGCTTGTCGGTTGAAGAAATTGCCATGCAACGAAAACTAAAAGATACGACCGTTTATTCGCATATTGCCAAATTACACAGCGATGGCAAAAACATCAATATTTACGATTTTGTATCGAAATCTGAAGTCGCAGCAGTACAAAAAGCACAGCAGGAATTAGACAATCCAACAGCTTTAAAGCCCTATTTTGATTATTTTGAAGAACAAATCGATTATTTTAAAATCAGATTGGCTTTAAGTGTTATCGATTCAAAAAAATAATTAATAGTTATACATGCTACTTAACTCATATTTCATAAGTCTTTCTTAAATTAGTTGCGCTATATAATCGTTTTTCATGAATATAACCAAATTTTCACTTTCGCTTTTGTGCTATTTAAGCTGTTCAATGGCTTGCATTTACGCCCAAAGCGACAGCATTTCTATTCAAAAAAAAGATTCGATTAAGCAACCCAAAATCAATATAGAATATACTAATAAGGGTTTTGCCTTTAATACAAGTGACGAAAAATTTCTACTTCATATAGAATCGCGATTACAATTTCGTTTTGCAACACCCAGCGATCAAAATCCCGTTACTTACGACGAAGTTTACTCTAAAAATGAAACTGTTTTTAAAATAAACAGAGCACGTTTAAAAGTAGGCGGACACGCTTTTCAACCGTGGTTACAATACTATTGGGAGTACGAATTATCGCAAAGTAATTTATTGGATTTCAGAGTGATGGTTGAAAAATTACCTTTTCTAAAACTAAAAGTAGGTCAATGGAAAACCTATTACAACCGCGAGCGTGTAATTTCTTCAGGGAAACAACAAATGGTAGACCGCTCTATTTTAACCCGTCCGTTTACCCTTGACCGACAGCAGGGTGTTGAATTTTTTGGTCGCATTTCTGCCAACAAATACGCCGATTTCAACTATAATTTATCTGTTTTAACAGGTATGGGGCGTGGTGCTACAGAAAACGACGATAGCAATTTAATGTATGTTGGGCGCTTGCAGTATAACCTGTTTGGCAGAGCTTTAGATTTTACAGGTTCCGATCTGGAGTTTCACGATAAATTTACAGGGTTAATAGCTGTAGCTGCAGCAACAAACCGAAGCCCTTACACCCGATTTTCGCAATCTGGCGGCGGACAATTGACTGGTTTTGAAGACGGCATAGATGGCCAATACCGTATAGAGCAACATTTATTGGAAACGGCGTTTATGTATCGTGGATTGTCGTGGCAAAACGAATTTCATTACAAAGAAATATTCGACCACGTGCAACAGCAAACCACGACTCTAAAAGGTGCTTATTTTCAAGCTGGATACTTTTTTAATAGCATATGGCCTAGCTTCCCAAAACCTTTAGAAGTATCTGGGCGCTATACCTATTACATTCCCGACACGCATTTGTCTGGAAACACAGAAGAGGAATTTGGGATAGCCATCAATTGGTTTTTTAACGGTCATCGAAACAAACTGACTTCAGAATTTACTTATTTCAATTTTCAAGAACAAAATGAAGATTTATCTAACGGATTGCGTTTTAGAGTGCAATGGGATATTTCATTTTAAGACAAAAATAGATGTTGATGTTTTCTTACAGAAACTGTATTTTTGAAAAAAACAAACTTACTATGACTAACTTAAATCAGATTTTAAGCATTTTCTTTTTTGCTATTATCACCTCGTGTTTTGCTCAAGAAATTAAATTTAACAATCCGCTAGCCGAAAAACGCGCCGATCCTTGGGTTTATAAAACCGAAGATGGCACGTATTTTTTAATCGCAACCGTACCAGAATACGATAAAATAGTTATCCGAAAGGCAAAAACGATTAATGGCCTAAAAACGGCTACCGAGAAAGTGGTTTGGACCAAGCACAAATCTGGCAATATGAGCCACCACATCTGGGCACCAGAATTACATAAAATTGATGGTACATGGTATATTTATTTTGCTGCTAGTAAAGCCGAAGATGAATGGAATATCAGAATGTGGGTGCTTTCAAACGATGCAAAAGATCCTATGGATGGTACTTGGACAGAAGCAGGTCAAATTAAAACCCAACACGATTCGTTTTCTTTAGACGCTACAGTGTTTAACCACAAAGGGAAGAATTATATGATTTGGGCTCAAAACGTTTCAGACAAAGACCACAGCACCTCTTTGGTGTTATCAGAAATGAAAAATCCAACAACGCTTATTGGTTCAGAAGTTGTGTTAACAAGTCCTGATTTTAGTTGGGAACGCCAAAAATATAATGTAAATGAAGGGCCAGCGGTCATCAAAAAAAACGGAAAAATATTTGTGAGTTATTCTGCCAGCGCGACCAATCATAAGTATTGTTTAGGTTTACTTTGGATAGATGAAAGTGATAATATTCTAGATGCCAAAAATTGGCATAAATCGCCAGGTTCGGTTTTCTATACCAATGCAGATGTAAAACGTTATGGCCCAGGACATAATTCGTTTACCACTTCCGAAGACGGAAAAACCGATATTATGATTTATCACGCTCGCGATTATAAAGAGATTCAAGGTCACGAATTATCCGACCCCAACCGTGCTACACGTGCCAGAGTTTTACAATGGACGAATGATGGTTTTCCTGATTTCATGCAGTTTGAAGCGGATTAAGACAGTTTTCGCTTTAAAAACACATCAATAGTTACGTGTATTATTGATAGCTTATTTGTTTATATAAGAGTTTGTTTAGAACTGAAAATTCTATAAATACACAAATATATCTACCAAGTTATTTTATTCGTGTATTTGTGGCTAAAATATGTGTTGTCACCATAGTTTATTTGGTATAACTTCGTTAATAACTCCTAATAAATCGGTTTTAAAAATTCATCTTAAAATCCTTATTTTGCAACTCTTTTTCTAAACAAAACACATGAAAGTCTGTATTGCCGAAAAACCAAGTGTTGCCCGCGAAATCGCTGCCGTATTAGGTGCTAACACCAAGCGCGACGGTTATTTTGAAGGAAATGGCTATGCCGTAACCTACACTTTCGGACATTTATGTACTTTGTTTGAACCCAACGATTATAAACCGCACTGGAAAAGCTGGGACTTAAATAATTTGCCTATGCTTCCGGAAAAGTTTAAAACGAAAGTAACGGCCGATTCGGGTATCCAGAAACAGTTTAAAATTGTTAAAAGTCTTTTCGATCAAGCCGACGTAGTTATAAACTGTGGGGATGCCGGCCAAGAAGGAGAACTCATTCAGCGTTGGGTTTTAGATCAGGCCAATTATAAAGGAGAAGTGCAACGTTTATGGATTTCGTCATTAACAACCGAGGCGATTAAAGAAGGATTCGACGATTTAAAATCCTCGAAACAATACGACAATTTGTATTATGCCGGATTTTCCAGAGCGATTGGTGACTGGCTTTTGGGCATGAATGCGACAAGATTGTACACATTAAAACACGGTGGTTACAAACAGGTTTTGTCCATTGGTCGCGTGCAAACCCCTACTCTGGCTATGGTTGTTAATCGGTTTAAGGAGATTGAAGATTTTAAGCCACAACCCTATTGGGAATTGCAAACCTTGTATCGCGATACGTTGTTTAGCTACGAAGAAGGGCGTTTTCTTAAAATGGAAGATGGCGAGATTTTGGCCAATAAAGTAAAAGAAGACGATTTTGAAATTGTTTCCATCACCAAAAAGAAAGGAACCGAATACGCGCCCAAACTATTCGATTTAACTGGACTTCAGGTGCATTGTAATACGAAGTTTGGCTTTTCGGCAGACGAAACTTTAAAAATCGTTCAGAAATTATACGAACAAAAAGTAGTCACCTACCCGAGAGTTGACACCACCTTTTTACCAAACGATATTTATCCTAAAGTACCTGGTATACTTCAAAAGTTAAGCAACTATTCTGAGCTTACACAACCGTTATTAGTAAAGAAAATAAAAAAATCGTCTAAAGTTTTTAACGATAAAAAAGTAACCGATCACCACGCGATTATCCCAACAGGAATTCAAATCAACCTACAGTACAATCAGCAATTGGTGTACGACAGTATTGTAAGACGCTTCATTGCCGTATTTTACGACGATTGTTCGGTGTCTAACACCACGGTTATTGGCAAAGCTGCTGAGGTGAATTTTAAAACCACAGGTAAGGAAATCCTAAAAAAAGGCTGGCGTGTCGTGTTCGAAAATCCTGAAAAGGAAAAGAAAGAAACAGGCATTTTACCCAATTTTGAAAAAGGTGAAAAAGGCCCACACGAGCCTTCGTTTTTAGAAAAGCAAACCAAGCCCCCCAAGCAATATACCGAAGCGTCGCTTTTACGTGCTATGGAAACCGCAGGAAAACAGGTGGACGACGACGATTTACGCGAACTGATGAAAGAAAACGGTATTGGCCGTCCGTCTACGCGTGCCAATATTATTGAAACCTTATTCCGGAGAAAATATATTGTCCGAAATAAAAAACAAATATTACCCACAACTACGGGAATCCAGCTGATTGATATTATTCAGAATGAATTATTAAAATCGGCTGAATTAACAGGTTTATGGGAAAAGCAATTAAAAGACATCGAAAAAGGCGCATACAATGCAGGCACATTCATTAATAACATGAAACGCATGGTAGACCAATTGGTTTACGAGGTGCGTAGCGAAACCCAACGCGCTAACATATCGCATGCAGCTGCAACTCAAAAAAAACAAGCCAAAGCCGAAGCTAAAAAAGAAGCTGGTATTTTAGCTGAAACTTGTCCGAAATGCAAACAAGGACACTTAATACAAGGCAAATCGGCTTATGGCTGTTCGGCATTTAAATCGGGGTGCGGTTTTGTGTTGCCGTTTAAATTTATGGACAAAAAAATATCCGAAAAACAATACATCCGCTTGCTGCAAAAAGGGTCGACGGTTAATTTAAAAGGTTTTAATTCCGACACCGGAAAAGTAGAAGGTTTACTTCGATTTGATGATGATTTCAATTTGGTTCTAGAACCTAAATTCGAGAAGCCAGCCGAACAAAAAAAAGCCACAGAAACTGAAAATCCAGATGTTTTAAAATGCCCAAAATGTCATGAAGGCACGGTAGTAAAAGGCAAAACTGCTTACGGTTGTAGTCGTTTTAAATCGGGTTGCGATTTTATGGTAAGCTTCGATACGGTTAGAACTGAAGCTAAAGACCAAAAGTTAACCAAAGAATTGGTTTTTAACATTTTAAAAGCATCTGTTTAATTTTAACTTTAAATCAGAAAATTAAATTTTCTTTGTCAGATCGAGCTTGCCTAACGGACAGTCAGGCGCAGTCGAGACCTTTAAAAGTTCGCGACACAAAGGATTTCGACTGCGCTCAATCTGACAACTGCCAATTTATTAATAGCATTAAATCTTAATCAATTATACAACGAAATCACCTTTTTAATACCATGCATAAACACTTTAAAATTTATAAACCCTACGGGTATTTGAGTCAGTTTGTTAACAACGGACAAAAACAGCATCGTAAAAAACTACTGGGTGAACTCGGTGATTTTCCCGAAGGGATTATGTCGATTGGGCGCTTGGATGAAAAATCGGAAGGCTTGCTGTTATTAACAACGGACGGCAAAACAAGCGATTTAATTAATAGTTCTAAAGTCGATAAAGAATATTACGCGCAAGTTGATGGCGACATTAGCGAAACCGCCATCAAACAATTACAAGATGGCGTAGAAATTGGACTGCATGGCAAAAAATACATTACAAAACCTTGTACCGTTTTTAAGCTTGACACGCCACCAAATTTACCAGAACGCAGGAAAAAACTAAGAGACGACAGGCACGGCCCAACGTCGTGGGTGTCGCTTACCTTAAACGAAGGCAAATTTAGACAAGTTCGAAAAATGACTTCGGCTGTTGGGTTTCCTACTTTACGTTTGGTACGCGTGCGTGTGGGGACTATTTTTTTAGACGATTTACAACCTGGGGATAGTTTGAAGGTTTTGGATATTGAATCGGTGTTGAATGTGCCTTAAGGCATGTGCAGTATTTTATTCTTTAGCAACCTCAATGGATTTTTCCAAAACTTTATCTCGTCCACCTCTCAATCCGTTTATTGTTGGTTTTATTTCTATATCAATTTTAACTCCTTTTCTTTGAGTTTCTGTTCCATTTGGGTAAAGAATTCCATTGCCAGAAATAGCAGTTTTATAACCTCCAATATATTCAAAAACAACAACATCTCCATCGGTACCTGCTGTTTGGTTTCCAACAGTAATTACATTGTCTGCAGTTTGAAAAGCCATCGCCGTAAATTCAGACCTGCTAAATGATTCTTCGTTTACTATTAAAATAATCTTTCCTTTAAACGCTTTCTTACTACTACTTGTCTGCAAATTATCTTTAAAAGTAAATCTTGAAGGATAATTCACGTTAGGACTATAAATTTTACTAAAATCTCGTTTTTCAGAATTTGTGAAGCGTGTAAAATATTTATAGATGAAGGCAGGATAATTTCTCAAATCAATTATAATGCTTTTTTTGTTCTCAAAAGATTTGAAAATATCTGAAACATCTTCTAGTTTAACACTTCCCATATTTATATAACCTATTTCTTCTGTAATAGATTTAGATTTAACCCTATTAGGATTGTTGAAATAGTTGAAATCATTAAAGTCGTATCTATTTACCCTGATTTGTTGGATTTCTCCATCTCTTTCAATTGATAGGATTACTGTGTTTTCTGTACCTCTAAATATTTTATTATAAGCATCTATAATTTTGATATTTGTATTAGAACCTGCAACATATTTTAGATTTTTATCCATTTCTGTTTTTACATCCAAATCATTAATCTTTAAAATGATGTCTCCTAACTTTAAGTTGTTGAGTTTGGCAATTGAATCATTGTAAAAACCAGAAATAACTGCCTTATTTTCTATATTCGAGATTTTAACAGGAAGACATTTAGTCTTCTCTTTAGAAAAACTTATCCAAGCGTGACTGTCATCCAATTTTGCAACAAGCTCTTTTACTGTTGATTGATATTCGCCTTTATTTGATGCGTTTCTAATCTTTGGAATCATTTCTTTTAATACTGAATCCCAATTTTGGTCTGTAAGATATTTATAAGGATAAAAATATTCTATGACATTCCAATATTTAAAAAGTCCCAATAATCTATATGCTTCGTTGGGATAATCAAAATTATTGTAGTTGGGCTCGTTTGTTATTTTTATTGTACCAACAGGTTCATTTGAAGCGTAAAAATTCTCTCCTTGATTTCTGTTCTTTTCAATAAATTTAAGTTTTGATGACAATTCGTTGCTAAAAATTGTTGAATCTTGAGTCCAAGACAAGTCAAAATTTTTATCGAAATACTCTTCCTTGAAATCACATTTTTTACACTTATCAATTTCCCCTAAACTCTCAATCCAATTGATATAAACTTGGGATAAAGACTTCTTATCTGTAGATTTTAGAACTTCTGGAAATTGTTTAATAAACTCTTTATCCCAATCAAACTTTCCTTTTGCGACCTCTGGATGATAATATTTTAAGAATCCATAAAGCTTTCCAAGAGAGACTAATTTTTCAGTTTCAGAAAGGGTCTGTTGGGCAGTCAGATAATTGTAACTGAAACACGTCAAAAATATTAGTAGGATTGTTTTTCTCATATTGTTGCCAACGCAGGAGTAAGCACTATTTCGTTTTGTCTTTTTATTTCACATAAAAATAGAAAAAAACTTACAACAAGTTTAACAATAACAGTTGTTACAAATAGAATCTAGAGTTTGTATAGAAATTATTGCCAGTAATGAAGGTTTAAACTTAAACCCCCAAACGTTCTAAAACCTCTTTTTTAAAGGTTTCGCCAATAGGAATACGCATATCGTCATGCAAAACAATCTTAGTTTTTTGTAATGCTTTAATCGCATTAATATTAACTATAAATGACTTATGCACACGCATAAACTGATTGTTTTGTGGTAGTTTTTCTAACATGTCCTTAAAGCTCGATAAGGTAATAATGGCTTTATTGGTATCGGCGACATGAATTTTAATATAGTCTTTCAGTCCCTGAATATACGTTATTGTATCGGTTTTAATTTTTATGTTTTCGTATTCCGATTTCACAAAAATAAAGTCGTTTTCGGGTTTAGGCAAAGTTCCTAAAGCAACGGGTATGCCGCTTGCAGATTGTAAATGTTCCAATTCGTATTTTTCTTTTGCACGTGAAACTGCTTTTATAAAACGATGAAACGGAATGGGTTTCACCAAATAATCGGTTGCGTTTAAATTGAATCCGTCTAAAGCGTATTGCGGATAAGCTGTAGTGAATATAAACTGAGGTAAATTTTCGATTGATTTTACCAAATCGATACCGTTTAAATTAGGCATTTCAATATCTAAAAACACCAAATCTACTTTATGTTTATTGAGTAAGGTTATGGCTTCTAACGGATTTGTACATGTCGCCACAATATCGATACCGCCTAATTGCTTGAGGTACGATTCTACAACATCTATCGCTAAAGGTTCATCGTCTATAATAATACATTTCATACCGCTAACTTTAAATCTAAAATAACCATAAACCGATTGTCTGCTTCCTGTATTTCCAAACTGTGCTGGTCTGGATATAGCAATTGTAAACGCTCTTTAGTATTTTGCAACCCAATACCAGAATTAGCAGGATCGTTCTTTTTGTTTCCTATTAAATTTACGCAATTAAAATGAAGGTTGTTTTGATTGACAGTAATTTCAATTTTAACTAGGGTATTCCCCTTGTAATCGGTGCCGTATTTAAACGCATTTTCAATAAATGAAATTAACAACAAAGGCCTTATTTTTTGTTGTGCCACATCGCCCCTAACATTCAAAGTTACATTTTGATTGTTTGCTATGCGTAAACGCTGCAGTTTTAAATAATTTTGAACGTATTCCAGCTCATCTTTAAGCATCACAAAATCACTATCGGCTTGGTACAACATATAACGCATAAGCTCCGACAAGGTAATAACGGCTTCTGGAGCTTCGTTAGATTTTTTACTGGTTAAAGAATAAATACTATTTAAAGAATTGAAGAGAAAATGCGGACTTAATTGATTTTTTAAAAAATGTAGTTCGGCGTTCGATTTTTGATTTTCAATTTCTTTTTGAAGTTTGGTGTTTTTATCCCATTCCAAATACATTTTAATGGCTGTACCAATAACTACTAAAATTAAATTGAAAAATATGGGAAACCCCAATCTAAACCTCAAATTATTAGGCCCCTTAAAATCTCTTGGAGGCGGAAAATCTTTAGGTTTTGGCAAATGGTTTGCAAAATCGGGTTTTGGTAAAATAATTTCCGTAAATGTAACCGACAGCGCCAACAACACAAAAACAGCTACAAAATAAAGGATGTGCTTTTTTTTAAGTAAAAACTGAGGCACTAAAAACAAATAATTGATATAAAACGCAACAATACCTGTGGCTAAAAAACCTAAAAATGGCAATGGTAATTTCCCGGTATTAAAATACACTTGAAGAAAAAACACGCTAAAAAACACAGCCCAAATTACAACTTGTACCAGCGTTTCTTTTTTCCAGCTTTCGTTATTTTTTATCATTATGGCCATATACAGTTTATTGCTAATGTACACATTTTAGAGCGATATGCTTTTGCTCTAACTCTGTTTTGGTAATTCTGGGATTTTCCTTGTTTTCTAGTTTTTCAACCACCAACTGCGCAATACGTTTCGCATCATTTGCATCACAAAACGCCATTTGCGCTTCAACGGAAGGAATAGCATCCTGCTTAATTAACAGTTTATCATCCTTCGAAATGGAATAGCCATACCCAGAATTCACAGTATAAATATCTATACTAAAACCAGATGCAGACTGTTGGTTTAGAAACAATGCTATTACACCTACTAACAGACATACCAATAAAACTTTATAGAACTTATTTTTCATAACACTTTTTATAAAACCCAAGGCCTACTACTTGCCTTGGGTTTAAAACAGAATTAAACTAAATAACAGTTAAAAAACTAAACTAACTAAACTGTAATTGTTTTTATTAAGGTATAGCCATCATCAATATTTCCGAGTAAACTATCGGCCATATTGCCATCTAAGCTATCAGAGAAAACGTTATCATTTTCGTTGGATGTATCGGCTTCACCATTATAAAAAGTTGTATTATACACTGTATTACATACCGCTTCTGGAAAAGCGATTTGCGTAACAACTAGCGATTGTTCATCAATATTTAAAATTTCTATATGTATGTGCGGCGCCCTACCACGATACCATCCAGGAAAAATACTAATAAAAGATACTTGTCCGTTGTCATCGGTTAATTGTCTTCCTCGCAGAAAATTTTTATTACTATAATCGACATTTTGCATATTAGAACCTCCGTACTGAGAATAATTTCCTTCGGAATCGCAATGCCATAAATCTACATATACTCCTGACAAAGGATTACAACTATCTGCATCTACCTTTTGATTTACCGTTATATTGATTAGTAAAGCTACACCATTCCTGTCGGAAATAATATTGGCTTTCACTAAACTTGAAGGTGTAATTATAGGAAAAGGCCCAGCAGTTTCTTCAGGAGAAAGTGTACAACTCCCATCTGTTTGATCGTTACTTGCTGTTTTATCATCAGAATCCGAACAAGACGTTATTACAGGTACACCAACAACCATAGTACCCAAACCTAGCAAACTGTTTTTTAAAAATTTTTTACGTTCCATGAGACAATCATTTAATAATTAATCTTCGTCGTCATATGCTTCTTGAGGGAATAATTCGTAATTATCGTCTAAATACAAACTTCCACTTCTACCGAGCAATACAAAAGCTCTGCTACCATTAGAAAAAGCAATGGCATCTTGTCTGGATGTCGCTTCTAAACTGGTAATATTTTCCCAAGAATCTGTTCCCGGATTATACTCCCAAGTACTACTGGTAACCCCGCCATTATAGCCAGAAACAATATAACCTAACCCATTTAAACTAAACCCTACAGCATTAGAGCGTGCAATGGTATAATCATCATCTTCATCTAGATCGTTAAGCTTTGTAAAGACTTCTGTAGCTGGATTAAACTCCCAGAAATCGGTTTTATATAAGCCATTGCTTACGCCTGTTCCTAAATACACACGGTCGTTTATAGTAAAGCTGGTTGCAAAACGGCGTTTATCGCCACCAAAACCAACCAATTCGGACCACTCGTTGGTTGTTGGGTTGTATTTATAAAAATCTTTTCGATCGTTATCGCCATCGTAACCCGTGCCGATATACCCCATGTTATTTGCAGCAAACCCCACAGCAGAACGTCTGGCATCTCCTGATAAATCAGCTTTTTGAGTCCAAGTATTCGCACTGGCATTGTATTGCCAAAAGTCTTTAAGCTCTTCCTCGCCATCATAACCAACACCTATATACCCGAAGTTATTAATAGCAAATCCGGATGCTGCACTTCTAGGCGTACCAGGAAAATCGGCTTTTTGCACCCAATAATCGCCTTCTATATTGTATTCCCAAAAGTCGTTTAAATAATCGTCGCCATCGTACCCCGTTCCCATATAACCTTTATCGCCAATAACAAAACCCGCAATATTACTTCTGGGCACACCATCGAAAACCGAACGTACTTTCCAGTTCCCGCGATCCTCATCATCATCGCTCGAACAATTATAAAAACTTAATGCAAGCGCACATAATACCAATAGTTTTTTAGAATGTTTTATCATAAGTCATTTATTTATTTTTTGTATTCATTTTAAAAGTTAATCCTGCCGAGATAAAAGGCTGATCTGTAATGTTAAAGTTGTAGACAGCAGAATCAGACGCATCTAGTAATTGATATTTTGTATTGAACATATAGCCTGCTTTCAGGTTGATGGCCCAATTATGATCTAAACCATATTGGTAAGTAAAATGCGCGTTAAGACTTGATAGAGCTGCTGAATTATTATAATAATCGGAAACATTATAATAGCCTCCTTCTTGCTCCAGATTTACAAATAGTGCATGTTTTTGATTGAATTTATAGTGGACTTGACTTTCAGGGAACCCCACATAAAACGCAACATGATCGTTTAATGCTTTATAAAACTTAAACACAGGTGTCCATTCTGGCTGCCCAAAAACAACATTATAAGACACTCCAAAAGCAACATAAGCATCCTGCCAGCTTTTTTTAGCATAAAAATCGCCTGTAACCAGTACATCATCTTTAGAAATGGCATCTATAAAATTAGAGTATAAGCCAGCTTTCAATATCGCTCCAAGTCCCCAAGAATCTGTAACATAATAATCGACTTGTATGCCATAACTGAAATTGTAAAACCTATTTAAAGATTCTGCTACAAAAGGAGTATTAGTGTTGTAATTTATATTTAAAACACTGTAAGCAATGCCATTAGTTATTTTAAATTTAGAGTGCTCTAACGTGTAATTTACATCTAAATTCAAATCGTAAAAATCGATATCCTTACCATAAGGTGCCAAACGATATTGCATTGCGCCATCTACAGTATGCGTTTGGCAAAACATTCTATTACCGACAAAAAAAATAAGTATGTAAACGAGTTTTTTAGGCATGTGTTTTTAAATATTGCCCAAACCTACTTACTTAGTGCGCCGCTGTAAAATAAACTAGATAGATAAGTAAAATCCCTATACGAACCAGATTGCTTTTTCGACAAAAGCCTTAAGAACGTATTATATATTAAAAAACGGGTTTCAGATAGATAATATCCCTGTTGGTCTAACTCTTTTTATGCTCTTTTTTTATACGCTTAAGTTCGCTCGATTTTAAAAACGATTTATGAACTCTATTTGTTTTAAAACCTGTTGTACTTTATGCGTGCTTTTAGGTTTATTAACAGCCTGCGAACCCGATAACTCATCGGTAGTGGGTGAAGATTGGATTTACAATGGCACTAAAGTATTTTACATAGATACTTTTACGGTAAACACCTCGACTTATAAATTCGACTCTATTTCTGTAAGCGATACCGATCGTTTACTGGTAGGCGCGTATATGGATAATGATTTTGGTCGTATTACCGCTAAACCTTACATACAATTATACAGCAGTAATTTATATGCCGACAGTGATGCTGTGTTCGATTCGGTGGCGTTAATTTTAAAATACGACTCTTATTTTTACAACGACACCATTCCGAAACAAAAATTTAAGGCGTATGAAGTGATTAAAAATATAAAAGTCACTGAAGACTATTATTACAACACTTCTAATTACAACACAAACGATATACCTATTGGTGAAATTGAAGCTTCAATTACACCTAGAAAAGTCGATTCGTTACACTTTACTTTAAATCCAGCTTACGGCCGTAAATTGTTTGAAGACATTCAAAACAATGAATTTTCAGACATCAATCAGTTTTTAGCTAAATATAAAGGACTAATGATTACTCCAGATTCTAGCAATACCACTGTATTCGGATTCGAAAAATCATCTAAACTCAGATTATATTACACCATAAAAGAAGAAGTAGAAAGCGATGAAGCCGAATATATAGATCTCGATTTTAGTACAGCAAATAGTTTTCATAACCTGTCCAGCAATTACAACAATACGTATTTTGAAAATTTAAACTCACAAAAAGAAAGCATATCTAGCGCCCAAACAAACAACACCAGTTTTATACAATCTGGAAGTGGTTTGGCTACTAAAATAGACATTCCCTATATCGAGCAAGTGTATAACATTACAGGATCTGGCTCGGTTATGAACGCCCAACTTTACATCGCTTTAAAAAGAAACTCATCTACAACCAATTTACACACCAGAGATTCTTTAAATGTGTATATAATCGATCAACGATCCGAAACCATATCGGTACTTACAGACCATTCGGGAAATCAAATTTATGCCTTAAAAAATTCATCGCAGTCCGAATTAAGCAACACCGTTTACACCATCGATTTACAATATTTTGTAGATCTGAAATTAAACAGCGATAACCGCGAAAATTTATTTCTCAGTTTGTCGTCGCAAGATTTCAATGAATCGGTAGATCGCTACATTCTAGAAGGACAAACCTCCGAAACCAATGCCTTAAAAACAACTTTAGCACTATACTATGCACTTTACGACGATGACGACGAATAAACTTTCAACCTTAATATTAGGCCTATTTTTATATTCTTTTTCGGTATGCTCGCAAAGCAATACGCTTTCCAGTTCGCCATATTCTTTATACGGACTTGGACTGCTTAACACTACCAATACTGGGAAAACCACCAGTTTAGGCAATACCGGTATAGCAAACAGTTCTCGCACTTTTATAAATAATGCAAACCCGGCATCGTTTGCTTATGTGCCCTTAAACACTTTCTTTTTTGATGTTGGCATTAAGTCTACTTATGGAGTGCAAATAGACGGCGGCAGCCAAGACTCTAAAATAAACGCCAATTTCTCTAATATGGCCTTTGCCTTTCCTATCAATTCAAAATCAGGTCTTAGTTTAACCTTAATTCCTTACACCAACGTGGGCTACAGTTTAAACACTATTGAAACGGATATTGAAGGAACCTCTAATGTGTTTTATAGCGATATTGAAGGATCTGGAGGATTAAACGATTTAAAAATTAATTACGGTTACAAACTTTTAGATAATTTAAGTTTAGGGCTTACTTCTTCCCTACTTTTTGGTCAGATTACCGAAACAGAAACCAATTATATAGCCAATAACACCTTAAGCATTTATGATGCAAACAGCTATTCGGGGTTTAGACTCGGCGCGGGTATACAATACAGTCCGTTTAAAAACACAACTTTGGGGTCTATCGTAAATTTACCCACACGTTTATCAGGTGAAAAAGATACTACCGTATCTCAAATTTATGATGGCGATGTGTATTCGAATGAAGATTTAGACGATTTTAAACTGCCGTTAGAAATAGGTTTTGGAGTTCAAACAACTTACTTAGATCAGGTTACTGTAGCTTTAGATTACAAAAAATACTTTTGGTCTAACACCAATCAAACCGACCAGTTAGGCACTTTTGTAGATCAAAATATTTTTGGCTTAGGTGTAGAATTTGCACCAAATATTAACAAACTTAAATTCTGGAACACCTTACAATATCGCGCTGGTTTTAATTACGATAGTGGTAATCTGGAAATTACTGGTCAGAAAATAAACAACTATACTTTAGATGTCGGTTTAGGAATTCCGTTACGATACGATGGCCTATCTATGTTAAATATAAGCTATGCTTACGGTACGAAAGGCCAAGTGTACAATAACCTGATTCAAGAGCATTACCACCTCTTAACTTTAAATATAAGTCTTGCAGGGCGTTGGTTCGAAAAGCGAAAGTTTAACTAAGCGAACACCGTTTTAAATCTTTTTAACTTTCACGGCATTCATGCCTTTCATACCTTTTTCTAACTCGAATTCTACACGATCGTTTTCGGTAATGGTATCTATAAGTCCGCTTACATGGCAAAAATATTTTTCGGCATTTTTATCATCAACAATAAATCCAAAACCTTTAGACGTATTAAAGAAGGCTACCTTACCTTTTCTTACAGTATCTTGCTCTTCGGGTTCGTTATCTTCTTTTTTGGGAACACCTAAAACAATCTCGTCGGCATCTACTTTAATTTTATCGGCTGGATCTGGCGGAGTATCTGTTAAATTTCCATACTGATCTACATAAGCAAACTGAATACCTTGAGTGCCCTTAGCATTTGCTTTACGCTCTTCTTTCTTCTTTTGCTTTTCTTCGCGCTTTTTTTGGCGCGCTTTTTCTTTTTCGATTTTATTGTACGCTTGTTGCGATTTTGCCATAAAAATATTTTTAGTAATACAACTTAGTTTATAAACCACATAAATTAACCAAAAAGAATTCTATCGGCCAAATGCAATGCAATTCTAAACAAATATAATAGATGTTTATTGGAATTAATAACGATATAAAAAAAACTATTTTAATAAATAGTTAAGTGTTGTTTTTCAACAATATAGACAATCCTTTATTCAACTAATTTTGAAGCGTTATCTCAAGATATTTTAAATTGAAAAAGCGGACTATAAATATTGAAATTTATACCTTATTCTTTTACTATGATAATAGTTGCCTTAACGCCTGTGGCTAAGTTCCATTCGTTACCAGAAATGATATTGCCATCTTCGTCTAACACCTGAAATTCTGCGGTATTAGGACCTGATGTACCTTGATTAATTGCTTTAAAATCTATTTTATTAAGGCCCGGTTGCAAATCTAATTTAAATCCGCTATAACCGTTGGTAAGCAACACGTTAGACTGTATAATATCGTCGTTTACCAAAACCATAATACGATCGCCATCAAAAGCTTGGTGATCACGGTAAACAACATTAACTTTTCCAGATTTGGTTTTAAAATCTCCAAAATACATATCTACCAAACTTCCTGTAGCATTTGGATTAGCAGCTTCAGATTCTGGCATTTTCAATTGTCGTTTAATATTATCTTGATATAATTCTGCAGGATTACCATAGGTCTTTTTGTTAAACATCGAAAACTCTTCTTCTACATTTAAATTAGGCGTTTTTGAAACCGACAAACCATTTACCGTATTCTCGTTAGGTATAGACAGGCTAGGCGCCTCTACAGGATCTATATTTAAGCTATTGGTTTCTGAAGCTTCGCCCTCTGGAGCTTCTATTACTGGAATTATTCCAGAAGACTGTTGCCTACTATCTATTTGCGCCCACAGCGAAACAGAAAACAAAAGAAAGAAACACAATACAAAAGAATACTTCATAGGGCTAAATAATCAGTTCAAAAATAAATTTTAATTTTTAATAGAAACAAAAATCATTCCTAAAAATTGTTAAGATGACTCGCTTTTTTCAACATAAAAAAACAAGAGCGACAATTAGCTATTAAGTATTAAAATATTGTTAATGTGCTGATTTTAAATTTTCTAATTGTAACAAATCGGTTTTCACCTCGTCTTTAAAATATAAAACAATTAAAATAATCATCATCAATCAAAAAATCGAACATTATGAGAACTCTAAACAACAATCAGACTACAGGAACAGTACATCATTCAAAAAGTGAATCTTGGAACAGTAAAAGACGTTATAGATCTACTTTCTAATTCTAAAAACAATCGCTATGAAAACGCTCTTAAAACAACTAAAACAATCCAGAATTAATGGCGATGCTGTAGAATTAAAACTAATAAAGCGTAGTATTCAAGATTTTAACTCGACAACAGAAGCCTTATGGTATGGCACAAAACGTTACGCACATTAAACCATACCATTTAAAAAGTTACAATAGCCCAGACATCTGGGCTATTTTGTTTTTATACAATAGGCAATATTAACTTTTTTTCTGCCCCATTGCTTGGCAGCATCAACATCGGTCCCCATGTATATATCTATACGATTTTTCCAACGGGAGTGCATTTTGTCGTTAACAATAAACAACCCTTGAAATCCTTCTATAGCCACTTGCGTATTATGATCTAAACCTTGTGCCAGTAAATCTCTAGAAACCGCAATACATTTTTGGTTAGGTTTTAGCGTATCTCCAAAAGCGGTTATACGACTTTGGGAATCGGTTTGATAACTTAACGAATTGTATGCTGTAGCCGTAACCCTTATGGTTTCCCAAGCACAATTATCGTCTGCAGATTTTGTCGTTTTCCCCTTGCAACCAAAACAAAATACCAGCAGTATAAAAAGATATCGATATAAATTCATAACTCTAAAGATAGCTTTTATACTTTAATCCCATCATTTCCCGTTACCAACGCACCTAATTAACAAAACGAATTGAATTTCCGATTAGGGAATTCAGCCGTTATTGCGCTTACACGTTGTTGTGTTCAGTTTTTTTATTTTCATTCTGTTTTAATATGTAAATCAGATAAGTTATTACAAAAATCAAAAGAGGAATCTGAAAAGCCAAATAATTAAATTTTTCAATTGGTATTTCAGTCATTTGTCTTGCGATTGGTGCAAGCATAAGAACAAAACTCAATACTTTTCCAAGTCTGAACTTTTTATATTTAGTAAAATTCAGTATTACTCCGATTAGTCCCAAAACGGCAAATATTTGGTCACTATTTCCAAACTCAAAACTTGTAAATATCAGCCAAAAAATAAATGGAAGTCCAATCATTTGTCCCATAAGAATTATGAGAGAATAAAATGTTATAGAAATTATTTTCAGAGTTTTGTCCATTTAGTTTTTTATTCCAATTCTTCGTAAACAATGTTAAAATCCAAGTCGCTTGGAATTTTTAATATTTTTCTTTCACGCTCATATTGTTCCAAAGTCAAATTCGGACTTTGTTCTGTACTTTTTTTATCCACTTCAATTATGTGATAATAAGTCACACTTTTATTAATTCCGTTTTCTGTTGTTTTTGGATGACTTTTAGCAATTATAAAATCTCCGTTTTCTCCAACAGCAAAAACTGTTTTGGGTACAATTAGTCGATTTGAATATTTTTCCGCGTGATACCAAATACTCATTTCGTCAAGCGTATTATTCGCAAATAAAAAATAGTCGTCGGTTATTTCTCTTTCAACTAATCCGGCTCCGAAATAACAAGATTCCAAAATCAGCAGTAGAAATATTCCAATAATTTTATTCGTATTTCTCATTTTTTTCGTGAATTTTTGAAATTGTACACAGCATTTAATATTCCAACACCTCTTGTATGGCAGCTTCTAACCTATCTTTAGCTAAATAATTATTTTCGAGTTGATTGATGAATGGAATTGGCGTATCTAAACTTGCCACGCGCTTAACAGGAGCATCTAAATACTCAAAACAATGTTCCATAATCAATGCTGAAATATCTGAAGCCACCCCGCCAAAAAGTGAATCTTCTTGCAATACAAGTGCTCTTCCTGTTTTCTTTACTGAACTATAAATAGTAGCTACATCTAAAGGTTGTAACGTTCTTAAATCGATAACATCGGCCTTGATTTCAGGTGCTTTACTTAATACTTCCAAAACCCAATGCACACCGGCACCATAGGTAATGATACTCAAATCCGATCCTTCGGTTAACCTTGCCGCTTGTCCAAAAGGTAGTGTGTAATAATTTTCAGGCACTTGCTGACGAATACTTCTATACAAAGCTTTATGCTCGAAAAACAACACTGGATTAGGATCGTTTATAGCCTGAATTAAAAGACCTTTGGCATCGGCTGGAAATGCAGGATACACGACTTTAAGACCTGGTGTTTTTGTAAACCAGGCTTCGTTGGTTTGCGAATGAAACGGCCCTGCAGCCACCCCAGCACCACAAGGCATTCGTATAACAACATCGGCCGACTGCCCCCAACGGTAATATGATTTTGCCAAATAATTTACAATGGGATTAAATCCGGACGACACAAAATCTGCGAATTGCATTTCTACAACACTTTTCATATCGGCAATAGCCAGGCCCATAGCAGCTGATATGATAGCAGATTCGCAAATAGGTGTATTTCGAACACGAGCTTTACCAAACCGATTTACAAAACCTTCGGTAGCTTTAAAAACACCTCCGTATTCCGCAATATCTTGCCCCATGAGCACCAGATTGTCATGCTTTTGCATAGCTTGATCTAAACCTTCGGATATAGCATCTATAAAACGACGTTCTTGGGTTTGCTCAGAAGCTTTTATCTCTGTATCCGTAAAAGGTTTAAACACATCACCCAACTCGATTTCTGTATTAGCAACTATAGGTATTTCGTCTGTTGCCTGTTTATAAGCTGTTTCAATTTCTTGTAATATTTCAGCTTTAAACTTGTTATCAATCTCTTCAGATAATATATTGGTGTGCATCAAAAAAGATTTCATGCCTTCTACAGGATCTTTAGTCGCCCAATAATCTAATGTCTCTTTAGGCACATACTTTGTACCGCTAGCTTCTTCATGACCACGCATTCTAAAAGTTTTAAATTCCAGTAATACTGGGCGAGGTTGCTGCCTAACACTTTCGGCAATAGCAGTAACTTTAGAAAAAACTTCTATCACATTATTACCATCAATAATATGTGCTTCCATACCATAGCCTACGCCTTTATCGGCCAAATCCTTGCAATAGTATTGTTCGTGTGTTGGTGTTGAAAGCCCGTAACCATTATTTTCTATACAAAACAGCACTGGTAATTGCCAGACCGAAGCGAGATTTAGAGCTTCATGAAAATCACCTTCACTAGTCCCCCCTTCCCCAGTAAACACTGCAGTAACAGCTTTTCGATTATGTAATTTCTCTGCTAATGCAATACCATCGGCAACACCCAATTGCGGTCCTAAATGCGAAATCATGCCAATAATTTTATAATCTTGTGTTCCAAAATGAAAGGACCGATCCCTTCCTTTGGTAAATCCGCTAGCTTTACCCTGCCATTGACAAAACAACCTGTGCAAAGGCACATTTCGCGTAGTAAAAACGCCTAGATTACGATGCATGGGCAAAATATATTCATGAGTATGCAACGCCATAGTAACCCCAATTGCAATGGCCTCTTGGCCAATCCCTGAAAACCATTTGCTAATTTTTCCTTGCCTAAGCAGGATTAGCATTTTTTCCTCTATAAGTCTAGGTTTTAACATATTTTTATAGAGTTGCAATAAAGTTTCGTTACTCAATCCGCAATCTTTATAATCCATTGGTGCTGTCTTAGAATTCATACTTTAAAAACTGAATATCATCAAATATAACGGAAAAATTACAGTAAAAATTAGTGCCCTATTAAATTATTTGTGCTCACATCTACACTTGTTTTTTTGTACATTTGTAATACACCATGTAGTTAAAATGTAAATATGAAAAGTATTCCTAGTGTAGATTTAAATGATTTTATTTCTAACGATCCTGATAAAAAAAAACAATTTGTTAACGCTATTGGTAAGGCTTACGAAGACATCGGTTTTGTTGCTTTAAAAGGTCATTTTTTAGACGATAAATTAGTAACTGATTTGTATGATGAGATTAAGGCCTTTTTCGATTTGCCAGAATCAGTTAAGGCTAAATATGAAATCCCTGGAATTGGCGGTCAGCGTGGTTACACGTCATTTGGTAAAGAACATGCTAAAGGAAAAAAAGAGGGCGATTTAAAAGAATTTTGGCATTTTGGACAATATGTAGAAGATAACGATATTCTAAAGGCAGAATACCCAGAAAATGTAATTGTTGACGAATTGCCAAAGTTTAATACGGTAGGAAAACAAGCCTACCAAATGTTAGAAAAGACAGCGAAATACGTACTACGCGCTTTGGCTTTATATTTAAATTTAGAAGAAACTTATTTCGACCAGTATATTAAAAATGGTAATTCTATTTTAAGACCCATTCATTATCCGCCAATAACTACCGAACCTAAGGAAGCTGTACGAGCAGCAGCCCATGGCGATATTAATTTAATTACACTATTAATGGGTGCTCAAGGCCGTGGCTTACAAGTACAAAATAACGATGGCGAATGGATTGACGCCATAGCACAACCTGACGAATTAATGATAAATGTTGGCGATATGCTTTCCAGACACACCAACAATAAGTTAAAGTCTACAATTCACCGAGTAATTAATCCGCCTAAAGAATTATGGGGAACTTCCAGATATTCCATACCCTTTTTTATGCACCCCGTAAGCGATATGAAATTGAATGTTTTAGACCACTGCATAGACGACAACAATCCAAAACAATTTGAAGATATTACCGCTGGTGCCTATTTACACGAACGATTAATAGAATTAGGGTTAATTAAGAAATAACAACCATGGACTTAAAAGATCAGCTTAAAAATTTATTCCCAGATCACGAAGAATCTGAAGACCAAATAACTGAAGACACGTCTGATATTTGGCTGCAAGACGACCCCATTTTATGTAAATACGAAAAACGCAAAGGAAAACCCATAACCATTTTAGAAGGTTACACAGGTGCATCCGAAGATTTTAAACAATTAGCCAAAGACATTAAAAAAGCATTAAGTGTTGGCGGAAGTTTTAAAGATGATAAAATTATAATACAAGGTGATTATCGCGATAAAATCATGTCGATTTTAAAAGATAAAGGATTTAACGTTAAACGCGTGGGTGGTTAGTCATGAAAAGCGCCAACACATTGCACATTACAAACGGTAGTAATTTAACTCATTACTTAACCGAGCTTCAAGTAGAAGGCGATTTCTTGACTTGGCACGAAATGTTATGCGAAGGCCCGACACTAGAAGCTATTAATTCGGTGGAGTTTTTAGACCTAAGAAAGCAGTTTTTACAAGACACCTATCAGTTAGAAATAAATGAAATTCAAGTAAAAAGCGATGTTAGTATTCTAGACGATGTAAGTGCTTATAAAGAAATTGTGCTTTGGTTTGAATACGATTTATTTTGCCATATTAATCTAATTGGTGTTATTAATCTATTACTTCAAAAAAACATTCAACTACCAATATATTTAGTGTGTAGCGGCTGGATTCATGAAAATAAACACGAATTAAAAGGCTTATCAGAATTAAATAATAAGCAATTACTCCATCATTATAAAAATAAAATTGAGCTTAAACCATCCGATATAGAATTAGCACAACAGGTTTGGAGCATATACAACGGGAACGATCACAACCTATTAAAACCTTTTATTGTTAAAGATTCGTCGTTTGTATATTTAAGCAATTGCTTAAAGGCGCATTTACAGCGTTTTCCAAATTCTAAAAACGGTATTAACGAAATTGAGCTTAATATTTTAAAAATAATAGAGCAAAACGATATTAAGTCTAAGCATCATTTATTAGGTTATGCCCTAAACTACCAAGGATATTATGGCTATGGAGACCTGCAAATGCAACGTATTATAGATCGGTTACATGTGTTTTACACCGAAGAAAATCATACGTTAAAATTGAATCAGCATGGGTTTAAAGCATTATTTCTTCAAAATAATTATGCGAATTTAGCAGACGATAAAATGATTTATGGCGGCGCTAAAAAACACGATTTTTATTTTAATACCGAATGTAATAAACTTATAAAATCTATTAACTATGCCAATTAAGGACTCCGAACTCATTCTAAATCCAGATGGCAGTATTTACCATCTTAATTTAAAACCCGAACATATAGCACAAACCGTTATTTTGGTAGGAGACCAAAATCGTGTTTCCAAAATATCTAAACATTTCGATTCTATCGAGTTTTCTATACAAAAACGCGAATTCAAAACCGAGACGGGACGTTACAAAGGCAAACGCATAACAGTTATTTCTACTGGCATAGGGTGCGATAATATAGATATTGTACTTAATGAACTGGATGCTTTAGTAAATATCGATTTTAATACACGAACTGTAAAAAAACAACTAACAGCTTTAAACATTATCCGCATTGGCACGTCTGGTGCACTCCAAGAAGATATTGCTGTCGATTCGTTTTTAGTAAGCAGTCATGGTTTGGATTTTAGCGGTATGCTTCATTTTTATAATTTGAAACATATTGGTAACCCAGAAGTCGAAGCTGCTTTTGTAAAGCACACCAACTGGAGTTCCAAAAAATCTAAACCAGTATTAATTTCTGGAAATTCAGAACTAGAAAGCAAAATCTGTTCAGAAAAAACAAGCTCAGGAATAACAGCAACGGCTAGCGGATTTTACGGCCCTCAAGGACGCATTTTACGACTAGAATTGGAAGATAACACGCTTAACGACAGCATACAAACCTTTAACTACAACAATCTAAAAATAACGAATTTAGAAATGGAAACCGCAGCTATTTACGCTCTGGCACAATTACTCGGCCATAAAGCCCTGTCTATAAATGCCATAATCGCCAATAGAGCTGCTGGTACTTTTAGCAAAAATCCGGGATTAGCGATAGAGCAACTTATAAGTTACACCTTAACTAAAATCGTAAACTTATAATCTTAAAATATGATACAAGTAAATATAGGAGGCGTACCAGAACATTTTAATTTACCTTGGTATTTAACCTTAAAAAATGGAGAATATAAAGCCGAAAACATCAATTTGCGCTGGCACGATTTTTTTGGTGGTACCGGCGAAATGTGTAAAGCCCTAAGAACAAAAGAAATTGATATTGCTGTAATACTTACCGAAGGCATAGTTGCCGATATTGTTGCCGGAAACCCTAGTACCATTGTACAAACTTTTGTAAAAACGCCTTTACATTGGGGTATACATGTTGCCCAAAATTCACCTTACAACACCATTGAAGAATTAAAAGGCACCAAAGCCGCTATAAGTCGTTATGGGTCAGGATCTCATTTAATGGCTTATGTGAATGCACAAAACCATAATTGGAATATGGATGCCGATTTAAAGTTTGAAGTAATAAACGATTTAGATGGCGCTGTAACTGGTTTAACCGAAGGCACAGCCGATTATTTTATGTGGGAAAAATACACCACAAAACCCCTTGTAGATTCGGGAATATTTAGAAATATTGGTAATTGCCCTTCTCCATGGCCTTGTTTTGTAATTGCGGTTAGAAATGAGTTTTTAAAAGAAAACGCTTCCGTTATGAAAACCATTTTAGACATTATTAATAATACTACTTCCGATTTTAAAAATATACCTTCTATAGACCACACCATTGCAAACAGATACAATCAGCAAATAACAGACGTGCAAGCCTGGCTAGAAATGACCGAATGGAGCCAAGAGTTAATCGATAAAAACACTTTAAACACTGTTCAAAATCAGTTGTTTGCCTTAGATTTAATTCCCGAAAAACAAGATTATAACAATTTGGTAACAATTATTTAAACTACATATACTTTGTTAAAACTAAAAATAAAGTTAAAAGTTTGCTTTCATTTTTAGGATAAACCGTGGGTTATAGCTATTTTTGAAAAAAATTGCAACCCCACCAATCTATGTTTATGACAATTTTAACAATTTTAGCTGTTTTAATAGGCATTAATTTTGCCCTATTATTTTTTAGCTGCAATAAAACGACGCCTACTAAGACTGTTAAACGCAACACTGAAAGAATTAAAACGTTATCTCCAGAAAAATTAGCTACCAATAAATCGAAGATTCCTTATTTAGCTGCAACAGGGAGTTAGTTTTACTAAAATGATGATTGCCAAACCAAAAGCCCCGATTAGCGCTTAATGGCGAAGGGTGCCCAGAAGTTAATACTTCGTGCTTTTTGGTATCGATAAGTTTCGTTTTCTTTTTGGCGTAACCACCCCACAATAAAAACACAATTCCAGAAGATTCGTTGCTAATGGTTTTTATAACCGTATCGGTAAAAATTTCCCAACCTTTATTTTGATGGCTCCCCGCTTTACCAGCCTCAACTGTTAAAGTAGCATTAAGCAATAAAATACCTTGCTTAGCCCAAGCCTCTAAATTTCCACTTTCCGGATAAGGTTTTGATACATCGGCTTCTAATTCTTTAAAAATATTTTTTAATGATGGTGGATGCGGAAAACCATCAGCAACAGAAAAGCACAAACCATTGGCCTGCCCTGCTCCGTGATAAGGATCTTGCCCTATTATCACTACTTTTAAATCCTTTAACGCACACTGATTAAACGCATTGAAAATTAAAGGTTTTGGTGGATAACAAACCGACTTTTTGTATTCTTCTTCTACAAAAAGCCATAAGCTTTTAAAATAAGGTTTTTCAAACTCATCTTTTAATATTAAAAACCAATCGTTATTTATATAATTGTGCATCGCTGATTTACTTTTAAAACTTCAAATTTAAAAATAGTATTATCTTTCCAACATTAATTTTAAAATAGCATATTTCTGTAATGAAAAACATTAAATTTCCTACAGCGCAAACTGTTTTATTACTCATAGCTATTTTTGTAGCCGTATTAACTTGGGTGATTCCTTCTGGAAAATACGATAGATTACAATACAATTCCGAGACCAATACGTTTACCCAATCTGGACAGATTAACACCAACGATTTACCTGCCATCCAAGAAACACTCGAGCAATTACAAATTAAAATTCCCATAGAAAAATTTACTAATGGTGACATTTGGAAGCCAATAGCCATACCAAACACCTACCATAAATTACAGAATAACCCACAAGGTATTATAGCTTTTTTACAGTCGCCCATTAGAGGTATTTTAGAATCTATAGACGTTATTCTATTTGTACTAATTATTGGTGGATTTATAGGAATTATGAACTTTACCGGTGCATTTGAAGCAGGAATCTCGGGCTTAGCTAAAGCCTTAAAAGGCAGAGAGTATGTGTTAATAATTGTAATAACCACTTTAATTGCTATAGGGGGAACGACCTTTGGTTTGGCCGAAGAAACTATCGCCTTCTACCCTATTTTAATTCCTGTGTTTTTAGCTGCAAAATACGATGCCATGGTGGCACTAGCTTCAATTTATATTGGCTCTTGTATGGGTACGATGGCATCGACTGTTAATCCGTTTAGCACCATTATAGCCTCTAATGCTGCTGGGATAAATTGGACTTCCGGTTTAGTTTCAAGATGTTTGGTTCTAGGTATCGGGCTCATCATATGTTTAGCATACATTATTAACTATGCCCAAAAAGTAAAAAAGGATGCTTCAAAATCTATAATTTTTAATCAGAAAGAAGAGATAGAACAGTTATTTCCTATACATATTAATTCAGCAACAACCGCTTTAAATGCTAAATTTAAATTCATTCTGTGCTTATTCGCTTTATGTTTTGTAATTATGATTTATGGCGTTTCTAGACTAGACTGGTGGTTTTTAGAAATGACTACCGTATTTTTTGTAGGCGCTCTTGCAATTGGTTTAATCGCAAAAATTAAAGAATCTGAATTTGTAGACACGTTTATTAATGGTGCTAACGATTTACTAGGAGTTGCTTTTATAATTGGTATTGCCAGAGGCGTAACTGTTTTAATGGAAGACGGTTTAATTAGCGACACCTTGCTGTATTACGCTAGCTCTGCCACAGCAGGCATGAACAAAGGTGTTTTTATAAATGCGATGCTTTACATATATAGTGCGCTATCGTTTTTTATACCTTCGTCTTCCGGCATGGCCGTATTAACCATGCCCATTATGGCACCTCTAGCAGATGGTATTGGTATAGGTAGAGAGTTGGTTGTTAATGCTTACCAATTTGGTATGGGGCTTTTTGCTTTTATAAATCCTACAGGGTTAATTTTAGCCTCGTTAGCCATAGTTAAAATAGGCTTTAACAAATGGCTGAAGTTTGTAATCCCATTAATAATCATTCTATTGCTGTTTACCATGATTGTACTTACAATTTCGGTTTACATTTAATGGCTTTAACCTATTAATTTCTTTAAATTTGCAGTTTTTAACTGCATCGGAAAATAGAATGATAAACATTCATAAAAAGACATTACAAGATTTAGAATTTCAAACAGTATTACATCAAGTTAGCGAATACTGCATAACTGCATTAGGTAATCAGGAAGCATTAAACATTTCACCTTTTAAAAGGAAAACAGATGTATTATACGAGTTACAACTCACTCACGAATATGTTTCTTCTTTTTATAACGAAAACAGAATACCTAATCATGGTTTTGATGCAATTACTAAAGAATTAAAACTCTTAAATATAGAAAATGCATTTTTAGAAGTTCACGGGTTGAAGAAGATCGTAGCGATGTCGCAATCCGTTAATGAAATAATTGTTTTTCTAAAGAAATTTCAGGAGTATTACCCTACACTTTATCAGGCAGCTTCACATATTGAAGTCACAAAAGTTTTAATTGAAAAAATCGATGCCATTGTAGATCGTTTTGGAGATATTAAAAATAATGCATCGCCTAAATTGTTTGAACTCCGACAAGAAATTAACAAGCTTAAGGGGCAAATAAATCAGAGCTTTACCACAGCCCTAAATACATATCAAGCCTTAGAATATTTAGACGATATTAGAGAATCTGTTGTAGACAACAAACGCGTTTTAGCCGTAAAAGCCATGTACAGACGTAAGGTTAAAGGCTCTATTATGGGAAGCAGTAAAACCGGTAGTATTGTTTATATAGAACCTGAAACCACCTTAAAATACACAAGGGAATTACACAATTTACAATACGAAGAACAGGAAGAAATTGTAAAAATATTAAAAGATGTCACCAATTTTATTCGTCCGTTTTCTCCATTATTAAAGGATTATCAAGCGTTTTTAATAAAAACCGATGTGGTATATGCCAAAGCACAATACGCCAAAGCATTGCAAGCCATTTTACCAGAAATAACAGGCGATCGCGATGTATTTCTTAAAGACGCCTATCACCCACTGCTATATTTAACAAATTCTAAAAAAGGAGCAACAACCTATCCGCAGACAATTACGCTTAACGAAGATAATCGCATAATTGTTATATCCGGTCCCAATGCAGGAGGAAAAAGCATCACCTTAAAAACCGTTGGACTACTACAGGTTATGCTACAAAGTGGCATGCTTATTCCCGTACACGAACGCAGTAGAACTTCTATTTTTGATCGCGTTTTAAGCGATATTGGCGATAACCAATCTATAGAAAATCATTTAAGTACTTACAGCTACCGCTTAAAGCAAATGAATTATTTTCTAAAAAAATGCAACAGTAACACCTTATTTTTGATTGATGAATTTGGAACAGGTAGTGATCCGGAATTAGGCGGCGCCTTAGCCGAAACCTTTTTAGAAGAATTTTACTCTAGAGAAGCATTCGGAATTATTACCACGCATTATTCCAATTTAAAAATATTGGCCAACGAACTGCCACACATGCAAAATGCCAATATGCAGTTTAACAATAAAACCTTAGAACCTATTTTTAAATTAGTTTTGGGTCAGGCAGGAAGCTCTTTCACTTTCGAAGTTGCCCAGAAAAACGGCATTCCTTACAACCTAATCAATAAAGCTAAAAAGAAAATTGAAGGCAGCAAAGTACGTTTTGATGCCACGATTGCCAAGCTTCAAAAAGAGCGAAATAAATTAGAAAAAACCGAACGCTCTTTAAAAGTAAACGAACAAAAGAAACAATCGGAAGCCGAAAAACTAGAAGAGATTAATGCACGCATTCAAAAAAAACTCGAAAACTATCAGGAACTTTATGACAGCAACCAGCGTTTGATTTATTTAGGACAAAAAGTAAACGACATTTCTGAAAAATATTTCGAAAATAAGCGCAAAAAAGAACTGCTAGACGAACTTTTTAAAGTCGTACAGATAGAAAATTCTAAACGAAAAAAAGTTTCTGCAAAGCAAAAACGTGCCCAAAAAGCTAAAGAACAACAAGTAATAAAAGAAGCCGAAAAGAAAGTTGCCGTTATTAGGCAAAAAAAGAAAGAAGCCAAGAAAAAAGAAATAGAACAGCCCAAACCCCGCCCTATTTTAAAAGTTGGCGACCGCGTTAGAATGTTAGATGGCAAAGCTGTAGGAAGTATAGACAACATCGAAAAAAATAAAGCCATAGTTAATTACGGTATTTTTACTACCAATGTAGATTTAAACCAGTTGGAGCTAGTTGAAGCGAAGCGCTAAATAAAGCCGTTAAAAACAGGCCAAATCACCAGCTTTTTTTGTAAATTAATACATCGTTAATCAATACTTATATGAAAAATTCAATATGCATACTTATCGTGCTCCTTTTAGCGAGCACAACAAGTTTTAGCCAAGACATAGACTATAGCAACGACAAAACCTATACGAATTATAAAAATGAAATTTCTTTTGAAGTTTTACAGGTTGTAAACGGCGTTTACCAATTCTCTTACGAGCGTTATATCTGGAAGAATTTTACAGCAAATTTAGGTATAGGTTACAAAGGAAAAGAAGGATTATTAAAAATTTCGGGGCTCGACGGCGATAAAGTAAAAACTGATGAAATATTTTACAGCGGTTTTCAAATTATACCAGAAGTGCGCTATTATTTAAAACAAACAGCTAGAAAAACCTTAACAGGATTTTATTTTGGCGCCTATTTAAAATACTCGAACTACAGTAGTGATTTAACAGGAAAATATATTAGTTCTGAAAACATTGAATACGAATTAAAATTTGATGTCGGAACCAATATTACATCAGCAGGATTAATGTTTGGTTACAAACTTCCTATTTCAAAACATTTCAATATCGACTTTATGATTGCTGGGCCAGGTACTGGGCACTATAATTTTAAATTAGAAAACGAAAAGGATTTACCAGACGAATTTTACGACGATTTAAATACAACCCTAGAAAAATACAGTTTATTAGATTTTATAAATTCAGATTTCAGGTTTTCCGATGTTAATCGAAGATCAAAGTTTTCAGCATTATCATTTAGATATGGTATTGCTATCGGTTACACATTTTAATTCATAAAACGTATAAAAAATGACCATTTTAAACCCAAACCAAAACCTTGTGCTTTTTGATGGCGTTTGTAATTTATGTGAGTCTTCAATACAATTTATTATTAAAAACGATAAAGACAATATTTTTAAGTTTGCACCACTGCAAGGCGAAACTTCTAAACCTATTATTGAAGCGTTTAATATAAATACGGCAAAAACCGATTCTATTTTATTGTATAGCCCAAAAAACAAACTATACACAAAATCTACTGCAGCTTTAAAAATTGCTGCCCAATTACAGTTTCCCGTTAACTTATTGGCTGTTTTTTTAATTATCCCAAAACCAATACGCGATTGGGTTTACAGTTACATTGCCAAAAACAGATACAAATGGTTTGGCAAAAAAGAATCTTGCATGTTACCTACCAAGCACTTGCAAGCAAAGTTTCTTAATTAAAGCAGTAAATAAAGATTTTTCTTTCAAATTAAATAGTAACAGCATACTTTTGAATATTCTAAAATTAATTCATTTAAAAACAACTTATGAAAACATCAAATTATTCACTTTTAATATTAGTAATGGCATTTGTTTTAAACAGCTGCTCTAGTGTAAAAGTTTTAGACTCTTGGAAATCAGACAATGTGTCGACCATAAGAGATAAAAACATTTTAGTAATTGCCAGAACAGATAACAACCAAGCTAGAATTGCATTCGAACAAGAAATTGCTAAGCAACTACGCGATAATGGGCTTAAAGCAACAGAAAGCTTTAAAGAATTACCACACATAGAACCAGACAAAAAATTAACAGAAGAACAAACTAAAGCGCTTGCCGAAACTATAAAAAGAGAAGGTTATAATGCAGTGGTTTTAACTGTAATTAAGGATTATAGAGAATCTACCCAAACTACACAAGACGGTGGTTATTATGCTGGTGGAACTTTTGGCGGTATGTACCCTGGCTATTATGGTGGATTTTACGGATACTACAACTACCCTATGACTTATGTAGGTGTTGGTACGTATTCGCCTTCAACGATTACAACTAGAACAGTAAGAGATTTTGTTTTAGAAACAGTAACTTACAATTTAGATGAAGCCGAAGGCAAACAATTAATTGCAGTAGTAACTACAGAAATTGAAGACCCACAAAACGTGAGTAAAAATGCAGAAGAATATGCTTATAAAGTAATGAAATCTTTATCGCATAAATAACAAACAGCGTTTAATTTATATAAAAAAAGCTAGAATCATCTTCTAGCTTTTTTTTTGGTTTATACTCTATCTTATTTTTAATATTTAGCTTTTCTTTCTACGCTTTTTCTCTTTAGTTAGTAAAGCCAATTCGCGCCCTGTTTGCCCTGCTACCGACGTATTTTCTTCGGCACGTCGTATTAAATACGGCATAACGTCTTTAACTGGGCCAAAAGGCACATATTTGGCTACATTATACCCCAGATGCGATAAATTAAAACTTATGTGATCACTCATGCCGTACAACTGTCCAAACCAAACACGTTTATCCGACTTATCAATACCTTTGGCTTTCATCAAATCCATTACCAAATACGAACTATATTCGTTATGTGTTCCAGCAAATAACGACATGTCGCTTAAATGCTCTAACATGTAGCTTACACCTGCATTAAAATTAATATCGGTGGCTTCTTTATTTTCACAAATAGGTGTTGGGTAGCCGAGTTCCTCTGCTCTATCATTTTCCTTTTCCATATAAGCACCGCGCACTAATTTATAGCCTAAATAAAAATGCTCTTTTTTAGCTAATTCATGCTGCTTTTTAAGAAACTCCAACCGATCGTGTCTATACATTTGTAACGTATTATACACTACAGGTTTTTCGGTGTTGTATTTGCGCATCATGTTTGTAATTAAATCGTCGGCTGCATCTTGCATCCAGCTTTCTTCGGCATCAATTAAAACAGCAATATCTTTGTTTTTTGCTGCTTGGCACACCATATCGTAACGATTTACAACGCGCTCCCACTCCGCTTGTTCTTTAGCCGTAAGTGTTTCGCCTTTTCCTATTTTTTCGTATAAAGCAAAACGACCGAATCCCGTTGGTTTAAAAACAGCAATCGGTATCGATTTTCTGTCGTCTGCAAAATTTACAATCTTAAGCGTAATTTTTAAAGCGGCATCAAATTCAGCTTCATTTTCTTTACCCTCTACCGAATAATCCAAAACGGAACTCACGCCTTTCTCGTACATTTTATCAATAACAGTAAGGCAATCTTCTTCGTTAACACCTCCACAAAAATGGTCGAATACCGTGGCGCGAATTAACCCCTCTACAGGCAGCTTTGCTTTAATAGCAAAATTAGTAGCTGCAGTCCCTATTCTAACAAGTGGTTCTATAGAGATCATTTTAAATAGAAAGTAAGCTCTTTCTAATTCCGAATCGCTTTTTAAGGCAAAAGCAATTTCTGTATTGTCAAAAATAGTATTGTCAATCATACCTCAAAAAAAATAGTTTGCAAATATAATTAACAATGACTTACTTTTTTGCAAAAAACTCCTTATTTTCACGCGTCTTTTTTTAAGAACATTCTATGACAAGCATCGAAACCAAAACCAATAAAATCCATTTTAATGTAAGTGGTTATGAATCAATCAACAAATACATTGAGAGCAGTAACCCTTCAATAATTTTTATTTTAGTAGACCAAAACACTCACAACCATTGTTTGGCTCGTTTTTTAGAAACACTTGCAACCACTATTCAAATTGAAATTATAGAAATTGAAGCAGGAGAAACCTTTAAAACCATAGATACTTGTGTTGGCGTTTGGAATGCACTTTCGGAACTTGGTGCAGACCGTAAAAGTTTACTTATTAATTTAGGCGGTGGTGTTGTTACAGATTTAGGTGGTTTTGTGGCCTCTACATTTAAGCGAGGTATTGCTTTTATTAACATTCCGACCACACTTTTAGCCATGGTAGATGCTTCTATTGGAGGTAAAACAGGTGTCGATCTTGGCAGTTTAAAAAACCAGATTGGTGTTATTAACTCTCCAAAAATGGTTATAGTAGATACAGACTATTTAAACACTTTGCCGCAAAACGAAATGCGTTCTGGCTTGGCCGAAATGTTAAAACATGGGCTTATTCAAGATCAGACGTATTGGGATCATTTCAAAAATTTATCATCTTTAAACATTTCAAATTTAGATGAATTAATTTACGAATCTATATTAATAAAAAAGCATGTTGTAGATATTGACCCTAATGAGAATGGACTGCGTAAAACTTTAAATTACGGACACACTTTAGGACACGCCATAGAATCGTATTTTTTAAGTCACCCAGAAAAAACCGATTTACTTCATGGCGAAGCTATTGCTATAGGTATGATTCTGGAATCTTATATTTCTACAAAATTAACTGGTTTAAGCATTGATGCTTATAACGACATTAAAAATGTAATTTTAGACATTTATGATTTTGTTGCTATAACACCAGACGACTATGCGCCAATAATAGAGTTATTAAAATACGACAAAAAGAATGCGCACGGTAGTATTTACTTTGTTTTACTAGAAGGCATTGGTAAAACAAAAATAGATTGCACCGTTTCTAACGAGTTAATAATTGAAGCGTTAAATGTTTACAACACCTATGCTTAACTAAAAATTATTTGTAAATTTATTTCAACCCAAAATAAGACTTTTTAAGATTACTATTGATTATCTAAAAACCCAATTAGATATGAAAAAAGTAATTGTAGATTATAAAAAATTAACTCCGGAAATTCTTACCAAATTAACGGAGAAATTTCCCGACGGCTATAACGACAGCGATATAATCACTTTCGACAATTGTAAAAACGAAACTATTGAAGCTGTAGAAATTAAAACCCCAGAAGCCATATACCTAGTAAAAGTTAGTAGTAAATTGCGTTATACGATGACTAATTTTGACACCGTAGAAGATCTAAACGTAAACGATTCTGGGCATGTTATTGTTGATGATCACGAAAACACGCCTAATGCCATTATAGACAACACGATGGTTTTTAATGATGAGGAAGAATAAAAAAAGAGCCCAAAAAGGCTCTTTTATATAAATAGACAGTATTTTTTTACTTAGAGAGAATACTAGACTATAATAGCATTATTATAATTCGTTAAAAATATAATGCATTAAACGTTTCTTATCGTTAATACTTTCTTCTAAAGAAATCATTGTTTCTGTTCTGTATACACCTTCAATGTCATCAATCATAAAAATAACATCTTTAGCATGAGCTGTGTTTCTAGCACGAATTTTACAGAAAATATTAAATTTACCAGTAGTAATGTGTGCTACTGTAACGAAAGGTAATTCGTTTATACGCTCTAAAACAAATTTTGTTTGAGAAGTGTTGTTTAAATATACACCTATATAAGCGATAAAAGAATACCCTAATTTTTTATAATCTAAAGTTAATGAAGAGCCTTGAATAATTCCTGCATCTTCCATCTTTTTAACTCTTACATGTACAGTACCCGCCGAAATTAATAATTTCTTTGCAATATCTGTAAAAGGAACTCTTGTATTGTCGATTAACATATCAAGAATTTGGTGATCAATTTCGTCTAATTTAAATTTTGCCATTTGTCTACATTTGGTTCTTTAAAACAAAAATAATACATTTTCACCGATAAATCTTACCAAATTATTAAGGAATTCACATTTTTAATAAAAATTTATCATTACCAATGTAAACGAAATCGTTTTCGCTGCCCTCAATTAACACCTGCTTATCTCTACTTAACACGTTCATTTTCTTAGCGTTAAATTCCTTATGACCATAGCTATTATTCAAATTTCCAATGATTTCTATTTTTGGGATAAATGCAATGTTTTTGTTAATTAATTTTTCAACAAATAACACTCCTATGTCAGCAATTACAGGAGATTGCTCTGTACCTACATTGGCATTTCTAATAATAACATCCAGAAAACATTTGTCGTTTTCTGGTATATCTAAATAAGCCTGATAATGCGCTCCTAAATTATCGTGGTTAGCTATATAGTTAAAAGCACTTAAATAGGCCGCATAAATATAAAAGCGGGTTTGCTCTCTAGCGTAATCGTTAGGGAAATGCCCTGCTTCAAATAATATAGTAGGAACATTAAACGACTGAAACGTATCGCCAACACAATTTAAATTAAATCCGTCGTCGTACCGGCCAACCTGATTAGGTATTAACTCTTGCAAAGTGTTATTCATAGCCGCAATTACTTCCATACCAATTTTACGAGAGTCTGTAATCGTTCTTTCGGCATCTTGCGAAGGCGATAAAAACGACACCGTAGCAATATTATTGGTTGTTCCCGCACTAAAAATAGTACGTTGTCCGTGCAAATTAAAACAGTAGTCTGGTTGAAAATCGTTATAAACAGCTCTTAAAATTTTGCTTTCTGGCTGACTTAAGTTTTGGGCATCCCTATTTAAATCGACCTGATTTGCATTTATTCTGGTGTAAGCTTCCGCTCCATCTGGATTTAATATAGGAATAACATAAAATGTAAATGCACTTAAAATCGATTTTAAATCATCGTTAGCTGTTTTAACTGTATTAAAAAAGTCGAATAAAGCCTTCGTTGTTGTCGATTCGTTCCCATGCATTTGAGACCACAACAACAATCTTTTTTTTCCCGTTCCGAACTTAACCGCATAAATAGGATTATTTAATACCGAACGCCCAATAATTTGAACGTTAAACAAATTACCCAATTTTTTTAACAAAGGTTCTATATGAGCGTTATTAATATATCTACCATTTAACTGAACAGCTTTGTTCGTATTATATAATACCGAAATATCTTTACTTGTCATTTGTTTTATTTTCTGTTTACAAAACTAAACAATTAAACATTTACAAATGTAAACAAGCAATTCATTTCATTTTGTATACATGTGTAAGCAATTAACCTCTCCTTTTTAGGTGAGTAAACAGATGGTATCCAAAATTTATAAGTCAATATTAAAATTTAGTTTAATAATTAATTTTCAGTTAATTATATATATTTACTTAATGTTTTAAATTAGCATTTTAACTTATAAAAAAGCTTTACTATTGCATGTTTCACCCTTTTAATTTACATTTGTAATCAACATAACAATTTGAAATTGTTTACAATGATAAACAGCACTGAATTTACAAAACGCCTAGAAAAAGTGATTGAATTCTATGGTGAATCAGCCTCCTCGTTTGCCGAAAAAATTGGCGTACAACGTTCGTCTATATCGCATATCCTTTCTGGAAGAAACAAACCTAGTTTAGATTTTGTTCTTAAAATACTATCTGCTTATCCAGAGGTTGAATTGTATTGGCTATTAAACGGAAAAGGTAAATTTCCTAAAACCACTGAAACCGTACCACCTTCCGATCTGTTTTCTCAACCAAGCACAAAAACAGATACGCAAGCTACAGCACCAAAAAAACAATCAGATTCAATCTCAAAAGTTTTTACACAACCTACTAACGGAAAACAAATAGAACGCATCGTGATTTTTTACTCCGACGGAAGCTTTCAAAACTTTGAAAACTCTAATTAACTTTCCTATTTTTGCGCAAAACAACCGAAGAGGTATGAAATTAATTTTATTAGCACTTATAGCATTTGTTTGTTTAGGCTGTTATCAAGTAGAACGTAATTGTTCCGATTTTAAAACAGGGCATTTTTACAGCGAAATTACTATTGATGGAGAATTGTTTAAATCTGAGTTTAATAGAACTGATAATTTACAGATTGAAACTTATAACAATAAAACCGACTCTAGCGAAGTACGATGGATTAATGATTGTGAAGCAATATTTCACACCATAAATCCAAAAAATAGAATTGAAAGTAAAGACATTCATTTAAAAATACTAACTACAACAGACTCGTCGTATACTTTTGAGTATTCGTATGTTGGAGAACATAAAAAACAAAAAGGACTGGCTATAAAAACACGCTAAACAGTTTACCCGATATTCTGTTTTATATGATGTGTAATATCGATTTTTTCACCCCTCTTAACTAATATTAAATTACTTTACATTTTAAACTTTAGGATTTTACTATATTTCTATTAAGATTGTATTTATCGATTTTTTCAGTTTTAACCAGAAATTAAAATGCTATTCAATTCTTTAGAGTTTTTAATCTTTTTCCCAACCGTTTTTATTCTTTATTGGGCGTTTAGTAAAGATTATAAAAAGCAAAACATCATATTAGTAATTGCCAGTTATTTTTTTTATGGCTGGTGGGATTGGCGTTTTTTATCGCTTTTAATTTTTAGTTCTTTGCTTGATTATTATGTTGGTATTAAAATAGAAGATTCTAAAACAGAACACAAAAAAAACTGGTTATTAGTGAGCTTATGTTCTAATTTAGGGCTGCTAGGTGTTTTTAAATATTTTAATTTCTTTACCGACTCGTTTGCCGAGTTAATGTCTGGTTTTGGCTGGCAAGTTGATGCTTTAACACTAAATATTATTCTACCTGTTGGTATTAGTTTTTACACTTTCCAAACCTTAAGTTATAGCATCGATATTTACAGGCAACAACTAAAACCAACCAAAGATCTGGTTGCCTTTTTTACCTATGTGAGTCTTTTTCCGCAACTAGTAGCAGGCCCTATCGAGCGCGCTTCAAATTTAATTCCGCAAATAGAAAAACATCGCACATTAAATTCAACCTTAATCAGAACAGGTGTTTTTCAAGTTTTTATCGGTTTATTCCGGAAAATAGCAATTGCAGATAATTTAGGTATTTATGTCGATACTGTTTATGCGAATAACGACATACATAATGCATCTACACTTACAGTAGCGACTATCTTTTATGCCTTTCAAATTTATTATGATTTTTCTGGTTATTCTGATATTGCGATTGGTACAGCTAAATTGCTTGGTTTTAAATTTAACCAAAACTTTAATTTACCTTACTTCTCCAGATCTTTAACGGAATTCTGGAGGCGTTGGCACATGTCTTTATCGTTTTGGTTAAGAGACTACCTGTATATTTCTCTCGGTGGAAACAGAAAAGGAATAGTTATTACTTACCGTAATTTATTACTGACTATGCTTTTAGGCGGGCTATGGCACGGTAGCTCCTGGAACTTTGTAATATGGGGCGGTATTCATGGGCTGTTTTTAAGCTTTGAAAAATATATATTCTCGACATTCAAAATAAAAACATTTAATGCGTTTGGGTATGTCTACACCTTTGCGGTCGTAGTTTTTTCATGGATTTTCTTTAGAGCTCAGGATTTTCACTCTGCGTCTAACATTGTACATAAAATAGTTAGCTTGCAATTTGGTACGCTGTTTATTGGCAACATCAATACATTTGTTAACGGCTTATTGTTGTTATGCATTGGGCTATGTTTTGATTTAAATTTATTTAAGTCTGATATTGCTCTAGAAAATTATGGTGTAAAATTCAACACACTAAAACTCTCATTATTTGTATCTGTTTTAATAATTATGCTTTGTTTATTTTACTCTACAAGCGAAAACTTCATTTATTTTCAATTTTAAAACATGTTAAAACCAAATATTATACTTGTTCTTAAATTAACTGTACTTGTGCTTTCTATAAGTTACCTTGTAGATAAGGTTATTTTTTATAGTCTAAATACGCTTAGCGATAACGTTATGACTGGTCAGAGCATCGGTAAATTAAATCAATTTTTAACAGTTAAAGACTCGGTTGATTGTGTTGTTTTAGGAAACTCTAGGGCAAACCACCATATAGATGTATCGCTTCTAAATACAAGTGCATATAATATGGGGATAGATGGTACAGGTATTGCTTATATTAGTGCTTTAACACATAGTTTAGACAAGCAACACAACCAACTTGTATTGGTGCATATAGACACCAAAGATTTTTTTGATTTGAATTATAATGGATCGGATATAAAAACATTATCCGCTAAATTCAATAGAGACAAAAATATTACAGCTTCCCTTAAACAATCGGGATTAATCTCTCCATTACAATATTTTTATTACACTATAAACTACAATAATAAACTAACAGGAATACTAAAAAATTACTTTCAACCTAGTTATAATTACCAAATGTATAATGGTTTTGATCCTTTAATATTATCGGAAGATCAACAAAAAATACGCGATGAAATTTTACTAAAACAAGAAAATGAAGAATGCTCTCAGCTAACTACAATTAACCCTATAGCTTTAAACTATCTTGAACACATAAAAGAAGATGCTGAACAAGAAAACAAAACCTATATATTTATAACTTCTCCTATTTATAACGACACTTGTCCTGAAGACAATTTGAAGTTAAAAAAACTGCTTACAGAAGCGGGACTAACCTATTGGGATTTCAGTAATTTATTTAAAGATTTAAACGACACATCGCTCTGGAAAGACGAAACACATATGAGTGCGTTTGGAGCAGAACAATTTACCTTACACCTTAAACAAAAATTAGAATCGATATCTTATTAGTTAAAACAAGGTAGGTTGATCATCATCCTTTTTAGTAGCGGAATCCTTTTCTCCTAAAGTTTCTTCATCAACCACATCTAAATCGTCTGCATGCACTTCTTCTGGCGACTCGAAAGGTAATGGGTCTAACAAATTAATTTGTTTAACCTTGTCTGTAGTTAATTGATTACCTAAAGCTTTTATACCCTTAACAGCTATGAATTCCTCTAAATTAACAGTCTGGTTTTCTTTTTGATCTTTACCGCGTTCTTTGCCAAAAACAATTTCGGCTACCGGTAACCAGTCCGTAGAAACAATTTCTAATTGCGATTTTTCATGATCTGAAATGAAACGCTCTTCCTTGTTTTCGTTTTCAATTAAAAAACGTTTTACATAATAGCGCTCTTTTTCACCATCAAAATAAACGGCCGAAATTGGTTTGTTTGGCGTCCATTTTTCCAATACAATCATATCCGAATCAAAATGCGTTGTCAATTCTGGTAAAATAGTTTTAACGACACCAGATTGAGTAATGATTAAAATTCGATCTTCTCCTCTAAACTCACCTAATAATTCACCACGCCCATCAACATTTAAACGTTGTACGGTATCGTCAAACCATATTTTTCTTGGCTTTAGTGTAGAAACGCCTTTTTCTTTCAGTTCTACTTTTTTTATAGGATATTTAGTTACTAAATTCCCTTTAGACGCGCGACCTTTGATTAAAATATCAGAGAAGTCGACATCCCACTTCAACTTTTTAACACTACCAACCTGTCGTAATAAGATGGTTACCACTTCGGCTTCACCATTAGGGTTCGCTGAAAAATATAGGCTAGTGGACCCTTTTGCTCCATTGGTTAAATCGTATTCTTTATCGCGTGTAATAGCCGTTACATTAAAGCGTTTAATGTATGATGGCCCTTTAGCGCCATCGCGGTAAATCATATTATAAATCGTGCGTTTATCTTTCTTTTTAAATACAGCCACATGAATGATGTCTTTGCCAACAAAGGTTTTTGCATCTACTTTAGTTACCATCATTTGTCCATTTTTTGTAAACACAATAATATCGTCTATATCGCTGCAATCGCCAACATACTCGTCGCGTCTTAAAGAAGTTCCTACAAAACCTTCTGCTCTATTTACATACAATTTTGTATTTCTAATTACCACTTTAGTTGCATCTACATCATCAAAAATTCTAATTTCTGTTTTACGTTCACGTCCTGCACCATAATCTTTTTTCAATCTCGAAAAATACGCTATCGCATAATCTATTAGATGCGCTAAGTGATGCTTTACTTGAGCTATTTCTTCATCTAAAGCATCAATTTTTTGCTGTGCTTTATCGATATCGAATTTAGAAATACGCTTAATTCGTATTTCTGTTAAACGCACTATATCGTCTTCGGTTATGGCACGTTTTAGATGTTTAATATGTGGTTGAAGACCTTTATCTATCGCTTGAATAACACCCTCCCAGGTTTCTTCTTCTTCAATATCGCGATAAATTCTATTTTCAATAAAAATACGTTCTAACGATGCAAAATGCCATTGCTCTTCTAACTCTCCTAATTTAATTTCGAGCTCACTTTTTAAGAGCTGGACCGTATTGTCTATAGAACGACGCAACATTTCGGAAACACCTACAAACAAGGGTTTATTATCCTCGATCACACAACCCAATGGCGAAATAGAACTTTCGCAACTTGTAAATGCGTACAACGCATCGATAGTTTTATCGGGAGAAATTCCTGCTGGTAAATGCACTAAAATCTCTACATCTGCAGAAGTATTATCTTCTATTTTTTTGATTTTAATTTTCCCTTTATCGTTTGCCTTTAAAACAGAATCGATTAAAGTAGATGTGTTTGTACCATAAGGGATTTCGGTAATAACAAGGGTGTTTTTATCTAATTGCGAAATTTTTGCGCGAACGCGAACTTTTCCGCCTCGCATACCATCGTTATAATTTGTAAAATCGGCAATACCTGCTGTAGGGAAATCGGGTAAAATGGTAAAGCGTTTTCCTTTTAAATGTTTTATTGAAGCATCTATAAGCTCGATAAAATTATGAGGTAAAATTTTTGTGGATAATCCTACGGCAATTCCTTCGCCACCTTGCGCCAAAAGTAACGGAAACATTACTGGCAAATTAACAGGTTCTTTTCTACGTCCGTCGTAAGACGCTTGCCATTCGGTTATTTTTGGATTGTAAACTACATCTAAAGCAAATTTAGACAAACGCGCTTCAATATAACGCGAAGCAGCTGCGCCATCGCCTGTTAAAATATTCCCCCAGTTTCCCTGAGTGTCTATCAAGAGGTCTTTCTGACCGATTTGCACCATGGCATCGGCAATACTGGCATCGCCATGCGGATGATATTGCATGGTATGCCCTACAATATTGGCTACTTTATTATAACGACCATCGTCGAGGTCTTTCATAGAATGCATAATTCTACGCTGTACAGGTTTAAAACCATCTTCAATTGCAGGTACAGCACGCTCTAAAATTACATACGATGCATAATCTAAAAACCAATCTTTGTACATACCAGTTACTCTGGTAATACGTTCCTGTTCTTCTGGTATATTATTTTCTAAATCGTCGTTATCGATATCAGCCATTAATCGTTATCCTTTATTTTCGCTATTATTTTTCACCATTTTACTTAAAGACTGTCTTACATATTTACGTTTTTTTCGGTTAACCAACGTAATATTAAACTGTTCTTTTATTGTATGTCCCGAAGCCGTTTTTAAATACAAGGCCAAGGATTTATATATCACATAATTATTAAACTTAAACGCCTTTAGGTCTGATTTCTCGAATTCAATTTCGTGAGTTCTAAAACTAAATTTATCGGGTAACAATAAACCTTTATTGGTTACTACAACCTTTACCCCATCGCTATCGTATTCAAAATATCGAGCAATTAAATATACAGCAAAAAATAAGGCGACAAAAACTAAAAATATAACTAAAAATGTTAGTGTTGCATTTGTTGTTAAATCTTTAAAAGCACTAAATACAGTAGCTAAAACTATAGCCAAAACGATTAAGATAAAATAAACCGAAATAATAATTTGTTTTACTTTGCCGTTATCTGTTCTCATTAGCCTCTTCTACTAAATCTATTTCTACTTTTAAATTATTGATAATGAATTTCTGGCGAGAAGGTGTATTTTTCCCCATATAAAACTCTAGTAATTCTTCGATAGACATATCCTTATCTAGCATTACAGGTTCTAGCCTAATATCATCGCCTATAAAATGTTTGAATTCATCTGGAGAAATTTCACCTAGTCCCTTAAATCGGGTAATTTCTGGCTTGGGTTTTAATTCTTCTATAGCATTAATACGTTCTATTTCGGAATAACAATAAATGGTTTTCTTTTTATTACGAACCCTAAATAATGGCGTTTGCAAAATATACAAATGGCCTTCTTTAATTAATTCTGGAAAAAACTGAAGGAAAAATGTGATTAATAACAAACGAATATGCATACCGTCTACATCGGCATCAGTAGCGATTACAATATTGTTATATCGTAAATCCTCCATGGATTCCTCTATATTTAAAGCGGCCTGCAATAAATTAAACTCTTCGTTTTCGTAAACAATTTTCTTGCTCATTCCGTAAGAGTTTAACGGTTTCCCGCGTAAACTAAACACGGCTTGTGTATTTACATCGCGCGATTTAGTAATGCTTCCCGATGCAGAATCTCCCTCGGTAATAAATAAAGTCGATTCTAAATTGCGCTCGTTTTTAGTGTCGCCAAAATGCACGCGGCAATCTCTTAATTTTTTATTATGAAGACTAGCCTTCTTTGCACGGTCTTTGGCCAATTTTCTAATCCCAGACAATTCTTTACGTTCGCGTTCTGCTTGAAGAATTTTACGCTGAATTTTATCGGCAGAGTCCGGGTTTTTATGAAGATAATTATCTAAATAGGTTTTAACAAAATCGTTAACATAGGTTCTCACTGTTGGCAAATCGCCTCCCATATCTGTAGACCCTAATTTGGTTTTGGTCTGACTCTCGAAAACAGGCTCCATAACCTTTATGGCAATAGCCGAAACTACAGATTTTCGAATATCTGAAGCATCATAATTTTTACCATAAAACTCTCTTACTGTTTTTACCAAAGCCTCTCTAAAAGCAGCTAAATGCGTACCTCCCTGGGTGGTGTTTTGCCCATTAACAAACGAATGGTATTCTTCGGAATATTGTGTTTTACTGTGTGTTAAGGCAACCTCTATATCATCGCCCTTTAAGTGAATTATAGGGTAAACCATATCCGATTCATTAATATTTTCACTTAACAAATCTTTTAAGCCGTTTTCGCTATAATATTTTTCGCCATTAAAAACTATGGTTAATCCTGGATTTAAGTACACATAGTTTTTAAGCATTTTTTCGACGTACTCATTTCTAAATTTATAATTTTTAAATATAAGCTCGTCCGGAACAAACGATACTTTTGTCCCTTTTCGTCTGGTAGTTTCTTCAAGAAATTCTTGATTGGTTAAATTTCCTTGTTCAAATTCTGCCGCAGCCGATTGACCATCTCTATTAGATTCAACTCTAAAATAAGCCGATAAAGCATTTACCGCTTTCGTACCGACTCCATTTAATCCAACCGATTTTTTAAACGCACGCGAATCGTACTTACCACCGGTATTCATTTTAGAAACCACATCTACAACTTTACCCAAAGGAATACCACGACCATAATCGCGTACAATAACTTTATTACCTTGGATAGAGATTTCTATGGTTTTACCTGCTCCCATGACGTATTCGTCTATGGAATTATCTAAAACTTCTTTTAAAAGAATATAAATACCGTCGTCTGGAGAAGAACCATCACCTAGCTTACCAATATACATTCCGGGACGCATGCGAATATGTTCTTTCCAGTCTAAAGAGCGTATATTATCTTCTGTATAATTGGTTTGGTCTAGCATAAAATTGAAATGATGAGTTGCTAATATAATATTTCGCTATTAAAAACGAAATAGAAACACTAGTATTTATTAACAAAAAAAGCCAATGTTTTTCACATTAGCTCCCTTTATTGTAAGATTCAAAAATGTTATACATTGAATAAGAAATGCATAACATCGCCATCTTTTACGATGTAATTTTTTCCTTCAACACGCATTTTCCCAGCTTCTTTAACTTTCGATTCGCTACCATAGGCTACGAAATCGTCGTAAGCGATTACTTCTGCTCTAATAAACCCTTTTTCGAAATCGGTATGAATTACGCCTGCAGCTTGTGGTGCAGTCGCACCTATATCGACTGTCCAAGCACGCACCTCTTTAACACCTGCTGTAAAATAAGTTTGCTGATTTAATAATTTATATGCCGAACGAATTAACTTTGAAGATCCAGGCTCATCTAAACCGATGTCTTGTAAAAACATTTGACGCTCTTCGAAGTCGTCTAACTCATTAATATCGGCTTCCGTACCAACTGCCAACACTAAAACTTCTGCATTCTCGTCTTTCACCGCTTCTTTCACCTGCTCTACATAAGCATTCCCTGTATTGGCAGAACCTTCATCTACATTACACACATACATTACTGGTTTTGCAGTAATAAATTGAGAAGGCGCTACAAATTCGTTGTATTCGTCTTCTTCAAACGCTACAGCTCTAATCGAAACACCTGCTTCTAAATTCGATTTTATTTTCAACAAACAAGCTTCTTCTTTTTGTGCTTCTTTATTTCCTGTCTTTGCAGCACGCTTTACTTTTTCAAGTTTTTTATCTACAGTTTCCAAATCTTTTAACTGCAATTCCATATCGATGGTTTCCTTATCACGAATCGGATTCACATTCCCATCTACATGCACAATATTATCATTATCAAAACAACGCAGCACGTGCAATATAGCGTCTGTTTCTCTAATATTAGCCAAGAATTGATTTCCCAAACCTTCACCTTTACTTGCACCTTTTACCAAACCAGCAATATCTACAATTTCTACGGTTGCAGGAATAACACGCTCTGGATTAACTAACGATTCTAGCTTTTGAAGTCTTGGATCTGGTACATTTACCACACCAATATTAGGCTCGATAGTACAAAACGGAAAATTTGCACTTTGCGCCTTAGCATTAGACAGACAGTTAAATAAAGTTGATTTTCCTACGTTTGGTAATCCTACTATTCCAGCTTTCATTTTTATTACAAAGAATTATATTAAAGTTTAAACCACACTTGGTTTTAGCGATTGCAAATGTAAGTAATTATCTGAAGTTATAACATAAAAAAATCCCGAGGAAAACTCGGGATTTCAATTTTATTTACAGCTTCAAATTAATGACCATCTGGGTGCATAAAGCGCTGTTTACCTAACAATTCTTCTTCTGTCTCTTCATGATCTTCGTCTGGAACACAACAATCTACTGGACAAACCGCAGCACACTGTGGCTCTTCATGAAACCCTTTACACTCGGTACATTTATCTGGAACAATATAGTAAATCTCGTCGCTTACAGGCTCTTGTGCTTCATCGGCATCTACTTCTTTACCGTTTGGCAACACAACATTACCTTCTAAACTTGTTCCGTCTTTATATCTCCAATCGTCTGCACCTTCATATATTGCAGTATTTGGGCACTCTGGTTCACAAGCCCCACAATTTATACATTCGTCTGTTATAATAATTGCCATAGCATTTTCTTTTTCTAACTTTGTCGAACAAAAATAAAGCCAAAACCTTTCATAACCAAATTAGAAAATGAATTTACAGCAAAGAATTGATGCTTTTGTTAAACTAGGTGATTTTTTAAGTCAGTTTAACGCCACTAAAATTCAACAAAAAGACACTGTGCTTTTTAACGATTTGTTTTTCGATACGTTTAAACATCAACTCAAGTTGGCGCAAGAGCACAATGGTTGGTTTAACCAGGACAATCTTTTATTTGCTATATCTGGCTGGGCTAAATCGCTTACAGAAAGCAACCTTAACCAATGGCTAGAACAGTATAACTTTAAGGATGAATCATTAAAAACGATTGCTATTATTATGGCTGGTAATATTCCGTTAGTTGGGTTTCACGACTTTCTTTCGGTATTAATTTCTGGACATCGTGTTTTGGTTAAACAATCGTCTAACGACAAACACCTTCTTCCCATCCTGGCTAAATACCTAGAATATGTAGAGCCTGAATTTAAAGGAAGAATTACATTTACAGACGAAAAACTAAACAATTTTGACGCTGTAATAGCAACAGGCAGCAACAACACCGCCCGGTATTTCGAATATTATTTTAAGGACAAACCTGCGATTATTAGAAAAAATAGAAACTCCATTGCTGTGCTTACAGGAAATGAAAGCATGGAAGAATTGGAAGGATTGGCCGACGATATTTTTAGATATTTTGGCTTAGGCTGCCGCAGTGTTTCTAAACTTTTTATTCCTAAAGATTATCAGTTCGACAATTTTTTTCAAGCCATGTACAAATGGCACGAAGTCATTCACGACCAGAAATATGCCAATAATTACGATTACAATAAAGCCGTGTATTTAATGAGTGAATTTGATATGCTGGAAAACGGGTTTTTAATGATTAAAGAAGACGACAGTTTTGCCTCGCCTATTGCCACCGTTTTTTACGAGTACTACAACGATATAGTTGAGCTAAAAACCACTTTAAATTCCAAAAAAGAGCAAATACAATGTATTGTTTCTAAAGAGTTTACGAATAACGAAATTGTTTTCGGAGATACCCAAAACCCTAAGCTTTGGGACTATGCAGACAATGTAGATACTATTGATTTTTTATTAAGCATTTAGCATAAAAATTATTAATTTTATAACATAAAATCATCAATTAATTAGCACCTTTGTACTTATCATAAAATTATCGACACAATGAAAAAACACAATTTTAGCGCAGGTCCCTGCATTTTACCTCAAGAAGTTTTACTTAAAGCATCGGAAGCCGTTATCGATTTTAATAATAGTGGTTTATCTTTAATCGAAATTTCGCACAGAAGCAAGTCTTTTGTAGATGTAATGGATCACGCTAGCGCCTTAGCATTAGAGCTTTTAGGTCTTGAAGGCAAAGGCTACCACGCCCTCTTTTTACAAGGCGGGGCAAGCACGCAATTTTTAATGGCTGCGTATAATTTATTAGAAAATAAAGCTGGATATTTAAATAGTGGTACATGGAGCGCAAAAGCCCTTAAAGAAGCCAAATTATTTGGTGAAGTTATAGAGGTTGCTTCATCTAAAGATGCTAATTACAATTATATCCCTAAAGGATTCGATATTCCTTCAGATATAGATTATTTCCACTGTACCTCTAACAACACTATTTTCGGAACTCAAATTAAAGAATTCCCTAACAGTCCCGTGCCAATGGTATGCGACATGAGTAGCGATATTTTTTCTAGAACTCTAGATTTTTCAAAATTCGATATCATATACGCTGGCGCTCAAAAAAACATGGGCCCTGCTGGTACAACTCTTGTTGTGGTTAAAAAAGATGTCTTAGGAAAAGTATCTAGACAAATCCCATCAATGTTAGATTACGCCGTACATATAGACAAAGAAAGTATGTTTAATACACCTCCTGTTTTTGCTGTGTACACCTCTATGTTAACTTTAGAATGGTTAAAAAATCTTGGCGGAATTGCTGCTATAGAAGAAGAAAACGAGAAGAAGGCAAAATTAATGTATTCAGAAATAGACCTAAATCCATTATTTAAAGGTTTTGCAGCAAAAGAAGATCGCTCTAATATGAACGCAACTTTTAACTTAACAGACGAGTCGTTAAAAGACACTTTTGAAACCATGGCCAAAGAAGCTGGCATGAATGGCATAAATGGCCACAGAAGTGTTGGTGGCTACAGAGCTTCAATGTACAATGCACTGCCTTTAAGTAGCGTAGCAGCTTTAGTTGAAGTAATGAGTGAACTAGAACGAAAAGCTTAAAATAAATTAATCAATATAAAATCTTAGTCATTAATTTGACGATAAACTTATGAAAGTATTAGCAAACGACGGTATTTCTCAAAGTGGTATAGATGCCTTAACCAAAGATGGTTTCGAAGTTTTAACCACTACCGTAGCACAAGAACAATTAGCCAATTATATTAACGAAAACAATATTGTTGTTTTACTTGTACGTAGCGCAACAACTGTACGCAAAGATTTAATAGATGCTTGCCCTAGCCTAAAAATTATAGGCCGTGGTGGTGTTGGTATGGATAATATTGATGTTGCCTATGCAAGAGAAAAAGGGTTACATGTTATTAATACACCTGCAGCATCATCGCATTCTGTAGCCGAATTGGTTTTTGGACATCTTTACGGTTTAGCCCGTTTTTTACATAACTCTAATAGAGAAATGCCTTTAGAAGGCGACAGCAATTTTAAAGGCTTAAAGAAAGCCTACGCCAAAGGAACCGAACTAAAAGGAAAAACTTTAGGTGTTTTAGGTTTTGGACGCATTGGTCAAGCTACAGCTAAAGTTGCTTTAGGCGCTGGCATGAAAGTGGTCGCTTTCGATCCTTTTATTGAAAAAGTGAATTTAGAATTAGATTTTTTCGATGGGCAGAAAGTAAATTTCGATATCAAAACTATCTCTAAAGAAGAAGTCCTAAAACAAGCCGATTTTTTAACATTACACGTTCCTGCTCAAGATGGTTACGTTATTGGTGAAGCCGAATTTAAATTAATGAAAGACGGTGCCATTTTAGTTAACGCTGCTCGCGGTGGTGTGGTAGACGAACTTGCTTTAGTTAAAGCTATAGAAAGTGGTAAAATAGCGAGAGCTGCTCTAGATGTTTTCGAAAAAGAACCAAAACCAGAAATGGGCTTATTAATGAATCCTTCGTTATCGTTAACACCGCATACAGGTGCCGCTACAAACGAAGCTCAAGACCGAATTGGCACAGAGCTAGCACAACAAATTAGTAGTATTTTACTATAAAAACACGACCTTTCGGGGTTTAAACATATTAAAGTCTTAACATAACCGTTAAGACTTTTTTCGTATCTTGAAAACAGATACATTTTAATCAATAAAACCATATAACCATGTCGGGAATTTTAGATTTATTAAACAGTGATTTAGGAAAAAGTTTGGTAAGCGGTGTTGCAGGACAAACTGGCCAAGATCAAAACAAAACTAACAATTTATTAGGTATGGCATTACCTGTATTAATGCAAGCCATGAACAGAAATGCCAGCACTCCAGAAGGTGCACAAGGACTTCAAAACGCATTAGCAAATAAGCACGACGGCAGCATTTTAGACGACTTAGGAAGCTTCTTTCAAGGTGGCGTAGATAACGATGTTATAAATGACGGAAGTAAAATTTTAAATCATGTTTTAGGTCAAAAACAAAATAATGTCGAACAAGCATTAAGTCAAAAATCAGGTATCGATGCCAATAGTGTTTCACAAATACTAAAAATGGCAACGCCTTTACTTATGGGCTATTTAGGCAAACAACAACGCTCTAATAACGTTAGTAATTCAAGCGATTTAACAAGCATGCTTGGTGGTTTATTACAAAGTAATTCTAGTGGCCAAGAACAAAACTTTTTAACCTCTATGCTAGACGCCGATGGCGACGGAAGCATTGTAGACGATGTTGCAGGAATGTTTTTAGATAGCAATAAAAATAAAGGCGGACTTTCTGGTATGCTAGATAATTTTTTAAAATAACAGCTAAACCTTTCTGTTTAAAACAATAATTGAAAAAGCCGAATCAACACGATTTGGCTTTTTCTTTTAATTTTTTAATTGCATAAAAAAATTGTAACTTTAAGTAAATGGAATTGTTATGAGATCGTTTTTTTTGTTTTTAATTATAGTAGTATGTATTGTAGGCTGCAATGCCAACAAGCCCACTGTTGCCCAGAACAACACAATACAAGAAACAACTACTACAGAAAACGACACCGTAAGAATTGAAAATGACAGCTTAGAATACCAAATTATCATAATTGAACCAGGTTTTAATACTTGGCTAGTTTCAACCGCACGACCAGAAGGTTATTACGAACAGCAATACCTAGAAAGCCGAAACATTATTATGGTAAACGAATGGAACAATCGTGTAATTACCCCTACCCGTTTCGATCCTAATCTATACGAAATACAAATTGACTACAGGCCAAACATAGATTATGGCTACGAAGTAAATTACAAGCTTTACAACTACTTCATCTACTTTCAATTAAAATACAATCAGCGATTGTCTAGCTTTGTTCCTAGAATTTAATTTATATTTGCAGCGAATAACATTAAAGCAAACCATAAAGATGTTTAAAGGGTTGGTATTCGACACAAAAATCGAAGTTTATACTCCAAGAGCATTTTAAATACATATGGAAAAATTTAAACAAACTTGGCAAATCACAAAAAATTGGCAATTACTGTTTCCCTTTGTAGGCTTACTCTTAGTACTCTATAGCGGATATAAAATTTCGACTGCTATTTTTAAAACAAATTCGACGGCCATAATTTTACTATCTACATTAATTTCAAGCTTTTTGTTATTAAAATTCTTCTTGTTTTTATTTAAAAAATTAGAACACAAATGGGTTTTAAACTATAAATGGGAAATGATTCGCGTTTTTATGGTGTTCGCTTTTACCGGCTCGTCGTCGGTTTTTGTTGGCAGACCTATTATTAAATGGCTTGGTATAACCCAAGAAAACCTGAACCCTGCTTTATATTGGGTGCTTTATGTACTTTTAGGAATTATATTTTATCAGATTTTATTAGTATGCTTTGGCTGGTTATTTGGTCAGTTTGAGTTTTTCTGGAATTTCGAAAAGAAAATGCTAAGGCGTTTTGGCTTAAAAATTTAAAAGGTTTGACAGAACTGCAATTCAAAAATACAACACGTAAACTTACCGCTTATGCTTTGGTTTTAGCTTTGCTAATTCCAACATTTGTAAAGTTTACCCATGTTTTTGAAGATCATGTTCACGAAGTTTGCCTTGGCGAAAAACAAACCCATTTACATACTGCCGATGTGGATTGCGAATTTTATAAATTTCAATTAAATCATCATTTTACCATTCCGTTTAACACCACGGAAGTATATATTCCCGAAGAAAATTTTCAAATTATTTTATCTCAGTACTTCTTTTTAAGTACATTTCAACAGCTACATTTTTCACTTAGAGGACCTCCTTACCTTGTTTAAATAAACCGATATAAACTAAACAATATCAGTATTTTAACTATTTAAACACAAAATAAATGAAATCATTTTTGACTATCATATTATGTTTGTGCCTACCCCCTATGTTAATGGCACAAAACATAATACAAGGCCGTGTTACGGACACAGCCAACAACACAGGCATTGCATTTGCAGATGTCTATTTTCCGCAACTAGACAAAGGCACCATTACCGACGAAAACGGTAATTTTACTATAGATAAATTACCCAATGGTACTTACAAATTTGTATGCTCCATTATGGGCTACGAAAGTTACTCGGAAGATTTAACCATCCCTTTTAACACACCAATTTCTATTACATTAAAAGCTTCGGCCATAGAAATGGAAGAAATTATAGTATCTACACCTTTTCATAAATTACAACGCGATAATGTTATGAAAGTTGAACATGCCAATGTTTCCGAATTAAAATCTGCTGGCGCAGTTACTTTAGCCGATGGTATTAGTAACATTGCTGGTGTAGAAAATATTTCTACAGGAGTAAGTATAGGAAAACCCGTAATCCGCGGGCTAAGTTCTAACCGCGTTCTTGTTTACACCCAAGGCGTTCGTTTAGAAAACCAACAATTTGGAGACGAGCACGGCTTAGGCATAAACGATGCCGGTATAGAGAGTGTAGAAGTTATAAAAGGTCCTGCTTCTTTACTTTATGGTAGCGATGCTTTGGGTGGTGTGCTATATCTAAACCCTGAAAAATTTGCCCAACAAGACGAATCGCACGGCGATGTATCTGGTACTTACTACAGCAATACACTAGGATACAGTACCAATGCCGGGTTTAAAACCTCTGGAAACAATTTTAAATTTTTAATACGAGGTAGCCTTGCCGAACATTCCGATTACGATACCGAAGATTACAGAGTTACCAATACGCGGTTTAGAGAGCAAGATTTAAAGGCTGGTCTAGGCTATCAGGGCACGCATTTTAAAACCGAATTGCGCTATAATGTAAACGCTTCTAAATTAGGTTTACCAGAAGACATTGGCATACAATCTACCCAAAAAACACCTTTATTACCGTATCAACAAATAAACAATCACGTATTAAGTTCTAAATCTAATATTTTCTTTAAAGACTCTAGTTTAGATATTAATCTCGGATTTTTATATAACGACCGAAAAGAGTTTGAAGAACATCACCATCACGACCACGACGATGAAGATGAACATGACGACCATGAAGATGATCACGATCATGATCATGACGACGAAGCCGAACACGATGAGCATGAAGAAGATGAAGAATTGCACCCTGCTCTACACATGAAATTAAAAACTTTTAATTACGATGTAAAATACCACATGCCAACTTTTGGGAAATTCGAAACGATTGTTGGTGTACAAGGCATGCACCAAGTAAACACGAATTATGGCGAAGAAACCTTAATCCCGAATGCCACAACAAACGATATTGGTGTTTTAGCGACTTCGCATATTCATTTTGAAACAATCGACGTGCAATTAGGCGCCAGATTCGACAACAGGACTATCGCCACGGAAACCGATTTAAACCGATCGTTTAACAGCTTTAATGGCGCAGCAGGATTTAAGGCGAATATATTCAAAAACACGTCTTTACGCCTAAATGTAGCTACTGGTTTTAGAGCACCTAATTTGGCCGAATTAACATCTGATGGCTCGCACGAAGGGACAAATCGTTATGAAATTGGAAATCCAGATCTTAATAACGAACAAAACATCCAAACCGATCTTGCTTTAGAGTTTAAAAACGATCATTTTGAAGTGTTTGCTAACGGATTTTATAATAAGGTAAACAACTACATCTACTTATCGCCTAATGGCGAATTCATAAACGACGATCCTGTGTACCTCTATTTACAAGACGATGCAGCACTTTACGGAGGAGAATTCGGATTACACATTCACCCACATCCTTTAGACTGGTTGCATTTTGAGAGCAGCTTCGAAACAGTTACAGGAAAACAAGATAATGGTGGTTATTTACCATTAATACCAGCCAACACCTTGAAGAATACTGTAAGAGTGGAGTTTGAAAACAACACCTTTAAAAAGGCATTTGCTTTTATTAAATTGAATTCGGTTTTTGATCAAAACCATGTTAGTGAAAACGAAACTACAACCCCAGCTTACAATTTATTAAGTGCAGGTGTTGGTAGCAATTTTAAAGTGTTACACAATATGTTGTCGTTAAACGTTACGGGCACGAACTTAACCAATAAAACGTACATCAGTCATTTATCAAGACTAAAACCTGACGGTATTTACAATATTGGTAGAAACGTAGCAGTGACCGTGAAATATACCTTGTAAGAGTGATGAGACTGCCTAAAAGTTAATCTTTCGTCAATCTGAATTTATTTCAGATTCCCACAACTATTGATTTTAACATAGTGAGATTCTGTTTCACCTGCCTACCACTATAGGTAAGAGCACAACGTGATGCATTACTAAACTTTTTAGACGGTCTTCATTTTCTTTTTTATTCATTTAACTTTACATATGAAATCATCAAGAATTCATTCTATAGATGCCCTTCGTGGCCTGGTTATGTTAATTATGTTATTAGATCATGTTCGGGAACGTTTTTTTTACCATGTTCCCATTACAGATCCTTTAAATATTAACGAAATCGACACAAGCTTATTTTTTACAAGATATTTAGCACATTTTTGTGCCCCAGTATTTATTTTTCTTACAGGAATATCTGCTTGGCTATACGAGCATCCTAGAAACAGTAATAGTAAACGATCTGCAAGTTCTTTTTTGTTTAAACGTGGATTATTTTTAATTGTATTAGAAATTACCGTTATAAACTTATCTTGGTTTGGTAACTACAATACGCTTTACCTCCAAGTAATTTGGGCCATTGGTATATGCATGGTTTGTTTATCGGTATTTGTAAAACTTCCCAGAATTTGGAGTGGTATAATTGGACTTATTATTATTTTAGGCCATAACGCATTAACTCCTATTCAATTTGCCGCTTCAGAAATTGGCTATTCCCTTTGGGCAATTTTACACGATAGAGGTATAATTTTAGATAATGCATTTCTAAAGATAAAAGCGTCTTACCCAGTATTACCGTGGATTGGACTTATTTTAGTAGGATATTATTGTGGCGAAATCTATAATAAAAACATCAGCGTAAAAAAACGGCAGCAAATTTTAATTTCTGCAGGAACAATTTGCCTAATCACTCTATTAGTTTTAAGAGGATTAAATATTTACGGAGAAACTCTGGCTTGGGTAAATTATGGATGGGACATTAAAAGCCTGATGTCTTTTTTAAATTTCACCAAATACCCTCCTTCATTAGATTTTCTACTTATTACTATTGGAGTATCTAGTTTTATTTTATCGTGGTTTGAAGATTTGCCAGCTAAAAGCCTAAACATTTTAAAAACGTTTGGGTCGTCCCCAATGTTTTTTTACGTTGTGCATCTTTATATTTTACTGATACTCTATAAAATTGCCTCGTGGCGCTTCAAAACATCGGAAGACACGTATTGGGGAGTGGATTATTTATGGCAAATTTGGTTATTGACTATAATTTTAGCTTGTGTCCTGTATTTTCCAACTAGACAATTTTCGAAATTCAAACAGGAAAGCACATCAAAATTGATTAAATATTTTTAGGGTTTTAACCCACAAAAAAAGAGGCTGAATGTTTAAACCTATCAGCCTCTTCCTTTTTTATAATTTTATGATTTGTTAAGCCTTAACCATTTCTTTTTTAGCATTGAATACATACGTGTAAAACCACATTAAAGTAAACGTTGGTATAATGTCTAGTCCAGGGATGGCTTCTTCAATAAATGAAATTGTTGCAGCGACTTTTCCCTGTTGACCTTTATACATTTTGGTCATAATCCATGCCGAAGCTGGCGCCCAAATTACATCGGTAAACTCCCCTATTCCAGGAATGGCAAAACTTAAGCAACCTATTAAATCTAAAAAGATACTTAAAACTAATTTTTTATAACGAGTCGGTTTTTGTGCTTTCATGTTTTAAATGTTTAAGTATCTAAAATCAAGAAACATACCACAACTAAAACTATGACAAATTTTCGCTAATTAGCTTTAAAAACTCATTCCGGGTTTCTATTTTTTCAAACTGGCCCCTAAAACCCGAGGTTGTGGTAACCGAATTTTGCTTTTGTACCCCTCGCATCATCATACACATGTGGCTAGCTTCAATAACAACCGCTACACCTTGTGGTTTTAATGTATCGTTTATACAATCTAAAATTTGTTCGGTAAGTCGTTCCTGTACTTGCAATCGTCTTGCAAACACATCTACTATCCTTGGTAATTTACTTAACCCAACGATTTGCCCGTTAGGGATGTAAGCTATATGCGCTTTCCCGAAAAACGGTAATAAATGATGTTCGCACAGCGAATACAATTCAATATCCTTCACAATTACCATTTCATTATACGACTCTTTAAACATGGCTCCTTTTAAAATTTCGGCGGCATCCAAATCGTAACCTTGGGTTAAAAACTGAATGGCTTTAGAGGCACGCTCGGGGGTTTTTAACAAGCCTTCTCGCGTAGCATCTTCACCAACCTGCTTAATAATACTTTTATAGTGGCTCTTAATTTCGTCTGTAGTTTTTAAATGATATTCCTCGTAGTGTTTATATGGCATTGTATTAAAGTTTTTATTAAACGCATGGTAACAGCGTTATTTTTGTAAAGGTACAATTTAATAAAGAAAGTCTATTGCATCTATTAACAGGTAATTTTGTAGGATCGCAAAGAAAGTATTACTTTAATCGGCTCAATTAAACCACATGATTCAAGCAAAAAACATTCATAAATATTACGACGATTTTCATGTTTTAAAAGGAGTGAATCTTCATATAAAAAAAGGCGAAATTGTCTCGGTGGTTGGTGCTTCTGGTGCAGGAAAAACTACACTTCTTCAAATTTTGGGTACTTTAGATGCACCTTCAAAAAAACAAGCCTTTGAACTTAAAATAAACGGCATAGACGTACAGGCTTTAAAAGAAAAAAAATTAGCACAGTTTAGAAACGAGCATATTGGGTTTATTTTTCAGTTTCATCAGTTATTACCCGAGTTTACGGCCTTAGAAAATGTTTGTATTCCGGCTTATATTAAAGGTACGAAACCGGAAATTGCGGAACCTAGAGCTAAAGAATTATTAGATTTTTTAGGTTTATCGCACCGTTACAATCACAAACCAAGCGAGCTTTCAGGTGGCGAGCAACAACGCGTTGCTGTTGCCAGAGCTTTAATTAACAACCCCAGTTTAATTTTTGCCGACGAGCCTTCAGGGAATTTAGATAGCGAATCGGCCGAGCAATTACATAATTTATTTTTTAAGTTGCGCGAAGAATTCGGTCAGACTTTTGTTATTGTAACGCACAACGAAGATTTAGCTAATCTAGCCGACAGAAAATTAGTGATGGTTGATGGTAATATAAAAGCGTAATATGCATACGTTTATAGACATTACAACATTATTTATTCAGTTTTTATTGAAACCTAATTGTTACGACAAAACGTGGTTTAAAAATTACAGTATTATAAAAGTCTTTGTTGTCGCACTAATTTGGTCTTTTATATTAAATTTTGGATTTACCATAGTGTTTTCAATTTTAGACATCTTACAAATAATAAATTTTGAAGATCATGCCAACACAAAACTTTTCGAAGAATTTCCGCCCTATGCAATAGTACTACTAGGTGTTGTGGCAGCCCCAATATTTGAAGAACTCATATTTAGAGCACCAATCCCCTTGTTTTGCAGGTTTACAAAATGGTTTCCTCTTATATTCTACATATTTGCTTTTACTTTTGGTGCGGTACATATTACCAATTTCGAAATTACCAGAAATGTATTAATTCTAATGCCAATATTGGTTGCGCCACAAATACTAATAGGTTTATTTTTAGGAGTTATCAGATTGCAATTTGGTTTACTTTACTCCATGTTATTTCATGCCATTTATAATGGGATACTAATCATTCCCGCAGTGCTTTTAATGTAATTATGAATACACACGATTTAAAAGATTTTTTAAACGAAAAAGTTGAACTTTACAACAATCCAAAATTTATTGAGACCGATCCTATTCAAGTTCCACACGCTTTTACCAGAAAAGAAGATATAGAAATTTCGGGGTTTTTAACAGCGACTATAGCTTGGGGCAATCGTAAAAGTATTATTAATAATGCCAAGCATATGATGGAGCTTTTAGACCATGCACCTTTCGATTTTATCATCAATCATTCGCAATCGGATTTAGAAGCGCTAACACCCTTTGTGCATCGTACTTTTAATGGCGACGACTTCATTCAATTCATTGAAAGTTTAAATAATATATACATGAATTACAATGGATTAGAAGATGTATTTTCAACTAATACTTTAAATGAAAATTTACAATTCAGCATACATAAATTCAAGTCTATTTTTTTCGAAATAGACCATTTATCCCGGACTCAAAAGCACATTAGCGACCCTTTAAAAAACTCTGCTGCTAAGCGCATTAATATGTTTTTAAGATGGATGGTTAGGCAAGACCATGCTGGTGTAGATTTTGGAATTTGGAAAAGTATTTCTCCTTCACTTTTATCTTGTCCGTTAGATGTGCATTCTGGTAATGTAGCTCGAAAATTAGGCTTATTGACAAGAAAACAAAATGATGCCAAAGCATTAACGGAATTAGACCATCATTTAAGAGAAATAGACCCAATTGACCCTGTAAAATACGACTTTGCTCTATTCGGCTTAGGCGTTTTTGAAGGGTTTTAAGGTAAAAAAAAACGTCACTCAATAAGAATGACGTTTTTCTGATATTTATTTTTAAACAATTAGATATTAAACACTTGCGCTTTGCAAAAGTTTATTTCGCAATATTTACAGCTCTTGTTTCTCTAATTACCGTAACTTTTACTTGCCCTGGATAAGTCATATCCGTTTGAATTTTCTGAGAAATATTAAACGACAAATCTGCTGCATGTTGGTCGTTTACCTTTTCGCTTTCAACAATAACACGCAGTTCTCTACCCGCCTGAATTGCATAAGCCTTTTTAACACCTGTAAAACCAAAAGCAATATCTTCTAAATCTTTTAAACGTTGGATATAACTATCTAACACTTGACGTCTTGCTCCTGGTCGTGCACCAGATATCGCATCGCAAACCTGTACTATTGGAGCTAGAAGCGATTTCATTTCAATTTCGTCGTGGTGGGCTCCAATAGCGTTAATCACATCGTCTTTTTCGCCATATTTTTCAGCCCATTGCATTCCTAAAATAGCGTGAGGTGTTTCCATATCGGCTTCGGCATCTGGCACTTTACCAATATCGTGCAATAAGCCTGCACGCTTAGCTAATTTAGGATTTAATCCTAATTCTGCAGCCATAATACCACATAACTTCGCAACCTCGCGAGAGTGTTGTAATAAATTCTGACCATAAGACGAACGATACTTCATACGTCCTACAACCTTAATTAACTCTGGATGTAAATTATGAATTCCTAAATCTATAACGGTACGTTTACCAACTTCTATAATTTCTTGCTCGATCTGCTTTCTGGTTTTCTTCACGACCTCTTCGATACGTGCTGGGTGAATACGTCCATCGGTTACTAATTTATGAAGCGATAAACGCGCTACCTCGCGACGCACAGAATCAAAACACGATAAAATAATAGCTTCCGGAGTATCGTCTACTATAATTTCTACACCTGTAGCAGCTTCAATGGCACGAATATTACGACCTTCACGACCAATAATTCGTCCTTTAACGTCATCAGATTCAATATTAAATACAGACACACAGTTGTCTACGGCTTCTTCTGTACCAATACGTTGAATCGTGTTAATAATTACTTTTCGAGCCTCTTGTTGTGCTGTAAGTTTAGCTTCTTCTAAAGTATCTTGAATATAGGCTAAAGCATCGTTTTTAGCTTCGCCCTTAAGCGATTCTATTAATTGAGATTTTGCTTCTTCGGCCGATAAACTAGAAATCACTTCCAATTGTTCTATTTGCCCCTTATGCAAACGTTCTATTTCTTCTTGCTTCTTATCTAAATAGTCCATACGCTGATTGTAGTCGTTAGATTTCTTTTCTAACTCAGCGTTTAATTTTTTACTTTTAGATAATTCGTTAGATACCTGCGACTCTTTATCACGAGTACGTTTTTCGGCATCTGCCATTTTTTTATCGCGGGCTAAAATTACTTTTTCATGCTCCGATTTTAGCTCTATAAATTTTTCTTTTGCTTGTAAGATTTTGTCTTTTTTAATAGACTCGCCTTCATTGTTCGCATCTTTAATAATTTTTTCGGCTTCTGATTTCGCTCCAGAAATTACTTTTGATGCATTGTTTTTCTCTAATGTCTTGGCTATGATAAAGCCGATAATTACGCCTAATAGCGTTCCTCCTGCAATTAATATAATTGAGTTATCCATGTTCAGTTAGTATTAATAATATATATAAAAAAAGCCTGTACCGGCAGATGATTTTGTATAAACTCCTTAAAAACAAGTTTAGGGCTAACAAGCTGATCAAGGATCCGTTCTAGACGGCTTGCTTTTACAACTTAAACTCACCCTCTTTAAAGAATTAACGTTGAGTTTATCAAAAATAATAACCAATACAGGCAGTAACTTTGTTTATTTTAAAGACCGTTTAAGAGTTTAGCTGCTCGTGAAGCAATGCGTTTAAAGCATTTAATTTATGCTCTACTTGCTCGCTTACAACCTCTTTATCTATTTGTTTTTGTTCTACTTGAGTTGCAAATTGTAAGGCACACATGGCCAATACATCTTGTTTATCTCTAACAGAATAACTTTGCTCAAATTTTGCAATCATTGTTTCTATGTTCTTCGCTGCTTTACGCAAACCTTCCTCTTGCTCTGGAGCAATTGTTAACGGGTACACCCTATTAGCAATAGAAAGTTTAATTTTAAGCATTTCCGACATTACATCCTTCTCTTGATTGCATTATTCTGAGAGTTGTGCTATACAATAGTCTATCTCTCGTATTAATGAATTTATTTTAAGCTTTGTTTCTCTTTTATTTTCGTCACTGCCAAGCATGCTTTTTGCAATTTTGAGCGCCTCGTATTTATCCTCCCAAGATTCGATTTCTTGTTTTTGGATTTGAATGCGTTGGCGAGATTGGTTTAAATCCTCTTGTAATTTAGCATTGCTTTGCTTTAAAACGTCTAGTTTATGAAGCATTTTGCTAATTTTTTCTTCAAGAGCATTTACAATTTCTTCAATATTACTCATTTACAAATACCATACTTATCTCACAAAGTTAAGTTTCCTGAGTAAAAATAACAATTGTTTTTAGCATAAAATTAAAAATAGTTTGTTCTTCCTCATTATCAACATTATGTAGTTTGTCTCTAGGTTTAAACTTTGCATATTGGCTTCAAATAACTACTTTAGTACCTCAATTACATGTGCATGAAAACCCTTTTTATAAGTCTTTTTTTGATTCCTGTTCTTTTAGTTGCCCAGAATCCGTATCCACAAGACTATTTTATAAATCCTTTAAATATACCTATAGTGCTTGCTGGCACATTTGCCGAATTACGCTCCAATCATTTTCATTCTGGAATGGATATAAAAACACAACAACGTCAGGGTTTAGATGTTGTGGCTTCTGCGAGTGGTTTTGTAAGTCGTATTAAAATATCTCCTTTTGGATATGGCAAGGCTGTATATATTACTCACCCCAACGGATATACCACAGTGTATGCGCATCTTCAAAAATTAGCACCAAAATTAGAGACTTATTTAAAAGAAAGGCAATACGAGAAAGAATCTTTCGAGATCGAGCTTTTTCCGCCAATTAAAGCTTTGCTTGTAGAACAGGGCGAATTAATTGCTTATAGTGGCAACACGGGAAGTTCTGGTGGTCCGCATTTACATTTTGAAATCCGCGATAAAAACGAACACCCCATAAACCCAATGTTATTTGGTATTAACACTAAAGACACCTCTAAACCCATTGTTTCTACTTTGGTGGCATACCCCATTAGCGATGATGCCGAGATTAATGGTTCTAAAACCAAACAAAACATAAGACTTGTACCGCAACCCGATGGCAATTTTACGACCGAACCTATAGCGGCTTCCGGCACAATAGGTTTTGGGGTAGAAACTGTAGATCGACAAGATTTAGCGGCTAATAAAAACGGTGTATACAACATCCAAACATTTACCAACGGAAGCTTGAATTTTGAAATAGATTTCAAAACATTTTCGTTTGATGAAACCAGAGATATTAACAGGCTTATAGACTACGATACTTATAAACACAAAAAAGATCGCATCCAAAAATTATATATCGACACAAACAATGGTTTAAGCATGTACAAAAACACCATTAACCAAGGATATTTAAATATTCAGGATAGTACAGCTGTGGTTTATAAAATTAAAATAAGCGATTTTAACAATAACAATACCAATATTACGGTGCAAATAGATGGTAAAAAAAACAATTCTACTGTAAAAAAAGAACCTGTAAAGACACCTTATTATATATACGAAAACGAAACCACAACTCTAAACGAAAAAAACGTTGCCGTAACTTTTTACAAAAACACATTTTATAACGACTTTTTCTTAGACTTTAAAGTATCTAACGACACGGTAACGCTTTTACCGATAAGTGAAGCTGCAAGAAAGTCGTTTAAAATAGATTTCGATATTTCTAAATATCAAGACGCCGATAAAGACAAATTGTTTATTGCAGAATTGGTAGGATACAAAAAAAGACCATACTACAGCACCACAACCAGAACCGAAAATACATTAACTACGTTTAGTAAAGACTTAGGGGTATATACGGTGGTTTCGGACACTAAAAACCCCGTAATTACACCAGTAAATTTTAGTGATGGTAAATGGTTAAGCAATTACCGCTATTTAAAATTTAAAATTGAAGATGATTTGTCTGGAATTTCTAATTTTAGAGGCACTATTAACGGAAAATGGATTTTATTGGAATACGATTACAAAACCAAATTGCTAACTTACGATTTTAATGATGCCGTAAGCACAGAAACTAAAAACAATTTAAAACTTATTGTTACAGATAATGTTGGAAATAGTTCTACATTTGAAGCTATGTTTTACAGAAAATAAATGAACAACACAAATACTACCAAACGTTTCGTTTTAAACGTAATATATTTTTTATGCCCCTTTTTCTGTTTCTCGCAAATGGGAACACTACAAGGTATTATTTTAGACGATGCACATCAACCTATAAGTAATGTTAGTATTAAAGCTAATGAAGACGGCACACTTACTAACGAAAACGGTTTTTATCAATTAAACATACCAAGCAATCAAAACATAACCGTTCAATTTTCGCATTTATCCTACAAAAGTGTAACGGCACAATTTTATTTAAAAACAGGAGAAGTTTTCGAATTTAATCCAGTTGTGAGTGCAAACATAGAGCAAATTGCTACCGTTGTACTTTCGGGAAGCAACAAAAAGGAAGCCGAAGGTATTGTAACTCTCAACCCCACAACAATAAGGAATATCCCTGGCGCCAATCAAGGTGTCGAAAATATTTTAGCCACCCTTCCAGGAGTTAGCAACAATAACGAGTTAAGCACGCAATACTCGGTGCGTGGTGGTAATTACGACGAAAATTTAGTTTATGTAAATGGCATAGAAGTTTACAGACCATTTTTAATACGTTCAGGACAGCAAGAAGGTTTAAGTTTTGTAAATACCGATATGGTGCATAATGTCGATTTTTCGGCAGGAGGTTTTCAAGCTAAATTTGGAGACAAACTATCCTCTGTTTTAGATATAACTTATAGAAAACCTGTAGATTTTGCCGTAAATGCCGATTTAAGTTTGTTAGGCGGAAGTCTTTCTGTTGAAGGCATTAGCAAAGACTCAAAATTTACGGGTATAGTAGGTATGCGCTACCGCGATAACAGTTTACTGGTAAATGCAAAAGAAACGCAAACCAACTACGATCCTACTTTTGCCGACATACAAAGTTATTTAACCTACAGGTTTACAGATAAATTTAGTGTTAGCTTTTTAGGTAATGCCTCTATAAACAAATACAATTACGAACCCGAAACGCGCCAAACTAACTTTGGAACCATAGACAATCCGTTAGCCTTATTGGTGTATTATGACGGACAAGAAAAAGATGCTTATCAAACTTTATTTGGGGCGCTGCAAGCCAGCTACGTTGCTAACGACAACCTAAAACTACACCTTACAGGGTCTGCATACCACACGACAGAAGAAGAATATTTCGATATTCTTGCACAATACCGTCTAGGAGAAGTTAACAGTAATATTGGCGACGAAAATTTAGGTGAAGTAGAATTTAGTGAAGGTATAGGCAGCCAACTCAATCATGGTCGCAACGACTTAGATGCTTTCATTACCAATATTGAACATAAAGGGAGCTACAAATTAAATGACAACGATTTTGAATGGTCTGTAAAATATACCAACGAAGATATTAGAGACCGTTTGGTAGAATGGGAAGTTATCGATTCGGCGGGATTCTCCATCAACCCCCCAAAATTTAGAGTCCCTAACAATCAGCCTTATCAACCTTATGAAGGGCCATTGGTCACATTCGAAAATGTTAGAGCTACCAACCACACCACTATACAACGCGTACAAGCATACTTACAATGGAGTCGACGCTTTCAGTGGGGTAACCACGACATTTGGGCCAATGCAGGCTTACGTTCGCACACCTGGGATGTTAACGATGCTGGCATTAAAAGCAACGCCCAAACTGTAGTAAGTCCCAGAGCACAATTTGCCATTAAACCAGACTGGAAACACGACATGTTGTTTCGGGTTTCGGGAGGTTTGTATTATCAGCCACCGTTTTACAGAGAACTCCGAGATTCTACGGGAACTGTAAATCCCATTGTTAAAGCCCAAAAATCTATACATTTTGTAGCAGGGAACGACTATAGCTTTAATATGTGGGAACGCCCTTTTAAATTAACTACAGAAGCCTATTATAAAAAATTAACCGACGTTAACCCTTATACTATTGAAAATGTACGCATAAGATATCGGGCAGCCAATATTGCAGAAGCTTATGCTTACGGTCTAGATTTACGATTAAACGGCGAATTTGTTCCAGGCACCGAATCGTGGTTTAGTTTTGGTTATTTAAAAACCGAAGAAAATATAAACGACAGAGGGTATATTGCCAGACCAACAGACCAACGCTTAAAATTTGGAGCTTTATTTCAAGACTATGTGCCTAAATTACCAAGTATGAAAATGTATTTAAACTTGGTTTACAATACAGGGTTACCAGGAGGATCGCCTAGTTATGCAGATCCTTACGATTACCAAAGCCGCTTGCCAGATTACAAACGTGCCGATTTAGGACTGCAATATGTTATTGTAGATAAAACCGATGCTTTTGAAAGCGGCTGGAGAAAACCATTTAAATACCTATCTGTTGGTTTCGAAATTTTTAATGTTTTCGATGTACAAAACTCAATAACCAATACTTGGGTACGCGATGTGTATAGCAAAAGACAATATGCTATACCTAATTATTTAACACCCCGTGTTTTTAATGTAAGAACAACCATGAAGTTTTAAAATTCACCCTAAAACAAAAAAATTCTCTTATCGAGAATTTTTTTGTTTTTATAACCCCTTAATTAATAAAGCGGCTGTTGCTGGATTTGTTGCTAAAGGCACATCGTGCACATCGCAAATACGCATTAGCATAAAAATATCGGGTTCGTGCGGATGCTTTTCTAACGGATCTCTAAAAAACAACACCATATGGCACAAACCTTCTGCAACACGAGCAGCTATTTGCGCATCTCCCCCTAAAGGACCAGATAAATACGGTGTAACTTCAAAACCTGCTTTTTCTACTTTTTGCCCTGTTGTTCCTGTAGAGATGAGTGAAATTTGTTTCTGCTCTAATACTTCTCTATTTTCGTTTAAAAACTGAACCATTTCAGCTTTTTTTCCATCGTGTGCAATAATCGCTATTTCCATTAATCGATATCCTTTGTATGAAACTTAGCTAAACCTTCTATCGGGCGTCTGGTAAAATTACCAACTCTAAAATTTAATTCTTCTGCAACTTCTTTAATTTCATCTTTCGCATAAAATGCAATCGATCCTGCAAAATGTACCGGAACAGTTTTTAACTCTTCTTTATATTGCATAATCATATTCTCTGCAAATAAACGAATGCCTTTTTTAATTAATTCCTTAATGTATTCCGAGTCTTTATTAAGAAACATAAACTCGGCAAAATTAGCTAAAAATGCATTCGGGTTTGGCTGCTTATAAATGTTGTATTTTATATAATCGGCTTCAAGATTATATTTGTCGGCCATAGCTACACGAATAGTTTCTGGCATTTTATTAAAATAATAATCTCTAATTAATTGCTTGCCATAATAATTTCCGCTGGCATCGTCCATCAAGCTCCATCCTAAAGATTTTACACGCTGGTGTAATTTAGAGCCATCAAAATAACTGCAATTAGACCCTGTACCCAAAATACAAACCACAGCTGCTTCGTCTGGAGCACTTATTGTAGCGTATACCGCTGCCATAGTATCTTCATCAACTTCTACTTGAGCACCAGAAAAGAAATCTTCTAAAATGCCTTTTAAAAGTTGTTTCGGATTTTCTGTACCGCAACCAGCACCATAAAAAAACACATGGGTTACCTGTGCTTTAATCTCGTTAAGCTCTTCGCTTTTCTTTATAATTTTTCTTAATTTTTTTTCTGAAAGAATGGCTGGATTAATACCACTTGTTCGTATTTTTTCGAACAACTGATTGCCGTTTTTATCTACTGCTATCCAATCAGATTTTGTAGACCCGCTGTCAACTATTAAAATCATATTATTTTATATAAAAAAATTCCGTAAAATTATCTCCATCACAAATTGATGGCTATAAAATTACGGAATATTATAGTGAAAATTATAAACTGTGAACTTTTTGAGCTAAGTCGATTAATTTATTTGAATATCCGAATTCGTTATCGTACCAAGATACTACTTTGAAGAATTTAGAGTTTAATTCGATAGCTGCTTCAGCATCAAAAATACTTGTGCGTGCATCGCTAACGAAGTCTTGAGAAACCACTAACTCGTCTGTATAGCCTAAAACACCATTCATAGGTCCTTCGGAAGCAGCTTTAAAAGCAGCTTTAATTTCTTCTAAAGAAGTGTCTTTTTTAGTTTTTACAGTTAAATCTACTACAGATACATCGGCAGTTGGTACTCTAAATGCCATACCTGTAAGTTTACCGTTTAATTCTGGAATTACTTTACCTACGGCTTTAGCAGCACCTGTTGAAGCTGGAATAATGTTTAATAAAGCACTACGTCCGCCTCTCCAGTCTTTTCTAGAAGGCCCATCAACAGTCATTTGTGTAGCTGTAGTTGCGTGAACTGTAGTCATTAAAGCTTCTTCTATACCAAAATTATCATCTAACACTTTCGCTACAGGAGCCAAACAGTTAGTAGTACAAGATGCATTAGATACAATAGTATGTTCTGCTGTTAATTTTTCGTCGTTAACACCCATTACAAACATTGGAGCATCGGCACTAGGTGCAGAGATAACTACTTTTTTAGCACCAGCTTGAATGTGGTAATCTGCTTTTTCTAGAGTTGTAAAAATACCTGTACATTCTGCAACGATATCTACTCCTGCTTCATCCCATTTTAATTGTGTTGGGTCTTTTTCTGCTGTAATTCTAACGTGCTTTCCGTTTACAACTAAATGTCCGTCTTTTACTTCTATTGTTCCGTCAAACTTACCGTGAACAGAATCGTATTCTAATAAGTATGCTAAATGGTTAACATCTAACAAATCGTTAATAGCTACAACTTCTACATCTGGTCTGTTTAATGTTGCTCTAAAGGCAATTCTACCAATTCTACCAAATCCGTTAATTCCTAATTTTAATGTTGACATATTCTTGTTTTAATGTTTAAGTGGTCATGATATCTGACACACGTAGTAATTCTAAGTTAATTTTTGATTGTCCTTTTATAGCTTGGTCTAAAGGTGTAAGAGCCATTTGGTCGTTCATTAAACCAACCATTAAACTTGTTTTACCTTCTAACAAACTTTCTACTGCTTTCACGCCCATTCTACTCGCTAAAACACGATCGAAGCATGATGGAGATCCGCCACGTTGCATATGCCCTAAAACAGATACACGTACTTCGTATTCAGACATGTTTTCGTCTACATAGTCTTTTAGTTCGAATACATTTTTTCCTATTTTATCGCCTTCCGCAACTATAACAATACTAGACGATTTTCCTGATTTTTTACTGCGACGCAACGAGTCTAACAAACGATCTAAACCTAAATCTTCTTCTGGTATTAATACCTCTTCTGCTCCTGCTCCTACACCTACGTTTAGGGCAATATGGCCTACATCGCGCCCCATTACTTCTATAAAAAATAATCGGTCGTGCGAACTTGCTGTATCTCGAATTTTATCGACTGCTTCTACTACAGTATTTAGTGCGGTATCGTACCCTAAAGTATGGGTAGAGCCGTAAATATCGTTATCTATGGTTCCAGGAATACCCATTACAGGAAAATCGAACTCGTTATTAAATACCATGGCACCTGTAAAACTACCATCTCCGCCAATAACCACTAAGGCATCTATACCTTCTTTTTGCAGTTGGGCATAGGCTTTTTTACGACCTTCAACAGTCATAAACTCTTTAGATCTTGCCGATTTTAAAATAGTACCTCCTTTATTAATTATTCCTTTTACACTACGTGCATCCATCATTACAAAATCACCTTCAATCATCCCTTGATATCCGCGATAAATTCCGGCACATTCAATTTTGTGATAAGCACATGTTCTTACCACCGAACGGATGGCAGCGTTCATTCCTGGAGCATCTCCTCCAGAGGTTAACACACCAATTTTTTTGATTGTTTTCGACATGTTTTTTTTCATTTACAGTAAAACTACTAAAGAAAAACTACATATGAAACTGCTTTTAGTACATTTTAACTTAGCGGTTAAAACTATAACGTTTGAATTAAAAAAAAGTTAAAAACTTTTCCATATTTCAATATAATTGCTGTTTTTCAATTTAATTTTCTGCTGAATTTTCGTCTTTCATAATGATAAATTCTGGTAAAGACGAGCTAGGATTTTGTTCCTCTTGCGGAACTTCTGAAGGATCTTGATTTTGAGCTTTTCCTGAAAATATTTTTTGAAGCAATTCTTTAAACGTATCGAAATCTACATTATACGAAATACCTACACCTTGGGTATACCCTATTTCTTCACCGAAATCTCTAATACTATTTTCACGGTTAAATACATTAGCTGTTAAAGTACCTTCGTCATTTAAAAGGAAATTAACTTCTATATCGCCTGCAATTACTGTTTGGCTAACGCCACCAACAGGTACATCGACATTTCCATTAATCATTACCCGATCGCTAATTTGTGTTTGCAGGGTTACTCCAAATCTGTCGTCGGTTTGGTAGTCTGGATTATTTTCGCCCAATTCGTAATTTAATCCAATATTCAATTTATTATCGCCTTTAGAAAACAGATCGTTAACTATACCATTTAAGCGCTCTGTTAGCGTACCGTAAGGATTAACTCCAGAAATACCACTGGCGAAAGATCCTGTGGTTAGGAGGTATAAGGCCTGATTATCGCGGTCTTCTTTAGACTCTAACCTATAGGTTAACTCCGATTTTACGGTAGAATTTACATTAGGAAACTCGAAACCAAAATTTACTTCGGGTTTTTCCAATTGGTCGGTTAACTCTATTTCTACATTTACAGGAATACTTTTATTTATAGGATTATCTAGTAACGGCGACGGATTGGCCTGCGTTTTATAAATCGCTTTAATGTTTATTCGCGCACCAAGCGGATTCCCATCCCAAGCCAAGGTCCCTCCTGGTTCTACTATAAACTCTTTTTGCACTAAACCACCATACATAAAATTATACACCCCATTAAATACCGAAAAGTCGCCATAAATATTAAATTTTCCGTTGGTGTTTATTTCTATTAAAAGCCCTCCAATACCGCGTCCTTTTATAGTACTTCCCGAATTCCTGTCCATTACAATTTCGATTTCAGCATTTTTATCGACATCCAAATCGAAGTCTAACTCTAATCCTTTTAAATCTTTAACTAAAAACGACTTTCCTTCAAGTTTTGCTTGTTTTTCTTCTTCACTTAAAAAATGAATAAACGTATTGTCGCCAAAAGATTCGGAATCGCTCATAGGAATTTTAAATACCGTTCCTTCTTTAGTTGCGCCATCAACAGAAATAACCAGCTCGTCGGTAGGCCCATAAATAGTTGCTGTACCACCAATAAATCCTGTTCCGTAATACAGGGCGTCTTCCGAATCATCGGTATTTAAAACCAATAATCTGTCGGTGCTTAAATCGATACCGAGCTCCCAATCATCGAAATTATCATGTTTTATAAACCCAGCCAATACGCCTTTGGTTTGATAAGCTTGATCTGTAAGTTTTATCTTATCGAAAATGAATTCTTGATTTCTTAAAACCACCCGCGAACCGTCTTCGAAATCATAATTCGTATTTAATAATGGAATTAGCAAACCCGCCTCCCGAAGTTTTAAATCGCCTTCAATTGCTGGGTGATTAAGATTACCTATTAATTTAGCTTCGCCAGAAACATAACCCCGAATATCGCTAATAACATCTTTACCTAAAGGACTAAATGGTCTTAAATTAAAAGCATCAAACCTTAAATCGACATCGATATACGATTGATTGTTTAAGGCATCTATATAACCGATTGCTGTAAAGGTTCTATCTGCATCATTTTTAATTTTAGCATCCACATAATACCTCGTTAAATTTTCGTTGGCAGAAATATTTCCTTCAAAAGACCCTAAAACAAAATCGTTAACCTCTAAACTATCTATTATTACATTAGAACTTGGTAAATAATGCCCTTTTTGTTGTAAAATATCGATGTCGCCATTTAAAACACCTTTAAGTTTTAAACTATCTAAATCGGGCAGAACATGTTCTAAGTTTACGTCTTTAAAAGTAAGCTCTATATCTTTTTCGGTAGAATCGATTAAAAAACCATTTAAATAAATTTCTTCGTTACCATAAACCATGTCGAGTTTATGGACATTAATATCCTTAAAATCGTTAGAAAAAATAACCTTATTTAGAGTATCCTTGTTTTTGTTAACCGTCCATACATTATTTTTAAACGTTACATCGGAACTTGTAAATCCTAAAACGTTTTTATTATCGGTATTTATGGTATGATAGAAATTGATGTTATACGCATCTTTATTTTCTTTACCTCCTTTAAACTCTGTACGCATATAAAGCGTATCGTTTAGGGTTACATTTACTAAACTGAATTTAGAAATATCGTACAGTTTTGTATTTATGCTATCTACTTCCAGATAGGTATTAAAAAGCGGATTTTTATTATCGACATCCAATTGTATGTTACTAGCAAAGTAATCGTACAATTTTATTTCGGGCGACCTAAAAGTAAGGTTTAATTTATTGTCGTCGCTCTGCACATGCCCTTTTATATACGTATTTTTACCCAACTCGATATTAGGATAAAACACTTCTACTATTTTGTTATAGATTTTAAAATTGAAATCGAAAAACTGATTTTCTTTTAAGGGAATCTGCTCGAAATTACTATATATGCTACCTACCGCATTTTTAAGTAATTTACCAATATCTCTAAATTTAAAATATCCAACCATTTCACCTTCAATAATATCTGGCGAATTAACCTTTACATGCCTAATAGTATCTTTAAAAGTAGATGTTATGGTAAAATCATCAAAAAAATAGTTATCGTTTTCGTTATAATAATTTGAATCTGTAAACGAAATAATACCTTCTACATCGTTTATAGAGGTACCTCCTGCCACGATTTCTACATTACCTTTAAACATAGAAATGGTGTCTTTGGTAACAAAATTTAAAGCCCTAAAGTTAGCGTACTTAATATCGGCTATAAAATCTACAGTTTTTATTCGTCTTGAAAAATCAGCTAAACCATCAAAATTAAGTTTAAAATTCTCGTCGTTACTAACCAGTTTCCCGTTGTATTTGCTGCTTTTAAAATTACCAGAAACTTCAATGTCTTTATAGGAATAGTTATTAAAATCTAAATAATAAACCTGTCCGTTTACTTTAGTATCTATGTTTTTATCTGTAAATCCGCTACCGTCAACATCTAAATCTAAAGACGTTTTAAAAAACTTCGGATTATCTAAATAAGCCCCTAAATCAAAATCGGTAACCACAATATTACCTTTATAAGACGCCTTATCAATTTGATTGATATTGGTAAGCTGCAAATCGGATTCTATTACTCCTAAATCGGTATTAATATTTAGTTTGGCATTTATTTTAGAGGTAGTTATTTCGCTTTGCCCCGTAATATTAAAATGCCCCAACCTGTCGAAAGACGACGGAATGGTTTTACCCAATAAATTGGGCAGTAACTTTACGAGATCGAAATATGTAGACGACAGCCTGTTGAACTGACCTTTCATATAAAAACCAGAAGCATCTTTACTAAACAGGTTTTTAAAATTAATATCGCCAACAATTCTAGAATTGGTATTGGTTTTTAAGTTTAAATCGTTTAATTGTAAATCGTTTAAAGTACCTGTTAACAACACATTAAAAATGGCTCTTTGGTTGACTCCAAACTCATTATAAAAATAATTGAGATCGCTTAAAGCCAAATCGGCCGAAGTAATGTTGGCGTTTACCTGAACTTTATCTGTAAAATACTGAAGGTCTTCTCTATTAAACTCAAATTTAACATCGCCCTGCAAATTAGAATCTGCTGTTTTTAAATCTAAATCAGCAAATGTGATGTCGTTTAAAGTATAAGCGAAGTTGGTACTCATATTATCTACATGCAAGCCTCTGCTATCTGTAAATTCTAAGGTGTTAATTCGCGCAGAAACTTTTGGACCATGAATTAAAAAATTTGAAGCATTTATAGTAATATCATTAAAAATCAACACCTCGGGGTGTTCCAGATTTTCGTTTGTAAAGGTAAACTTGCCTTTATAAATAGAAACGTCGCTAGACGACAATAAAAAATTACTCGGAGTATCGTCGTTATTATCGTCATCAAAACGAGACACAAACACATCTAAATTACTCTCTGTTTCTCCTTTATATGTTTTAATATTAAAATTAACATTACTTAAAGCAATGTCCGAAAACACTAACCTGCCGTTATATAAATTCCTAAAATTCACAATATGAGTTTCCAGCATCTTAGCACTAATTAGGGTATCTTGCTTATAATCCTCTATATAAACATTTTTAATTTGTACATCGCCATTAAAATGAAGACCTACAGCACCAATATTGATACGTGTATGAAAAGATTCATTTAGTCTGGAAGTCGCATATTTACCCAATCTGGTCTGCACACCAGGTATGGCCAAAACCAACACCAAAATGATAAATAGCAGCAAGACAATGGCTACTAATTTAGATAGTATTTTTAAAAATTTTTTGATACGTTTTAAAGTTATAACTTTGAGCCAAAAATAACAATAATTGCTTCTAATATAATCGAATGCTTTCAGAAAATATCTACATCCTGGGAATTGAGTCTTCTTGCGACGATACAGCAGCGTCTGTAATACATAACGGCAAAATATTAAGCAATGTTGTGGCTAACCAAAGTATTCACGAAGCATATGGTGGTGTAGTGCCTGAATTAGCCTCTAGAGCACATCAACAAAACATCGTACCCGTTGTACACCAAGCCTTAGCGAAAGCCAATATTACTAAAGACCAATTGCACGCTATTGCCTTTACCCGAGGCCCAGGACTTATGGGGTCGCTATTGGTAGGAACCTCTTTTGCCAAGTCGTTAGCGTTGGGATTAAACATTCCGTTAATAGATGTTAACCACATGCAAGCACATATTTTGGCTCACTTTATAGATGAGGAAGGCTTTAAAAAACCACCTTTCCCGTTTTTAGCGATGACTATTTCTGGCGGACACACTCAAATTGTTAAAGTGAATAGCTACTTTAACATGGAAGTTATTGGAGAAACCATAGACGATGCTGTAGGTGAAGCTTACGATAAAAGTGGTAAAATTTTAGGTTTGGGCTACCCTGCCGGACCAGAAATCGATAAACGCGCACAATTAGGTAACCCCAAAGCTTTCTCATTTACAAAACCTAAAGTAGATGGATTGAACTTTAGTTTTTCTGGACTTAAAACAGCCATTTTATATTTTATTCAAAAAGAAACTAAGGCCAATCCTAATTTTATTTCAGAGCGACTTAACGATATCTGTGCGTCTATTCAATACACCATTATTGGTATTTTAATTGATAAATTAAAAAAAGCATCTAAACAAACAGGTATTAAGCATATTGCTATTGGCGGCGGAGTTTCAGCAAATTCAGGCATACGAAAAGCATTAAAAGATGGAGAGCATAAATTTGGCTGGACCACCTATGTTCCTAAATTTGAATTCACTACAGATAACGCTGCCATGATAGCCATAGTAGGCTATTTAAAATATTTAGAGCAAGATTTTTCAGACTCAAATATTTCGGCTTCCGCACGATTAAAATTGTAATAAATACTATTAAAAATAGACTAAATATAGTATTATTGTAGTCCAAATTAATTACAATTTTAACCCCAAAATCCCTAACCTACTCATGTTAAAACACATCCTTTTCATAGGAGCTGTTTCGGCCTCTATGTTATGTCTAGCCCAAAAGAAAAATCAATCAACTTTAGACAGTATTACCACAACAGCACAAGCCGAACGTTTTATAAAAAGCAACAAAGCCTATAGAGGTAAAATCTACACCTTTAATCAAGAAAAACACGACACGAACATGACTAAAGATTTATTTAAATTATCTTTAGGCGGAAGCAAAGTGTACGAAAATGGTTTTGAAAAAACCACCTATAAAGTCATTCAAAAAGACAACGTTATGTATTACCGTGTAAGCTATATTTTTATTGACAGCGAAGGACTTACCGATTACGAACTAAAACGTTACAGACAAACCATTTTTTCTAAATTCGACCAAGGCGTTCCTTTTCGTGATTTAGCCAAACAATTTTCTATGGATAAAAATGCATCAAGAGGTGGCGACACGGGTTGGTTTACAAGCGGCGATATGCCTAAAGAATTTGAAGAAGAAGTTATAGGAAACGACAAAAACCACTACCCTAACAAACTTTTTACCGTAAATATTTCGTCTAAAAAATGGCATTATGTAATTTTAAGGACTGAAGCACCAAAACCTATTGAAGAAATTAAAGTGCTTAAAGTAACCGAAGCCATTTAAACATGCAATTATTTTACAATCCAGACATTACCGAAAATTCGCAAGAACTCGCGTTCTCGAAAGATGAAAGCCGACATATTATTAAGGTATTACGAAAAACCAATGGCGATATGTTGCAGGTAACCAATGGTAATGGCTGGTTGTTTAACGTAAAACTTACTTTGGCGGATATACGAAATTGTTTAGCTGTTATTACAGAAAAAACATTTCAACACCCAAAACCATATCGCGTGCATTTAGCTGTCGCACCAACAAAAATGAACGATCGCTACGAATGGTTTTTAGAAAAAGCTACCGAAATAGGTATAGACACTATTACGCCTATTATTTGCGACCATAGCGAACGTAAAGTGGTAAAACTAGAGCGTTTTGAAAAAATTTTACAATCGGCCATGAAACAGTCGTTGCATTATTACATGCCTGTTTTAAATGCTCCAACCTCCTTTAAAGATTTTATAGCTGCGCCTTTTGAAGGTCAAAAATTTATTGCGCATTGCGAAGAAACTCAAAAAACATCGCTTAAACACAGCCTAAACCCTAATACGGATATTACCATTTTAATAGGTCCAGAAGGCGATTTTAGCACTCAGGAAATCGCTCTTGCACTAAAAAACAATTTTAAACCCGTAGCATTGGGCAACACGCGATTACGTACAGAAACTGCTGCTATAGTAGCCTGCCATACGGCAGCTTTAATTAACGAACCCGAAGCATGAGAGTATTCTTCTTTATTATTTTAGGAATCTTACATACTACATTGCAGGCACAAGACATCGCCGTTTTACATTATAAAGGTGGTGGCGATTGGTACAGCAACCCAACTGCGTTACCAAATTTAGTAGCTTTTTGTAACGCGAACATCAGCACAAGAATTTCGCCTAAAATAGAAGCTGTAGAGCCGTCCAGTCCAGATATTTTTAGATATCCCTTTATACACATGACTGGACATGGTAATGTTTTTTTTGATGAAGACGACAAAATTAACCTTAAGAATTATCTTGTTTCTGGCGGCTTTCTTCACATAGACGACAATTATGGATTGCAACCTTATATTACTAAAGCATTAAAAGACGTATTTCCCAACCAAGATTGGGTAGAATTACCTGCAAACCATGCTATTTTTCAGAAGCCCTATGCATTTCCAGAAGGCTTGCCAAAAATCCATGAACACGATGGTAAACGTCCGCAAGCTTTAGCATTATTCCATAAAGAACGCATGATAGTATTATTTACTTTTGAAAGTGATTTAGGCGATGGCTGGGAAGACGAGGCCATTCATAACGATCCGCCAGAAGTTCGCAATAAAGCTTTAAAAATGGGCGCAAACATTATCTATTACGTATTCAATAATTAGCGTTATGGAACAACTGAATTATTACAATACAAATTTCGACAAGAAAACCTTTCCCATAACTTTAGTTTGCGACAACGTTACCAACGCCCCTAATATTGGTAGTTTATTTAGAACTGCCGATGCTTTTGGTGTGGAACATTTAGCGCTTTGTGGAACGCAAATTCAATTAGGTCGCAAAATAACAAAAACCTCACGGTCTACAGAAAAAGCAGTTTCATTTTCTATCGAAACCGATGCTTCAGATGTAGTTACCGACTTAAAACAAAAAGGCTACACCATTGTAGTTTTAGAAATCACTAAAAACAGTTCCTCTTTAAAAACAGCAATATTCACCAACACAAAACCCATAGCCATTGTTATTGGCGATGAAAATTTTGGAGTATCGGAAAGCATATTAGAACTAGCAGACCAGGTTATACATATTGATATGTTTGGGCAAAATAGTAGTATGAATGTAGTACAAGCTACCAGCATTATTTTATACGAAATAACCAAACAAATTCAATAACAGTTTATTTATATTTGTTTTATGAATTCAAAAATAATTGCTAACGGTATTTTAAGAGCCTTACTAACTATAGTTGTTGTGCTCATTTTTCTGTTTTTTTTATATAAAATACAATCTGTTATTGTTTATTTGGTAATCGCCGCCGTGACATCTTTGGTTGGCGGTCCTTTAGTGCGATTGTTTAAAAATAAACTCAAGTTTAACGATAACGTGGCGGTAATTTTAACCATGTTCATTTTTGTTAGCTTATTTATCGGGCTTATTTTATTGTTTATTCCACTAGTAGTAGAACAAGGCCATAACCTTTCACTCTTAAACTTAGAAAAATTACAAGGGAGCTTAAATAACGTGTATAAGCAAGTTGCGACTTACTTACAACATAAACATATTTATTTAGAAGAGTCTTTAGACAATTACCATTTACTATCTAAAATTAACTATTCTGCAATACCAGAATTTCTCAATTCGTTATTAAGTGGCTTTGGATCGTTTAGTATTGGTTTCTTTTCTGTGTTATTTATTTCGTTCTTTTTACTTAAAGACAGACGCTTGTTAGAAGATAGTTTTATGGTATTAATACCAGATTCTAAACAATCGCGCTTACGAAATTCGCTACACACCATTAAAGAATTACTTTCAAGATATTTTATTGGTTTACTTATACAAATTTCAATTTTATTCGTTATTTACTCTATTGTCTTGTTTATTTTCGGAATTAACAATGCCATAGTAATAGCTTTTTTATGTGCACTATTAAACTTAATACCATACATTGGGCCACTAATTAGTGCTATTTTAATGGCTGTTTTAACCATGTCGAGCAATTTACAAGAAGACTTTAGTGTAATACTTCCAACAACTATTTACGTACTTATTGGTTTTGGTATCGCGCAATTAATCGACAACTTTTTTAGTCAGCCTATTATTTTTTCTAGAAGCGTAAAATCTCACCCATTAGAAATCTTTTTGGTAATTATAATCGCAGGCATTTTATTCGGAATTATAGGTATGGTTATTGCCGTACCAGCTTACACCGCTTTAAAAGTAATTTTAAAAGAATTTTTATCTGAAAATAAAATTGTAAAGCACCTAACTAAAAACCTATAGTAACTATTTGAATAAAGACATATTAAATACTGAAGTTCAATATTTTATAAATGAAAATTTAAATACTATCGCAGCCAGTATCCTTTTAAAAAAACCACCGTTTGAATATTTAGATACACGCGACATTATAGAGCAAATTGAAGCTAAAAAGCGTTGTTTTAAAAAACTGCCAAGTTGGTACCACACGCCAGGTATTTACTATCCAAATAAATTAAATATAGAGCAAACCTCTTCAGAAATTACAGCCAACTACAAAGCTGCTTTAATTTCGGGAAATTCTATAATAGATATTACAGGAGGCTTCGGGGTAGATTGCCTTGCATTCTCCAAACACTTCGACCAAGTAACCCATTGTGAAATCAATGAAGATTTAAGCAAAATAGTTGCCCACAATTACACACAGTTAAATGCAAATATTAAAACTATTGCAACCGATGGTTTAGCATATTTAAAAGCTACAAACGAAACTTTCGATTGGATTTATATAGATCCTTCCAGACGGCATGACAGCAAAGGCAAAGTGTTTTTTTTAAACGATTGCATGCCTAATGTACCCGAACACCTATCATTTTTATTTTCGAAATCTAAACATATTTTAGTTAAAACCTCTCCGCTGCTAGACATTACTATAGGTTATAACGAATTAAAACATGTAAAAAACCTGCATATTGTTGCAGTAAACAACGAGGTTAAAGAATTGCTCTGGATTTTAGAGCGTGATGCCCAGACAGCAGATTTCAGCATTTGCACAACTAATATTACAAAAACTCACACCGAGACGTTTAACTTTTTGCCCGAGGATGAAAGCCGCTTTGAAGCAGAATACCACACGCCTTTACATTTTATATACGAACCCAACGCTGCCATATTAAAATCTGGGGGGTTTAATGCAGTGGCTAATCAATTACAAATTTATAAGCTGCATAAGCATTCGCATTTATACACTTCAGAGCAATATATTGAGTTTCCTGGCCGTAGTTTTAAAGTGCTTAAAACTTTAGATTACAACAAGAAAACACTTCAAAAAGAAAACATAAACAAAGCCAATATAACCACTAGAAATTTCCCTGAAACAGTAGAACAGCTAAGAAAAAAATTGAAAATTAAAGATGGTGGTGATTTATATCTGTTTTTTACAACCGATTACAACTCTAAGAAATTAGTGCTTATTTGCGAAAAAATAGTAGCAAAACCATAATTCTGTAAGCTTTAACTTTCAGGTTCGACTACTTTCTAAACCAACCATTTAAACCACATATTATGAAAATTAATATCCTAGCTTTATTTTTAGTAATTACATTTTTAGGCTGTTCTAGCGACGATGATAGTTCTAACAATATGGATCCTGACCAAAACACAGAACTTATGGGTGATTTTGTTTCAGTCGCCCACCCTACTTCTGGCACTGCAATTGTAAGTGCAGACATGAGCACATTACAACTCAATGATTTTAAATCGGATGACGGGCCTCTTTTAGAACTTTATTTAACAACAGACTTAGAGGTAACCGATTATGTATCTTTAGGTATTCTAAAAGGATTAGACGGTAACTATACTTACGATCTCCCTGATGATATTGACTTAACTACTTACAACCATCTTGTTGTTTGGTGTGTAGATTTTAGCGTGAATTTTGGTTATGCCATTTTAAAATAATTACACAGCAGACACATAAAACCAACATCCGTTTTCTTTAATAAATTTAGAGTTTTCGTGTATAACTTCCAGTTTCCCCCACTCTTGGTAAACGGCTTTAAACTCTACAGTTCCCGATGTATCGGTTGCTTTGCCATTGGTCGTTTTTAGTACTTCTAAACTTATCCAATTAACAGATTTTGCCCAATTTACAATCGCTTTTTTTTCTTTAACAGGCCGCGTCGTTTTATAATGGCTCTCCATTAAATAATTACCGTTAGCCAAAACAAAAGCTGAATATCTAGAACGCATTAAAGCTTCTGCCGTTTTTACATCCATAATATTATTGTGGGCTATTTCGCAACAGTCTTTGTAATTTAAATCACTTCCACAGGGACACATCATAAGGTATTAATTTATTTGAGTACTGTTGGCTTGTTGTATTATGGCTTTTAACCGCTCTTCCCGCAGCTGCTGTTCTGATTTTTGCTTATTCTTCTTCCGCGCCATCAACTTAGCATGTTTAGCTTTGTTTTTTGTGTTTTTTGCGTGTCCTTTTTTTGCCATGGAAATCGTTTAAACTTCAAAATTACATCATTTACATAGCTTAGCACTCTAAAACTCATACTATTTCTTAAAAAATGAATACTAAACCAATGTCTTTTTTATCTTCGCAAATAAAAAAAAGATGCTAAAAGCTGTTTTATTCGACATGGATGGTGTTATTGTTAACACAGAACCTTTACATTTTAAAGCCTATTACAATATGTTTGAAGCCATTGGTGTAGAAGTACCATTAGAACACTACCAAACCTACACAGGGCGATCTACTATTAACACCTGTAAGGGCATCTGCGATCATTTTAATTTGCCACATCAACCAGAAGAATTGGTACAACTAAAAAGACAAGCTTTTAAATCGCTGTTCTTAAACGATCCCGATTTAGATTTATTACCGGGCGTATTAGACTTAATAAAAAACTACTACAATAACGGCATTACATTGGTATTGGCGTCATCGGCCTCGGAAGTAACAATTAACGATGTTTTTACCCGTTTTGATTTAGATAAATATTTTAAAGGTAAAATTTCGGGAGCTAGCTTAGCGGCATCCAAACCACATCCTGAAATCTTTTTACGAGCCGCCGAAATTGCAGGTGAATCTACAAAACACTGTATGGTGATAGAAGATTCTACCAGCGGAATAAAAGCTGCCCACAGCGCTGGCATTTATTGTGTAGCTTTTAAAAGTCCGCATTCTAAAAATCAGGATTACACTCTAGCAAATAAAGTGATTGACAATTACAGCGCCATTCATTTTGATGCGATTAAAAGCGCATTTATTTAATTAAAATTGACTTTAGCTCGGGATAGGTACCTTTAAAAACATTTAAATCGATATAACCTTCAACACCATCTATAGTACCTTGTTCTGTAAACTGCCAGATGGTCCAAGGCTTAGTTATTGGCTCGGTGTAATTTCCGTAATTCGCAATCCAAATCCGGTATTTATCAAATTCAGGAGTATTTAAATATTTGCTGTAAAAATGATCGCCAGTGTAAATAATTGGAGTTACCCCATAATGCTCTTCAATATCGTCTAGCCAGCGCTTTACACCCAATTTCAACTGCTCGACCGACTGTACTGTCGATAGATTTTCAATATCTAAAATAGGCGGTAAATCTCCAGGTTTTAAATCTACATGCGTTTTAAATTGTTTCGCCTGACTTAAAGAATGCTGATTGGGTCTGTAATAATGATACGCACCACGTATAATAGATTTAGATTTTATGGTTTCCCAACGCGACAAAAATGTACTATCCAATCCGTCGGTTCCCATTGTGGCTCTAATAATTAAAAATGCAATCGGCACACTATCGTTAATATAATGCACCTTATTCCAGTCTATTTCGCCTTGATAATGCGATAAATCCACACCAAATAACGAGTGAGGATAAGCCTTAAAGATTAAATCGTTTTTAGATGATGCTGTAGCCGATTCTTGAGTAAACCTATGATATAAAAATTGTAAGTCTATTCTAAAAACATACGTGGTTAATGCCAAAACAAGCAATAAAATTACCAGCAAAAAACCAATAACGTATCTCTTTTTCATGGTAACAAATGTAACATAAATATGGACAAAAAAAAGACACATGGCCGCAACCATGTGTCCGAAATTTGTATTACTTTATAGTAATACCCCTAATTAACTAATAGCTGGTACAAATATAAACCATACCAATTTAATAGAGTTACGGTTTTCCCGTAATTTTGAAAAAAAATGAAACTTTTTTTACAGCACTCAATATGCTAATCTGTTTGTAAAAAAGTTCTCAACAATCCTTCTGCAAATCCCCAAATTAAAATACATCCATGAAATTATTGTTGCTATTAACTACAAAATATTATGATTTTTCGCCAACATGTATGTCAAGAACTTTTAGCTTAAAACAACCAAATGTTAATTTTTCATTTGCTTCAAAACACTTAAAATATTCAAATATAAACAGATAGCCTTCAATCATAAATACCCTAAATTGGGTATATACAATAACACATCAGCTATTTTTAAAAAGATTATAAATGATTTAAAACTTATAACATTTCATTATTTTTATGTCATGGAAAAATCCAACAGAAAAATCACCTTTAAAGTCATTATCGGTTACATTATTCTTGTAAGTGTAGCCATTGCTGCGGCTTACTTAGTGTTTTCCGAAATCAAACATTTTATAAGTCTACAACGGGACGATGCTAGCGACAGAAATAAAGTGATTAATGTTGGCAATTTAATTGCAGATATTTACGAAAACGAAAGTATAGCAAGAGCTGCCATTCAGGAAGGCTCTCAAAAACGGTTCGAGTTATATGTGCAAAAAAATGATGCTTTAAATAATAGTATAGATAGTTTAGCCTTAAAACTAGACAACCAAGCTCAAGTACAGTTATTAGATAGTGTAAAACTTTTACTAAGCACTAAATTTAGCAATATTGAAGCCCTAAAACGCATAAAACAAGACAACATTTCGGAGCGTTCTATAGATAACGCACTTCTTAAAATAAATAAAATAGAAACGTCTATTGGTAGACTTACCATTCAAGATTTTGCTAAAAACCCCGACGAACTCACTCCCGAAGTAAGACAATCTATTGAAGAATACATTGCCATTTTAAACAAATACAATCCTAATAACGAGACCTCTAATATCAGTCAAAAACAATTAGATTCTATTGTGGTTGCAGCCAGAGACATGTTAAAACAGATTAAAAAGGATGCGCTCACGCAACGAAATAACTTGTCGGAAAAAGAAAGTAACCTCATCAAAAGCGATTTAGATGTTTCGCAAAAACTAAGACGCTTATTGTTTAACTTAGAACGTGAAATTTTAGATTACACCAAACGCTTAAACGAAGAACGCGACCAAGCTCTTGATAGAAGTATTAAAATTTTAAGTCTAGCCGCAATATTAGGATTGGTATTAATTATATTGTTTTCTTTCATTATTTTGAATGATTTTTGGAAAAGCCAACAATACCGGCGCGATTTAGAGAAAGCAAATGCTTTTACCTCGTCATTACTACATAGTCGCGAACAGTTAATTTCTATGGTTAGCCACGATTTAAGAACACCTCTTAGCACAGTGTTTAGTTATAGCGAACTGTTAGACCATATTTCTAAAGACAGTAAAACCTCTTATTATGTAGATCGTATTAAAAAAGCTGCTAATTACATGAAGCAGCTGGTTGATGATTTACTGGAATATTCAAAATTAGAACGTGGAAAAATCACTATAGAGCATATTCCGTTTCAAATAAAACCAATTATCGATGAAGTAGTAACTAGCGTAACGTCTGTCTACCCAAACAAAAACTTAGAATTGATCCTAGAACACGACAAAGCCATAAACGCACCAATTAATGGCGATCCGTTTAGGATTCGGCAAATACTTTATAATTTAATAGGAAATGCTTACAAATTCACAGAAACCGGATCTATAAAAATAACCACCAAATACACCGAAAAATCTAAAGACAACCATATTTTAAACATCACTATAACAGATACAGGCATAGGAATTCCTCAAGAAAAACAATCGGTAATTTTTGAAGAATTCACTCAGGCTGAAGGCGATACCGACAAAAAATATGGCGGATTTGGACTAGGCTTAACCATATCTAAAAAGTTAGCTACTTTATTAAACGGTACACTTACATTTACCAGTAAACCCAATCAAGGTAGTACTTTTACACTGGCGCTTCCTGTGGTTTTTACTAAAAAAGAAATCAAAAAAGCAAAACCCGTACAACAAGTTCTTGCTCCTAACTTGCATATTGTTATGGTAGACGATGATGCATCGTTAAGGCAATTAATAACAGACATATTAAAAACCCAAAACCTAAAAGTCACCACTTTTGAAACCGCCAATAAAGCCTTAAAGAAGTTGAAAAACATGGATTTCGACTTGGTGCTTACCGACATACAATTACCAAAAATGAATGGTTTTCATTTTATGGAAACCTTAAAAAAAGCTCCGTATTACAAGTCGCAACCCATAATTGCTGCCACAGGCAGAAAAAATTTAAATGCAGAAGTGTATACAGAAAGTGGATTCTCGGATATTATTTTCAAACCCTTTTCGGTAGAAGATATTTTAGCTTGCTTAACCAAATGGTTACCAAAAGCCCAAATATCTGCTCCAAAGTCTACGGCCACCAATGCAACTGCTTTTAAACACATTAACATAAAACCTATTTCTAGTTTTTTAGGTAATGATGAAGAGTCTTTAAAAGATACCTTACTATTGTTTTTAAACGAAACTAAACACAATTTAGAAACTCTAGAAAAAAAGGTAAACACCAACGATTTAAAAGGTATTAATGAAGTAAGCCATAAAATGCAAACCATGTTTAAACAATTGGAAATAGCTACTGCAATTCCGCACCTTACCTATTTGGAAAACATAACAGAATTAGATAAAAAAAGAATTTCTGATGCTTTTGAAGCGCTTCAAACCATAAGCCAACCTGTAATACAGGAGATTGAAACCTTTATAAATTAATATCGTAATCTTTTATTTTATTATACAGGGTTTTTCTAGTAACATTTAACAGCTTAGCTGCTAGGGTTTTATTATTATTAGCTTGCTCCAAAGCCCTCAATATCAGCTGTTTTTCATTATCTTTTGTAGACAAACTAGTTAAAGGCATAGTCGTTACAGCACTATTAGTATGGCTTTCGTTGGTTAATTCTACAGGTAATGCCTGTATTTGAATGAAGTCGCCTTGCGTTAACAAAGTAGCCCGTTTAACTACATTACCAAATTCCCTTAAATTTCCAGGCCAAGAATAATTTTGAAACACTTTAAGTACTTCGTCAGAAAAACCAATAACCGATTTGTTTAGTTGTGCATTAGCGCGTTCTAAAAAGTAATCAGCAAACAGGATAATATCATCTTTTCGCTCCTTTAACTCAGGAATTTTTATGGTAAACTCATTCAATCTATGATACAGATCTTCTCGAAATTGCCCGTTTTCTACAGCGAGTAATAAATCTTCATTTGTGGCGGTAATTAACCGAATATCCACCTCTATTTCCTGGCTACTACCTATGGGTTTAATACGGCGTTCCTGCAATGCCCTTAAAAGTTGAACTTGATTCTCGTAAGATAAATTTCCAACTTCATCTAAAAACAACGTGCCATTATTAGCCGATTCAAAATGACCCTTTTTATCGTTAATGGCTCCAGTAAACGATCCCTTTTTATGACCAAAAAATTCGCTCGAAGCGATCTCTTTTGGTATGGCACCACAGTCTACAGCTACAAAAGGTTTGTCTTTTCTAGAACTATTTTGATGAATTGCTTTGGCGACAACTTCTTTACCGGTTCCGCTTTCTCCTGTAATTAAAACCGACATATCTGTTGGCCCGACCAACTGTATATATTCGTTAATTTTTTTTGAAGCATCGCTTATACCGCTTACAAAATCTGAAGATTGTTCTGTTTGCGTTTTAACTGTTTCGTTCTTTTTAGCACTTTTTGATTTTGGAGTAGTGTGCAGTGCATTTTGTATAACATGCAAGACTTCGTCTTGGTTAAAAGGCTTAGAAATATAATCTATAGCCCCTTGTTTCATGGCTGTAACAGCTGTAGACACTTCGGCATAGCTGGTCATTAAAACCACTGGTGTACTTTCGTTTTTCTGTTTTACCATGCGCAACAGTTCTAGACCATCGCCATCTGGTAAACGCAAATCAGTAAAAATTAAGTCGTAGTCGTTTTTATTAATTAAAGTCTTGGCGTCTTCAAAACCATAAGTTAAAGTAACATCGTATTTATGCTTTTCTAAAAAACGTTTTAACATGTTAGAAAACGCTACATCATCTTCTATTAAAAGGATCGATTTCATTTATACTTAATAAGACTATAACTAATTATATATTTTACTGTAAAATTACGTAAAAAAAGAGGGGGTTTAAAATAAACCCCCTCTTTTTACTGGATATGATATGAAATAATGGATACGTTCTATTTCATCAAAATTTTCCCTTCTTCATTCGCATAAATTGTTTTTGAATTACCATCGGTATCAATTTTCAATTTATATTCGTTTGCATCGTTTTTGTATGCTTTAGAAATAGTTCCGCTTGGGAAATTCTGACTCACAGCATCGGTTACGGCCCGTGGCACTTCTGTTACCGCAATCTCTTTATATTCATCTTGAACAACTACATGTTGCTGCTGATGGTTTATTATATAAGGTGCTGCAGAAAATACAGACACACTTCCTAAAACTAATGCTGATGCTATTACTAACTTTTTCATGATTTTTTTCTTTTTTTAAATTAATGACTCTAAATTTTGTTTAAACTGGTTACTCGTTACGTTTCTATTTTTTAATCCATTCTCCGGTAGCATTGGCGTATACCGTTTTTGAATCGCCATCTACACTAAGAATAAGCTTATATTCGCTCGCTTCGTTCACATAAGCCTTTGCAATGGTAGCTCCAGAAAAATCTGTATTCACAGCTTCGGTTACTGCTGCTGGTAAATCGCTTGTAGAAATTTCTTTAAAATTATCCTGTACCGCTTCAATGCAGTAGTTATTATCTGTTATTACCGGTGTCGCGGCATACATAGAAAAACTACCTAATGCCAAAGCTGATGCTAAAATTAATGTTTTCATGATTTTTTTCTTTTTTTGAATTATTAAATAATTATAATAATGGTTAATTGGTTTATTGTTATTTATCGATCCAGTTACCATTCTTGTCAGCATAAACGGTTTTAAAAGCCCCCTCTAAATGAAGCTCAAGCTTATACTCTTTTAACTCGTTTACATAAGCCTTCTGGATAGACGCTCCAGTAAAGTGTTTATTTACTGCTTCTGTAATATTATTAGGTAATGTGTTAGTTTGTATTTCGGTAAATTCTTCTTGAAAAATTTCATCCATAATACCATCGTGAAAAAATAAGGTTTGTGGTGTTGTTGCAAATCCTGTCGCTCCACCCAAAACTAATGCTGATGCTAAAACTATATTTTTCATGTTGTATGTAATTATTGTTCTTGCTTATAGTATTGAAAATAGCATGCCAATACTATAAATAATAACGAGACAAACATCAACAAACTTAAAATCAAGCAATTAACAACATCGATGACTGATTATTAAAAATAAAGAAACTGAGTAAAAGTGTGAAAATTCACAGTGGAGTGTGAAATAATTACACATTAATGTGTAAATCAACTAATCGAAAGCAAGCGAATGTAAAGTAATAATATTTATAAATACCCCATTAATTACAGGTACAAAAAAAGCCTTTCAAAATATATTTGAAAGGCTTTGTACTTTTGGGTGGAAGATCGGTCTCGAACCGACGACCTCCTGAACCACAATCAGGCGCTCTAACCAACTGAGCTACAACCACCATGTTGCATTTTTGTAATGCGAGTGCAAATTTAAACGATTTTATCTATATTCCAAACGTTTTTTTACGTTTTTTTTATTTTAAATCAAATATATTTTCGACGGCCACATAACGCTCTGAGGTAAAGCCTTCTGCAAATTCCACTCCTATTATGCGCCCTAAATCTCTTGCTCTATAATTTATACTATCTGTAAAGTTTTTACTAGAAATTGGCGTTTCTGGCTCTTTACTTTCAGGATCGAAGAATTGTGTTTTATACGCATAAACTGCTTTTTCTTTCACCCCAATATACCCAGTTACATCTACTACAAAATCGGGCTCAATAGATTTCCATTGAATATAATGATAAACATGAGTAGGTCGCCAATGTTTTTGTGATTCACCATTTAACTCAGTTTCAACTTTTAACAAGCCACTTAAAAAGCAAGCATCGCTCACTAATTTACTTCCTTTACCATGGTCTATATGGCGATCATCTATGGCATTGCATAAAACAATATCGGGCTGATACTTTCTAATTATTTTAATAATTTCTAACTGATGTGCTTTGTCGTTTACAAAAAAAGCATCTTTGAACCCTAAATTCTCACGTACAGATACCCCTAATATTTTTGCAGCGTGTTTCGCTTCTTCGTCTCTTGTTTCAGCCGTACCACGTGTTCCTAATTCGCCTCGGGTTAAATCTAAAATTCCTACACGTTTACCTTCGGCCACTGCTTTGGCTATTGTAGCACCACAACCCAACTCTACATCGTCTGGATGTGCTCCTACGGCCAATATATCTAATTTCATGTATTTAAATTTATAATTTTTTAACGAGATTAAACTCGCTTTATCATGTTTCTGCTCGCTAATATTAAACAGTCACTTTTGTAATCTTACCTTTCACCTTTGCTATAGCTTGTTCTATATCGGCTATAAGGTCTTCTTTGTTTTCGATACCCACAGAAAATCGAATTAACCCATCGGTTACCCCTATACTATCTCGCTCTTCTTGACTTAATAGGGCATGCGATGTTAATGCTGGAGACAACATGGTGCTCTCTACCCCTGCTAAACTCATAGAAGGTTTAATTAATTGTAAGGCTTTTTGAAATGCTAAAGCACCTATTCCTTCTTGTAACTCGAAAGATAACATGCCCCCGAAACCTTTCATTTGCGATTTAGCCAAAGCGTATTGCGGATGATTTTTCAACCCAGGATAAAACACCTGCTTTATATCGGCATGAGCAGATAAGTATTTCGCCATTTTTTTAGCATTTCTGTTTTGTGCTTTTACACGTAACACCAAGGTTTTTATACTGCGTTCAAGCATCCACACCGTAAAATCGCTCAAGCTACCTCCCAAATTTTTAGCTACATTCCAAATGGCTTTCATATGCACTTCGGAACAAGCTACAGCGCCAGCTAAAATATCGCTATGGCCACCTAAATATTTTGTTGCAGAATGCAGCACTATATCTATCCCGAAATCTATAGGATTTTGATTTACAGGACTAGCAAACGTATTATCGATTATAGAGAGTATATTGTTATCTTTTGCCAGTTTGGCAATACCTTTTAAATCGGTTATGGTTAGTAATGGATTTGAAGGAGTTTCGATATAAATCACTTTGGTGTTTTCTTTAATTTCTTTTTCGAAATCAGCCACTTCATAACCATTAGTAAATGTAAACTCTATACCATATTTAGGAAATTCTTCTCTAATAAAATTACTGGTACCGCCGTACAATGTGTTTTGCACAATAATGTGATCGCCTGTTTTTAAGAATGCAAGTAATGTTGTGCTAATAGCTGCCATTCCAGATCCGAAAATCATTCCAACCTCAGCATGTTCTAATGCGGCTATTTTTTTAGCGACACTTTCTTGGTTTGGAGTATTAAAATACCTTGGGTAACGTTTTACATCAACGTCATCAAATTGATACGATGTTGCCATATAAATAGGGGAAACAGCACCTTTAAATTGCTCGTCTTTTATTTCGCCAACATGTGTACAAATGGTTTGTATGCCTAATTTTTTTGTCATGGTTTTAACTTTTAATCCAAGAAATTATTGATTGATCTGTAGGTAATGTTTTTGGAGATACTACACGCACTAAATAGCCTGATTCGTCTATTAGATATTTTTGAAAATTCCATTGTACCTCCGAATCTTCTAAGCCATTTTTACTTTTTTGAGTTAAGAACTGATACACTTGATGCATATCTTGTCCTTTAACCGAAATTTTTCCCATCATAGGAAATGTAACTCCGTAATTAGATTTACAAAATGCTGCAATTTGGGTATTGCTTCCTGGCTCTTGTCCGCCAAAATTATTAGCAGGAAATCCAATAATTACAAATCCCGAATCTTTATACGCATCATACAACTCTTGTAATTGCTCGTACTGCGGGGTTAAACCACATTCGCTAGCAGTATTTACAATCATTATTTTTTTACCTTTCAATGTTGAAAAATCGAAAGCGTTGCCGTATAAATCTGACACTTTAAATTGGTATATAGTCTCTCTTTCGTTTGGTTTAGCATACTGAGTACCTGACTCTGTATGTGCCGCTAAAACTGTATTTTCGGTTGTGCTTTGCTTACAACTAAACAAAACAAAAACAAGACTTAATGTTATAAATGTTTTCATGAGTTAAAGGTATAAAATTAAATGGTTGTAGTTAAGTAATGCTATTTCTAAAATTAAGGAATGTTTATTATTAAACGGTATGCAATTAAACTACTGTTAATCCTAATATACCCATTTCTGGGTATTTTTTTAAAAACAATCTCCACGTACTTTTGGCTCAGGTTTTACATACAATTAATCTTTTTAGATTAAAAAATATAAAGATGCTATTAATTGACCTTTGGGAAGAAAGCTACTGATAACACTTGATGTTATTGGTAGTTTTTTCGTTTTATACAATTATTTAGTCTGCTGTTTCAATAGTTCGGTTTGCACTTTTAAGGACTCGTTTATATTGGTAAGCAACTGAATATCTTTAGGAGTTTCTACAGTTTTATCCTTTGGATCTTGCGATTTTTTACGCAATCTGTTCATAAATTTCACGACTAAAAACACTGTAAATCCAATAATTAAAAAATCTAACAACGCTTCTATTAAAGCACCATAACCAACGGTTACGGCTTCAGTAATAACAGCTCCGCTAGCATCTTTTATTTCATCTCGAAGCACCCACACTTTATCTTGAAAATGAATGCCTTCCGACAATAATGATAAAGGCGGCATAAACACTTGCTTTACCAAAACATCGATAACCTTATTAAACGATGCCCCAATAATGATACCTACTGCCATATCTATCATATTCCCCTTAACAGCAAACTCCTGAAATTCTTTTATTAGTTTCATAAATGTGTTTTTGCTAACAAATATATCTGTTATCGGGTGTTAATCAAAACAGAAAATTAATCATAATTATTATCTCAAAAACTAATATTTAAAAATATTATCTAAATAACTAATAAACATAAATATTAGCTTTAAGAATTATATTTTGGATTATTAAAAGAATTCAAATATATTTGATATTAGCGAAACCAATTCTTATGACAAGCATTATAACTGGCGATATAATAAATTCTAGAAACCACTCCCCTAACACTTGGTTGGACGGCCTTAAAAATATATTGAACAATTTTGGGCAAACACCCGAGCATTGGGAGATTTACCGTGGTGATAGTTTTCAGTTAGAAATTGATAAAAAAAACGCCTTAAAAACAGCGCTTATGATTAAAGCACATATGAAACAATTTAAAGATATAGATGTACGCTTAGCTATTGGTATTGGTAACAAAAGTTATAAAGCCGACCACATTACCCAATCTAACGGTAGTGCCTTTGTACATTCTGGCGAATGTTTCGAAAATCTTAAAAAGAATACCTTAGCCATACAATCCAACAACACTAATTTTGATACCATTATAAACATCATGCTAGGGTTAGGTTTGCTAACCATGAACACTTGGACACCAACCACGGCCACCCTGATGGCGCTTGTTTTAAAACACCCAGATTACAACCAAAAACAGTTAGCTAAAATAACCAACAGCACCCAAGGCAATATTAGTCAGGGGTTAAAGCGCGCTGGTTACGACGAAATTATTAAACTTTTAAATTATTACGTCCTAAACGTTTAGTATACTATGATATCTTTACTTACCACTTTAATACTAGCGCATTTTATTGGCGATTTTGTTTTGCAACCTACCAGCTGGGTTACAGATAAACAGACCAAAAAATGGGCATCTAAATACCTGTATTACCATATTGCAGTACATGCATTATGTTTACTTATTTTACTACAATTTAACGTACATTATATTGGCGCTATAATTGGCATTACCGTTTCTCATTATATTATAGATCTTACAAAACTCTTATTACATAATAAGCTAAATAGCAGATGGCTTTTTGCTTTAGATCAAGTTGCTCATCTTGCAATTATATTACTAACTGTACATTATTATTATCCGTTACAGATTGAATTCAATCAAATATTTAACAGCAAAACTCAACTTGTTTTAACCTGTATAGTATTTGTTACTCAAGTTTCATCGGTTATAATGAAAGTTATCATTTCCAAATGGTCTTTAGAAAGCGATAGTGAAGCCTCTTTAAAAGATGCCGGTGCTTACATAGGCATGCTAGAACGCTTATTTGTATTTGCCTTTATAGCTATAAATTATTGGGAAGGTATTGGCTTTTTAATTGCCGCCAAATCGGTATTTCGTTTTGGAGACCTCTCTAAAGCAAAAGACCGAAAATTAACAGAATACATTTTAATTGGTACGCTATTAAGTTTCGGCCTTGCTATAAGTTGCGGTTTAGTATTTAACTACATGATAAATTTTCTTTAATTAAATCAACTTTTAAAATACTAAATCTTATTAAAAAACAATTGTATAACTAAAAACCGTATCAATTTTACTTATACAAAAACCTCACTTCTGTTAAAAAAAAGAGGCGGTTTCAAAATTTGAGACCGCATCTTTTAATGTTCTTAAGAAAGTAAAGAGAAACAATATTACATTGCCCCCCACTCTTTTAACGAATCGGTATTCATTTTAACATAATCTTTATTACCAGCAGCTTTAGCGCCTTCTAAAGATTTTTTAGAAGCTTCAATAGCTCCTTTTTTATCGCCTGCTTTGGCGTGAATTAAAGCTTGTTGTCTGTATTGCCAAAATTGTGGATTCTCAGACATTTCTATAGATTTATCAATCCATATTTGCGCCTGATTAATATCGTTACCAGATTGCATATAATATACTGCCGAGCTGTAATAGTCGCTAGATGTTGGTGTTCCTACCATTGTTTCAGTAATGGTTTTGGTTACCAAAGCATCGGTTGGCACTTCAAATTTAACGCCTACATACACTTTTTCCCATAAAATACCCAAAACTGCCGAATCGTTAGTTAAATCATCAAACGTCATGGTTAACGTTTCTATATTCATTGGTAACGGATAAACTTCAACTGTTGTTTTAACAGCTACTTTACTGTCATCCCAAGTTTGAGGTAAACCCCAATTTTCTACATCTTTGTAAAAAATCACATCCCAAGACGTTTTATTTGGGATGGAATAAATAGCATAAGTACCTGCGGCTAAATTCTTTCCATCTATAACAACAGGATCCGAAAATGTAATTTTGGTGTTATTATTAGCACCAGTTCTCCAAAGCTCTCCATATGGCACTAAATTTCCAAATACTGCTCGTTCACGAACATTAGGTCTAGAATACTCTAACGATACGTTGGTAAGCCCGACAATCTGATCGACTTTACTAAACGGACTAGGTTGCGGGGTTTTAACTTGAGCGCTAACACCCAGTGTTAACACAAAGGCAAAAATGCCTAATAAACATGTTTTCATAATACAGGTTGTTTTTTAGTTTCTTGTAAAATTACACATATCGGCTGCTAATAATTGTTAATTAAATCTTAAAGTGATGGGATAATATTCCACTCTAGCGAGTCATCTTTTTCTAGAAATAAGCTAAACCTATATCGTTTTAATTCTACTGCTTTTAGTAACTTTCGGCAGATTTAAAAATTGCTTAAAAATTTATGATATTTATCGGAATTGCTTTTATAGCTCTTGTTGCCTTTGCTGCGTATGCTTTACGACAATTAAAACCCAAAAAAGCACAAACGTTTCCTAAACATTGGCACCCTATTTTATTAGACCATGTGCAGTTTTATAAATCGCTTCCGCCTGAAAAACAAAAACGCTTTCAGTCTAAAATGATGCAGTTTTTAAGTGAAGTCCATATTGAAGGTGTGCAACTTAAATTAGAAGAATTAGACAAAATTCTAGTCGCTGCGAGCGCCGTTATACCTGTTTTTGGTTTTCCCAATTGGCAGTACACAAATTTAAGCGGTGTATTGTTATACCCTGATAATTTTAATGAAGATTTTAATTTTAAAAACGATAACAGTAAACGCATTATAGCAGGTATGGTTGGCACTGGCCGCTTAGAAAAGCAGATGATTTTATCGAAAAAAGCACTCTATCATGGTTTTTCTAACCAAACCGATAAAAGCAATACAGGCATTCACGAATTTGTACATTTAATAGATAAAATGGATGGCGATACCGATGGCATTCCAGAATATGTTATGCAGCATGCCTATGTTATTCCGTGGTTAAATATTATTCATAAAGAAATGGAAGCTATAAACAATAATAAATCCGATATCCGATCGTATGGCAGCACCAATCAGGCTGAATTTTTTGCAGTAGCTTCCGAATATTTCTTTGAAAACCCGAAACTCATGAAACGAAAGCATCCCGAATTATACAACATGCTCACACAATGCTTTCACATTACAAACACTTAAAATTCAATACTATTATAATGAAACGGTTTCACTATTTATTGTTTATAATATGCTTTACAAGTCAATGTTTAACAGCTTACGCGCAAACAGGTACTAAAGAACGTATAACCATTTACAGTAAGGCTTTAGAGGGCAATCTTATTGGCGATCCTGCCACACGCGAGGTTAGCGTATATCTGCCGCCATCGTATCAATCTAACCCAGATAAAAAATATCCTGTGTTATATTTTTTACACGGTTTTACAGACAACGACAGCAAGTGGTTTGGTTGGGAAAACCATTGGATAAATCTTTTTGATATCTTAAATAGAAACATGACCAATGGCAAAAGCAAAGACATGATTGTTGTAATGCCTAATGCTTACAACACTTTTAAAGGCAGTTTTTATGGAAGTTCCGAAACTACTGGAGATTGGGAAACCTTTATAAGTAAAGAGCTTGTAGAATATATCGATTCGCATTACAGAACCATAAACACCAAGTCTAGTCGTGGCCTCGCTGGACATTCTATGGGAGGTTATGGCACCATGCGTTTGGGCATGAAATATCCAGACATATTTTCGGCCATTTATTTATTAAGCGCTTGTTGTATGGATGTTAGTTTTATTCCAGATCCAACCGTTATGGCACACAACGAAGCTATCACTTCAAAATCTCAGGTAGATACGGCTTCCTTTGTAGAAAGTATTAATTTGGCATTTTCGGCGGCTTGGGCACCAAACCCTAAAAATCCACCACTGTATTTAGATCTTCCTTATAAAAATGGAGAAATACGCGAGGACATCCTAAAAAAATATACCAGCAATCAAATTCTATACACCGCCGACCAATACATCTATAATTTAAAACAACTTAAAGCTATTGGAATGGATGCAGGGACAGACGATCACGAAATTAATCAGTCTACAAAACGATTACATGAGCTACTCTCAAATTATGGCATTGAACACCAATACGAAAGCTATAAAGGCGATCATTTAAATAAAATTGAAGAACGTATAGAAACCAAGACGCTACCCTTCTTTTCTGCGCATTTAAAATTTCAAGATTAATCCTTATAATCCATAATCAAATTCGTTTTGAAAATCCTTAATTATTTCTGATATTTATAAGGTACTTTGCTACTATAAAGTGCCGTTAACAGAATGTATTAATGGAATATATAGATTATTATAACATTTTAGGAATAGATAAATCGGCCACCGATGCAGATATCAAAAAAGCATACAGGAAGCTAGCTCGTAAATATCATCCCGATTTAAATCCGAATGATAAAGAAGCTGAAAAAAAATTTAAAGACATTAATGAAGCCAATGAAGTACTCTCTAATGCCGAAAACAGAAAAAAATACGATAAATACGGCAAAGATTGGAAACATGCCGACGACATAGAACGCGCGCAACAACAAAGCAAAAGTCAGAACTATCAAGATTTTTCAGGAGATCAATATTCAGAAAGTGATTTTTCAGATTTTTTCGAATCGATGTTTGGTCAGCGCAACGCAGGCTCCAGACAAGGCCGCAGTCAGGTACAATTTAAAGGTCAAGATTTTAATGCCGAACTGCAACTCAACCTTACAGATGTATATACCAAGCATGTTCAGGTTTTAACTGTTAATGGCAAAAAAATACGACTAACCATTCCTGCTGGTGTAGAAAATGACCAAGTCATAAAAATCTCTGGTAAAGGAGGTCCTGGTGTAAACGGCGGCCCTGCTGGCGATTTATACATAAAATTCAATATAGTAAACAATACAGCTTTTAAGCGCTATGGTAATAATTTACATGCCGATGTTGATTTAGATCTGTATACTGCACTGTTAGGAGGCGAAATTACGGTTGATACCTTTGCGGGTAAGGTTAAGTTAAAAGTAACGCCAGAAACTCAAAACGAAACTAAAGTAAAGCTAAAAAGGAAAGGATTTCCTGTTTATAAAAAAGATGAATTTGGAGATTTTATAATTACCTACCACATTAAAAACCCTAAAAATCTAACAGAAAAAGAAAAAGAATTGTTTACCGAATTACAAAAACTAAGATAGCATGGCAGACAGCACTTACATACTAGTAAAAACCGTTTGTATACAATACCAAATAGAACCTGCTTTTTTAGAAGAATTGCATGGTATTGACCTATTACGTATAGAAACCATTGCACAAGGTAAATGCATACATACAGAAGCTTTAAACGACCTCGAAAAAATATTACGATTACACCAAGAACTCGATGTTAATATTGAAGGTATAGACGTTATTTTTAATTTACTGAAAAAGGTAGATACTTTACAAACCGAGTTATCGACCTTAAAAAACAGGCTTCATTTTTATGAAAACAAATAAAGTGTTCCACAATCAAACCTCTGGGCTGCCTTTAAGCTCCATATCAATTATTGTCTAAATCACATCTTCCTATCAACAAAACTTATATTTAAATAAGCATTTCTAATCGGTATATATCAGTTTATGCAATCGATTTAAAAAAAATGTATTATTTTCATACTCAAACTTTAGATAAAGATTTTGTGTGCGTTGTAAATAATGTGTTTCGCATAAAATCTTATCGACCAACCTTTACATATGAATTTTAAAAAAGAAGTCACAATCTACGATATTGCTAAGGAAACCAATTACTCGCCCTCTACCGTTTCTAGGGCTTTAAACAATAATAGTAGTATAAGTGAAAAAACCATTAAAAAAATTAAAGCTGTTGCAAAGCAAATGGGATACAGTCCTAACACTATGGCTGCTAATTTACGCAACAGTAAAAGTAATACTATAGGTATTTTAATATCGCGGATAAACCGTCCGTTTGTTTCTACATTAATTAGTGGTATAGAAGAAACCGCAAGAAAATCGGGCTATAATGTTATTATTTCCCAATCTTACGATGAATACGATATAGAAGTAAACAATTCTGAAGCCTTATACAATGCCCGTATTGGAGGTATTATTTCATCCTTAGGTATGGAGACCCAAAATTTCGATCATTTCCAAAAGTTTATAGACCAAGGCATACCTGTAGTTTTTGTAGATCGTGTTCCTAACCTTTTTAACGTTTACAAAGTAGTTGTAGACAATTACACAGCTGGTTACAATGCTACAAAACACCTAATAGAACAAGGCTGTAAACGCATTGCACATTTTGCAGGTTTAGAACATGTAATAGTATATCACGACCGTAAACAAGGATATTTAGATGCCTTAAAAGAATACAATATTCCTGTAGATCCAGATTTAATCATACACTTTAAATCCTTAAGTTTAAAAGAAGGAAAAAAAGCGGCGAAAAAACTTTTAAAATCAAGCACACCTCCAGACGGTTTATTCTCTGCCAACGATACCGCGGCGGTTGGCGCCATAATGAGTGCTAAAAAATTAGGTATTGCAATTCCAGAAGAACTTTGTGTAATAGGTTTTAACGACGATCCTATAGCTTCTATTGTAGATCCGCCATTATCGACTATAAAACATCCTGCCCGAAAAATGGGAGCGCTCTCTGCCCTACGCGTTTTAAAACATTCTAATGAAGATACGATTAATTCGGTATCTGAAATTTCTATGCTAAACACGAAAATTGTGGTAAGAGCCTCTTCGCAACGGCACAAAAAATAAAGCTCGGAAAACAAGAGTTAACCGAGCTAAATTTGTAACAAACACAAACATTAAATACTAATTATTATTGAAAATAATTTAATTTTCTGTTTACACACTTAATAAACACTAACTAATTTTAAGTATCAAACGAATTACATTTCTATGTGAAATAGTATTTATGATGTAAATATATAATTTTTATTGCAATAATTCAATCGATTGCACAAATATTTCAATAAACTTTCTATTTTTGCTATTATATAAACCATAAAATACTGATTATCTTAATTTTCAATTAATACAATCGATTACATAATAACACACTACAAATCACTTTAAAACTTATAAAACATAACTCTATATCTATTATATAAAGGAACTTTAAACCATTAAAATGTATTGATAATGACACATAAAACAGCCATAGTTACAGGTGGCAACGCAGGCTTAGGCTATGCAATAGCAAAAAAATTGTGCGACAACAATATTAAAACCTACATTATAGGACGCTCTAAAGACAAAACAGAAGATGCCGCTAAGACACTAGGAGATTTTGCTGTACCCATTATTTTAGATGTAACGCATTTAGACGAATTACCTAAATTAGTCGCTCGTATTGCATCAGAATCAGGGAGTATCGATATACTCGTAAACAATGCAGGAATTAATCAAAAGAAGGAATTCTTAGACGTTACTAACGAAGATTTCCAGAACATTATAACCACCAATGTGCTAAGTGTATTTGCCATAAGTAGAGAGGTTGCTAAAATTATGAAAACACAAGGAGGCGGTGCTATAATCAATATCAGCTCTATGGCGGCCCAATACGGTATTCCAAAAGTTATTGCTTATACAGCTAGTAAAACGGCTATTGAAGGGATGACACGAGCTATGGCAGTAGATTTAGCCCAATTTAATATTCGCGTAAACTGTATTGCTCCCGGATTTATTAAAACAAATATGTCTTCTAAAGCCTTAGACAGCGAACCAGAACGCAAACAAAAAGTGCTAAGCAGAACACCTATGGGAAAATTAGGATTGCCTGAAGATATTGCCGATGCAGTTTACTTCTTAGCCTCAGACCAAGCCAAATTTACCACTGGAATAGTAATGCCTGTAGACGGCGGAAATTGTATCGGATTTTAAAAAAAACTTATCATGATAAAAATGCATCAAACCATGCGTTGGTACGGCCCAAACGACACGGTTAAATTAAGAGATATTAAACAAGCTGGAGTTACTGGAATTGTAACTGCTTTACATGAAATTCCCGTTGGAGACGTATGGACTACCGAAGCCATTAAAGCGCGACAAGACCTGCTTAAAGCAGAAGGTATGGAATGGGTAGTTATAGAAAGCTTACCAGTACACGAAGACATAAAACGTAAAGCAGGTAATTACAAAACCTATATCGAAAATTACAAAACCAGCATTAAGAACATCGCTGCTTGCGGCCTAAAAGTTATTACCTATAATTTTATGCCCATTTTAGATTGGGTACGTACACATCACGCTTTCGAAAATCCAGATGGCACCAAAGCTCTACTTTTTAACAAAATGGCCTTCGTGTATTTTGAAGTGTATTTATTAAAACGTCCTGGTGCTGAAACCGATTATACCGAAGAAGAAAAACGGGACGCTTTAGCTTATGGTAACACATTAACTGAAGAAGAGAAACAAATTTTGTTCGATAATGTTTTGTTAGGATTGCCTGGAAGTAAAGTGAATTTTACCCCAGAAGACATCTTAAATCTTTTAGAACAATACAAAGCTATTGACGACAACAAGTTGAGAACTCATTTAATTGAATTCTTATCGGAAGTTACTCCCGTTGCGCAAGAATACGGGGTTAATCTCGCCATACACCCAGACGATCCGCCATTTTCTGTATTAGGCCTACCCCGAGTAGTATGTACTGCATCCGATTTAAAACAAATTTTTGATGCCGTACCTATTCAAGCGAACGGTTTATGTTACTGTACTGGCTCGCTAGGCGCGCATCCTAATAACAATTTATTAGAAATTATCGATGCTTTCGAAGACCGCATTCACTTTTTACACTTACGAAATGTTATTCGTGAGAACGAAAATATCTTCCGAGAATCCGAACACTTATATGGCTCTAATCCTGTAGAGGCTATTATGGAAAAACTACTGTTGCTAATGCAAAAGAGGGATATTAGCTTGCCAATGCGACCAGATCATGGATTTTTACACGATATGGAAGCGGGAATCAAACAATATGCAGGCTATTCGTTAATAGGACGATTAAAAGGGCTTGCAGAAATGCGTGGTTTGGAATTAGGTTTAGCTTATAAAATGCAACAAAAAGCATAATTTCTACAGTAAATATAACATGTTAAAACACCCTAATAATTTAAAATTATTAGGGTGTTTTAAGTTTTAATAAATCAAAATCATTACAGAACGTAACAATTATATCAACGGGTTTTCGTTTTTAATTATAGTGATTACCTTTGTGAATACAATTAAACGACTATGGCCACTTTAATAAAACACTCAAAACTGTATTTAGTAATGTGTATTCTGATACTTACATCAGGATGCGATACATTAGACGAATTAACCAAATTTGATATGGTATTTAACGAATCGGTAACTATACCTGCAACCTCGCCTATAGATCTACCATTTACCATTAGTACGCCAAAAATAGAAACAGATTCCGAGTCTACATTCAACTCTAACGATACAGCAAAAGATTTAATTGAAGAAATCACGCTATCGGAATTAAGACTAACGCTTACCCAGCCTAACACTGAAGATTTCAGCTTTTTAGAAAGCATAGAAATTTACATAGCCGCCGATGATTTACCAGATACCAAATTGGCTTGGAATCCAGATCCGATTCCTAACGACTCTAATGAAATGTACTTAGAAACAACCACGACCGATTTAAAAGAATATCTTTTTAAAGACAGTTTTTATTTAAAGATAAAAGCCGGAACAGATGAAGTTTTAACGCAAGATTACGATATAAATGTGCGTACTGTATTTTTTGTAGATGCCAAAATTTTAGGAATATAACAGCCTTTAAAAGCAAAAAAAGCCATCTGAAAAATATCTCAGATGGCTTTTTTTAGTTATTTACGTTTGTAAATTATGAAGCCGAAGCCTCTAAATCTCTCATATTTTCCATCTTTTTAAGCTGCAAGAAACCGTTTATATCTTCAAAATGTTCTTTCACGCGTTTATTACCAAACTCAAACACTTTAGTCGCTAAACCATCAAGAAAATCACGATCGTGAGATACCAGAATTAAAGTGCCATCAAAATCTTTTAAAGCATCTTTAATAATATCTTTTGTTTTCATATCTAAATGGTTAGTAGGCTCATCCAAAATTAAAACATTAACTGGCTCTAACAATAATTTAATCATGGCCAAACGTGTTTTTTCGCCTCCAGAAAGCACTTTTACCTTTTTGGTAGAAATATCGCCACCAAACATAAAAGCACCCAATAAATCTTTAATTTTATTGCGTATGTCTCCAACGGCAATACGATCTATAGTTTCAAAAATCGTTAATTCACCATCTAATAACGACGCCTGATTTTGAGCGAAATAACCAATCTTCGCATTGTGCCCCAATTCCATGTTGCCTTCAAAATCAATCTCGTTCATAATGGCTTTTACCATGGTAGATTTACCTTCACCATTTTTACCTACAAACGCTACTTTTTGCCCGCGTTCTATCACCAAATTAGCGTTATTAAACACAATATGATTATCGTAAGCCTTAGACAGTTCGTTTACAACTACAGGATATTGCCCCGATCTTGGTGCAGGCGGGAATTTTAATTTTAGAGCTGCTGTATCGACTTCATCGACCTCGATTGGCACTAACTTTTCTAGCATTTTAACACGCGATTGTACCTGTAGCGTTTTGGAATATGTGCCTTTAAAACGGTCTATAAACTCCTGGGTTTCGGCAATCATTTTTTGTTGCTCGTCGTAAGCTTTTTGCTGATGTGCTCTACGGTCTTTACGCAATTCTAAATAATGCGAATACTTAGCCTTATAGTCGTAAATACGCCCCATAGTTACTTCTATAGTTCGGGTGGTAATATTATCTACAAAGGCACGGTCGTGCGAAATCACCACAACAGCTTTAGCCTGATTAATTAAAAATTCTTCTAACCACTGAATACTCTCGATATCCATATGGTTTGTAGGCTCATCCAAAAGGATTAAATCGGGTTTTTGAAGTAAAATTTTTGCCAGTTCGATGCGCATTCGCCAACCACCACTAAATTCAGATGTTGGTCTTTTAAAATCTGAACGTACAAAACCAAGTCCCATAAGTACTTTTTCGACTTCGGCTTCGTAATTAATTTCTTCGATAGAATAAAATTTTTCGCTCAGTTCGGAAACCTTTTCTATCAACTTCATATAGGCCTCACTTTCGTAATCGGTGCGTACTGTAAGTGCTTCGTTTATAGCATCAATTTCTGCTTTCATCTTAAAAATTGAAGCAAATGCCTTAGAGGCTTCTTCCATTACCGTGCACTTATCTTCGGTTAATAAATGCTGTGGTAAATACGATACAACATAATCTTTTGGTGCAGACACGTGGCCTCGTGTAGGCTTACTACTTCCTGCAATTATTTTTAATAACGTAGATTTACCTGCTCCATTTTTTCCCATAAGGGCTATTTTATCGTTTTCGTTGATTGAAAACGATACATCGCTAAACAGCGTTGTACCTCCAAACTCTACTGCAATCCCGTCTATAGATATCATTTACAAATGTATTTTTTGAGCGCAAAGATACATTTTATAGTAGGATGTTAATGCATGAAGATTAAACAATCGCGTATTTTTAAAGGAATAATATCTTAGAAAGAATAACCGATACCTAAATTAAATATTGGATAACCATTACCGGAAATATAATCGAAAACTTCGTCATAGGTCAGTAAAAATGTTTCGCGTTGGCCATTTACGTCGGCTGTTACTTCTAGCTCTTCTGGAAGTTTTCCAAAAGCGTAACCAACTTCAACTCTAAAATATAGCGTTCGGCCGTACTTCCACCCTAATTTCAAATTGAAAGACGATAATTGTTCTTTTACTACCCCATTGGTATAACGCTCATCGTTGTCGTTTGTGCCACTTAAATTGCTGACTTCTCCATTCAAATCGCCATAAGACGCCGAAATATATCCGCCTTTACCACGACTGCCAAAATAGAGGTTAGATCCTATTTCGAAATAATTAAAATCTAAATCGGAAAAAGGAAACATACCGTACGACGCAAAAGGCGCTATACGATTTCCCAAAAGTGGTGTATCATATTCCACTTCCAAACCTACGCCAATAGGAATTCCCCCTTTAGCACCAATTCTAATGCGATTGATATCTTCTTGCCGTTGCGAAAAACACAACATGGAAATACTTAAAAAAAGGACAGTTAATAGCGATTTCATAGTTTTAAATGTAAAGGTTAGGCTAACAAAAATAACTAAAATTTAAGTGAATATTCGGCTTTTTAGAAATCATAGAAATAGTATTACTTAAAAAATACTGTTTTGTGCTAATTTTGAAATCTATAAAAGCACTCATTATAAAAGCTATTTTGTAATTTTAGAACAACAAAATATCATTCAGTAATGTCTACCTCTTTATCTAACGAACACATTGAAGAACTAGCAACAGCAGTCACATTGTTGGAATCGCCTAGCATAGCAGCAAAAATTACAAGTGCCATTGGCATGCCCATAGAACGTGCCATAGAGACTTTACCTGACGATTGGCAGCAAAAAATTGGAGATATTACACAAAAGTCTTTAACTAAAGCAGCCGAAGTTGCTATTTGGTCTTTAAGCGATTCTGGACAAGACAAACCCGCTAACCTGTTTCATAAATTCGGAGCGGCTGTTTCTGGTGGTGTTGGTGGCTTTTTTGGCCTTCCAGGTTTAGCGGTAGAGCTTCCTGTGTCTACCACAATCATTTTGAGGTCTATTGCAGATATTGCCAGATCGCAAGGCGAGTATTTAAATACAACTGAAACTAAATTGGCCTGTATAGAAGTTTTTGCTCTAGGCGGTAATGATGAGTCTGATGACCACTTAGAAAGTGGTTATTTTGTAATTCGCGCGGCATTGGCCAAATCGATTACCGAGGCTACCCAATTTATCGCCACCAAAAAAATTACCGAAGAAAGTGCACCTGCTTTAGTAAAACTTATAGCACAAATTGCTACGCGTTTTAATATTTTGGTGACCGAAAAAGCTGCTGCCCAAGCCATTCCAGCCATAGGCGCGGTAACAGGTGGACTTATAAATACCATTTTTATTGATCATTTTCAGAAAATGGCCAAAGGGCATTTTATTATGCGAAAATTAGAACGGATTTACGGCACCGAACTTACTAAAACTTGGTACCATAAAATTCTGGAACTTAATTAATTTTGTACTGATTGTTTACGTTCTAATCGGGATGCAATAATACTTATAATAAATATCTGCGATGCATGAAACAACATTAAAGGCAACAAGATAACACTAGAGCCTACCGTATTTTTAAATAGTATTTTATAAAAAATTGTACCGTGAACTAACGATTTTTTTGTTCCACAAAACTGAGCCGTAATGCGGTCTTCCCTATTAAATTGTAATTTTTTTGCAATAAAACCGATAAGATAAAACACGATAAAAAACAGCGAAATTACTAAAACAAAAAGCAGTACCAGGTCTAACACATTAATCCCGCTAAACACCTTATTATAAAACGATTCCGAAAAACTTTTATAAATAACCAATAAGATAACAGATTTATCGAAAGTGCTTAATTGTTTGCTGTATTTTAATGCTAAGGCATGGCCGTAACGCTGCAACAAAACTCCTAGAATTACAGGTAAAATAATTCCAATAATCAAATTGAAATATATAGACGTATAATCAAAATCTGCACCCGATTTTTCTACAAAAAGTCCTACCCATAACGGAGTGACTACAATACCTATTATTCCCGAAATACTCGCATTAAAAATAGCGGCAGGCACATTACCTTTAGCCACCGAAACCATAACTACAGAAGAAGATACTGTAGAAGGCAATGCTGCCATAAACAATATAGCTAACCAAAACTGATGTTGCTCTACGGTTTGTAAAAACGGATACCATAATAATACCAACAAAGGGAATATTATAAATGTGGATAATTGCACTAAAACATGCAACTTCCAATTATGCAATCCACTTTTAATTTGTTGCGGACTTAATTTTAATCCGTAAAAAAAGAAAATTAGAAAAAAACCTACAGCACTGATTTTTGATATCGGTAGCGGGCTAGTTGGTATTCCAAACTCAGGAAAAAAATAAGCAATAATAATCGTTATTATAATTGCTAAAACAAATCGATCTATTTTAAAAGCCATGCACTTAAATATTAACGCTAAATAACGTAATTTTTAAATACATGGCTTTATTTTAAGCAATATTTTTAAGTATACTTCCCTGTTTCTATTTAATGTTTTTACCGTTAACCACAACGTTTTTAAATGTCACGCCGTCAATAATACTTGTGTTATATTCTGCATTTTTTGCTGTGATATTTAAATTTTCGAATGTAAACTTAGACAATTTATCGTATTCAGTAATTTTCATATCAAAAAACACATTACAGTCCAGAGTAATATTTTTCATCGTAATATGATCCGAGTAAGACAACGGGACATCTGGTCTTCCTTTTAAATCAAAAAATTGTGTCCAAGGCTTTATATAAATCATACTATTGGCTTGTCCTTTTATATTTTCGACTGTAATATATTCGTAATGCTGTGGCGTATCTGGTCTCATTTTTAACCAAAGTAAACGCTTGGCTTCGTTAACCTCGCAATTGCGCATAACTATATTTTTATTGTGAATAGACTCGCTTCCGCAGGTTAAAGCCGAATGGCAAAACCCGAAAGTGCAATCTTCAATAATAATATTTGTGTTTTCACCATTATTGGTTTGGGTGTCTGCCCAAGGGCCTTTTCCGCCTTTTAGTGCAATCGCATCGTCATTTACAGCCATATAACAACCTTTAATTAAAACATTCGAACAGATATCTAAATCGATGGCATCGGTACTTGGTGCTTTTACTGGTTGATGTGGCGAAAAAATATGAAGATCTAAAATTTTAATATTATTACATTGGTAATAATGACTGCTCCAGAACCCGGCATTTATAAGTTTAACATCTTGCAATTGCACATTATTACACTGCCAGATAAACACCAAACGCGGTCTAGATACTTCTAAATTGGTACACTTAGGATTTTCTTCGCGGCGTTGCCAAAAGGCTTTCCAAAATTTAAGTCCGTTTCCATTTATAGTACCTGTTCCCGAAATGCTAAAACCGTCTACATTGTATGCATTTACCAAAGCTGCAAAATAATAAATGCTTTGCCCTTCCATGCGCGATGGTATTTTAGGATAATTTTTTATATCGTCAGACCCTTTTAATACCCCTTTGTCTGTAAGGTGTAAATGCGTATTGGGTTTAAAAAACAACGCGCCACTTAAAAAAATCCCTTCTGGTATTACAATAACACCTCCTCCATTGTCGCTAGCCAAATCGATTACTTTTTGAATAGCTTCGGTTTGTAAAACTGTACTATCGTTTTTAACACCATGTTTTGTAATATCGTATTGGGTTCCTAAATCTTCAAGCTTTACTTTGGTGGTATCTTTAAACCAATCCGGAATAAGACTGCCGTCTGGAAAAACATCAGATTTAGATTGCGCTAAAACTATATTAGAGATAGAAAACAATACAACAAAAACGATAATTGATGTTTGTATTTTTTGATTTTTAATATTAGTAATCATATTCGTTTGGTGGATTTTGTTTTAGTTGTTCTTTGTTAAACTGCACTGTTTTTCCATTTATTTCTAAGCCTTCAAAAGTGATCGTATTGGCATAATCTACAAAAGTATCTCGTCCTGCGGTCTCTACTTTCATATTTTTTATATGAATATCGGTTACACTTTTATCTGGATGCCCTTTTATATACACACCATAATTATTAGCTTTTTTACAGCTTACAGCATTCAAATGTATGTTTTTTATTGTAGTTGGGTATCCTGTACCTTCATTGTGATAATTAGAAGTAATCATGAAACAGTCTAATACCTCGCCAAAGGTGACGTTGTTTACAAAAACATCTGAAATTTGTCCGCCACGATCCGGATTGGATTTTAAATATACACCCCTTTTTACATAACCAGCATAATCGCAATCTTCAACAAAAACATTACGTACACCAGAAGACATTTCGCTACCCATAACTACAGCATGCAAACCTTTAAAATGACAATTTCTAATTATAATATTTTCACTAGGTCTGTTCATTTTACGGCCTTCATGATCGCGACCTGCTTTAATAGCCACATTATCGTCGTTATTATTAAAAGTGATATTTTCTATTAAAATATCTTTAGAATATTCTGGGTCTATACCATCGTTATTTTTATTTTGGGCATCATATTTTAAGCCTCTAAGAGTCGCATTTACGCATTTTAACAAATGAACGCACCAGAATGGCGAATCTTCTATTTTAACATCTTCAATTAAAATATTTTTGCATTCGAATAACTGAATTAAATGCGGTCTTAAATAATGCCCTTTTCCGAATTGACGCTCTTTAAAAGGAACACCTTTATGGTTCATATCTCGCGAAAGCAATTGATCATCTTTTTGTAGTCCATGCCATTTTGCAAAGGTTTCGGAAGCTTCACCATCTATAGTACCTTTTCCCGTAATGGCTATATTTTCCTTCTGATAGGCATAAATAAACGGACTGTAATTGTACAAAATAGTGCCTTCCCAACTCGTTAAAACAGATGGATAAGCATCAGGATTAGATGTGAATTTTAACGTAGCACCTTCTTGAATTTCTAAATTTAAATGACTTTCTAAGTGAATTGGCCCTTCTAAAAAGTAAGTCCCTTTTGGTACCATTACTTTTCCTCCGCCAGCTGCTTTGCACGTCGCTATTGCGGCATCGAATGCCGGTTTGCTGTTGGTTGTTCCGTCGGGAACGGCACCATAATCTAAAACCGAAAAAGAGCGGTCTGGAAATGAAGGCGGAATAATTCGTGCTAAAATCTCGCTTTTAGTATCTAGTTTTTCTTGCGCCAATCCTACAAAAGACCAACCGCAGCACAACAAAATACAATATAGTATGGCTTTAAATTTCATTTATAAGTGGTTTATTTGAAGCTTACTGCATCATTGGCAACTTCGTTATTAAGTTGTGTTACAGCAGAAAGATCTTGCCCTTCCTTTGCCTTTAAAACGATATTAGCATTTCCTGATCCACCAATTTTAATGGCTTCTTGACTATCGGTATTAAACGACGTAGTATCCAGCTCTAAGTCTTTGGTATTAAAAATGGTAAACGCATTAGACTGATTTACTTCTAAATGAATATTTTTAATTTTAACATCTGCAGCATCAATAATTGTAAAGCCATTATCGGCTACAATTTGCATATTTTCAATGGCAATATGCTCTAAATTCATTTCTGGTAAACCTTGCAAAAACACAGCTTGTTTAGCGCCATTAATGGTGACATCTTTAATTGAAATGTTTTTAAACTGAGGCGTTTCTTCGGTTACAGGAATGGCTTCGGTAGATGCTTGCATGCCACCTTTTTCCATCATTTCGGAAACCGATAAGCCCCCGTAATACAAATTAAAGGAAATGGCATTGGTTGGAATGTCTATCATACGAATATCAGAAATAAATACATTTTCCACGACTCCACCACGACCGCGCTTACTTTTAAACCTTAAACCGACATCGGTACCAATAAACATACAATTAGAAACATGCATGTTTTTTACACCGCCAGACATTTCGCTACCAACAGTTACGCCGCCATGCCCATGATACACGACATTATTGCGAATTATAATATTTTCGGTGGATACAGCTCGGTTTCTGCCATCTTCATCCTTTCCGGACTTTACACAAATAGCATCGTCTCCAACATCAAAACTAGAATGCTCTACAATAACATTTTTACAGGACTCCACATCTAATCCGTCGCCATTTTGAGAATACCACGGATTTCTTACCGTAATGTTTCTCACAATTAAATCTTCTACCATTAATGGATGAATATTCCACGCGGCAGAATTTTGAAACACAGGCCCATCGAACAACACACGCTTACTGTTTTGAATACTTACCATAACAGGTCTAAGAAAAACCTTAATGGCTTCAAAATCTTCCTTGCTAGTTAAATCTTTTCTTACGTTTAATTCGGCGCCTTCTTCTGCTAAACGATATGTTTTTGAAGGATACCAGATTCTATCTTCGTGCACATAACCGCCAGAAGCTACTTTTTTCTTCCACTGGTTGGCCGTTAATTTATCGCGTTTTACATGTCGCCAAGCATCGCCAGAACCATCCCAAATACCTTCACCTGTAAAGGCAACATCTTCTACATGTTTACCATAAATAGGCGATATACAGCGCCAAGTGTCTAAACCTTCGAAACTGGTTTCTATAATAGGATATAAATTTTTATCTGCCGAAAACTTAATCAAGGCGCCACTTTCGGCATGTAATTCTAATTTACTTTCTAAAATAATAGGCCCTGTAAGCCAAATACCTGGAGGAATAACTACAGTACCTCCGCCTTTTTCGCTTACTGCAGCTATAGCTGCTTTAAAAGCTTCTGTGTTTAAAGTAACACCATCGCCAACCGCACCGTAATCGGTAAGTTTTACTTTAAAATCTGGAATATTAGGTGCATTTACATCTGGCATATTAAACTCGACAGCATTTGTAGCCACAACCGACTGTTTGGTTATTGATTCTGCTTCAGATGTTTTTGAAGCAGACTCACTACAGTTTGTAAGTGTTAAACTACATACCGCCATGTACGCAATTGCAATTGGTATAGAAATTCGTTTCATAATAAATTTCTGCTTTGGGATTTGATGGATGGATAAACTGAAATAATGACCACAAAAATCTTTGTATCTCATCAATACCAATTTACCCATGCATCTTTTTAAGTATATCTGATTATTCTACTATTATTTTTTGAAGGTGAACCACCTGTTTGCTAGCTGCATCTCGAATTTGTAAAATAAATACCCCATGCGCATTGATGGTAATCTCTTGGGTTGTTTGCCCTTGGAACGTTCCGTTTGCGATAGCTTTTCCTAATAAATCGTAAACCGTATACTCGGCATCTGCCATGGTTTGATTGGTTTTTACAGAAAAAGTTCCTGTGTTTGGAATTGGCCAGACTTTAAAATCAGATACTTTTTTAGAATCTACAGAAAGTGATTTATAACCACTAAGGACGTTTATTGTACGTGTCATGCTATCACCTTCGGCATCGGTAACGGTAAAGTTAAAGGCCGCAATACCTTTTGTTTCTGGCGTAAATGTAGCGATGTGATCGGCCAATGTTACCGAACCATTTTCTACATCAGAAATAGTGTAACTAGGTGCAGCTTCAAACCCTCTGGATAACGCTTTTAAATCGATGCTAATCGCTTGACCAATTTCCGACTCAAAATGCGGTTTAGACATCCATTGTAAATACCTATCTAAATTAGTATACCCATCGCCATTAGTATCGGCATTGGCATCGGAGAAATCGCCAGAAGCTGAATTTACATTCGTTCCAATAACCTCTTCCCACCAGTTTGGTAATCCGTCTAAATCACTATCCCAAGATGAGCTTCTGCTTACTTCCGGATAATCTTCGTAGCCCCCAACATCCGACTCATCGTCTGGAAACCCTGGCTTTCCTGTAACGCTTCCGGTGTATGTATATGTTCCGGTTAATGTTTCTGTAATGATACGCTGATCGTGATCATCGAAAATAGGTTGATTACACCCAACATCCGATAAAACAATTTTATATGCATGTGTAGCAGACTGTGTTGTTACATACGAAGGAAAAAAAGGTTCGTCTACAAACGTTTCGTACTGCTCGGTAGCTCCATTAGTATATCGTGTACGTCGGCCTTTCTCCTGACTTGATTCATCAAAATATCCAGGCATTACGTTACCATCAAAATAACAACGTTGCATGCCCATACCTACATTTTCGTGCTCGGCAGTAAATGCATAAAACAGTTTAGAACCTGCTCCTGGTTTGTAATAATTATTCACAAAATTAACCTCTTTTGTACCGCCATCGGTAGTTCTAGAGCCCCAATTATAAACAACATTATTAGTGATATCCATTAATCCGGCATAATAACCACTACCGTCTAAACCACCACCAAGGCTCCAGTTTCTTCCGTAGTTATGTGCTAATAAATTATGATGAAAACTACCTATATCGCCACCGATAGTCGCCGCATAACCATGCTCTGTACCTTGTGGATAATTTTGGTGTCCTGCAGCATTTAAAGCTTCAGAAATTAGGGTACGCTGTAACGTAATGTTTTTACCACCACGCGAGCTAAACGATTCGTCTATCGTCCAACTAATAGAACAATGATCTATAATACTGTGGTCGGCTCCTGTTAAGCCCATACCGTCAAAAGTTCTTCCGCCTCCCAATCGCACTCTCACATGCTGAACTATGGCGTCGTTACCTGTAATACCAAACGGTGCCGATTTTATGGTAATTCCTTTGCCTGGTGCTGTTTGTCCTGCAACGGTAACATAAGGCTGACTCAACACTAAACGCGACTGCAGTTCTATAACTCCAGATACATTAAAAGCAATAGTTCTTGGCCCGATATCGTTAGTTACAGCAGCGCGTAAACTTCCAGGGCCACTGTCGTTTAAATTAGTAACATAAACTACTTTTCCGCCACGACCACCACGTGCAAAACGACCATAACCTTCGGCGCCAGGAAAGGCCAATTGTGCAGGTCTGAATCGCCACACATTACCTTTAACAATGTCGTTATCTGCCAAAACTTGATCGACTCTCCAATAATAAGTATCGCCAGTGTATAATCCGTTTAATTGGTAAGACGAATTTGAAGGATCTTGACTCCCCATATAACTACTAGATTCTATAGTTGCATTGGCAACTTCGTCGGCATCCATTCCAAAATAAATTTGCTGGGACAAAGCCGATTCGGTAGGCGTCCATTGTAAAAGTACCCCTTCAGAACTCAATTCTACATGTTCGTTATTATGACTTGGTATAGGGTCTTTAGCCTGATAAAAAATATTAGGTGTATTTAACTCAAAACCATTAATCATCACGTTTTTAACATCTTCACTTCCAGAAAGCTCGGCTGAAAATGTAATTACAACATCTTCATTCGCTTCGGCTACAAACTTTAAATACACCGATTTTGCCTCTGCCGATGTTGCTGCACGCACCGTAGGAACAACATCATCATACTCCAAATTATTATTTACCAACACATCTATTGGGCTATAAGTATACGTATCGCTTGAAGTCTGATTTAAAAATACCAATAACGAATGTTCTCCAGCTGCCAATCCGCTTAAACGGAATTCAATCTGCCCGCCTTCATCGGCGTTTCCATCTTTAACCGTAATACCATCGTTAACTAACTTACCGTCTTCAGATGCCTGTATTCCTGTTTTATACCAGCTAGATCCCAATTCGCGACCTTTATCGCCTATTCTGGATACGGTAAATGTAATACCATTTTCTGTTTTACTGCTAGAATCTCCGCCCGACAAAAGCCACGACGTGTACCCTATTTGATTTACTTCGGAACTAGGACGTCCTGGTTGATCGAAATCCATTTTCACTACAGGATTTTGTGCATGAAGTTGTGTTGCCGAAAACAAACCAACAACCCCAAGGGCTGTAACTAATTGTTTGATTCGTTTTGGATTGTGTTGTTTAAAATAATTAAAACTCATTTTCGGTTAATAATTTAGTTACTATTAATTAGTTAGGTGATGTTATAGCCAAAGGCAAATTAAATGCTGAACTGTCTAAAACATCTGGACTTATGGTAATGCTGTAAATACTGCCTTTAAACCATGATTTTTTATTTAATCGTACGCCCACAGACGTTTGGCCCGTTTGGATAGGCGAAAAATGAAACGCTTCTGTTAACTCTTGCTTGCCATTTACATAAGTAGACAAACTATTGGGAGTAACAACAAGTGCTACATGATACCAAGCTTGGGTAGTATGTTGCAAACGCTCGTCTATAAGCGCCTTTTTTTCGTGTTTAGATTTTACAAATCCATCAAAATACCATTGGGCATTTTCATTTCGAATTTCTAGTAGCATCCGATCATCAGATACTTCACCTATATGTAGTATGCGCTGCTCGAAATCACCATCGGCATCAGGGCTAAAAATCATTTCTATTGTAAACGATGTCAATCCTTTTAACGGCATGGCATCTAAAAACAAGGCATCATCTATACCGTTAAAATGTACTGCTTTGCCAAATGGCGATGCCACTACAGTAGGCTGACCAGAAATGGAGCTTGACATGACACCTTCAGCTAATAATTCTGAAATTTGCCATGTAACGGCTTTTGTTTTTAATGCTGCTTGCGAATAACCCAATTGAACACTCATAACCAAAATGAGACCTAACAAACGAGCATAATGAGGTCTTTCATTACATCTGGTTTTATAGTTCCTCCCAAATATGACAGCGCTATTCAGTTTTGGCAGCATCATTTTTTAAATTGATAATTTTTTCACATTAAAATTGCTAAATATACAAATTCAAAGCACAAATGCAATCGATTACACTGTTAAATTAAATACCAATTTTAAAATAAATTAATGCACTTTTCGCTTCAGAATATCTTGCCACTGGAGATAATCTTGTTCTAATGTCCTACCAGAAGGCACATAACTTTGTATGGCTGCTGAAGGAAACTTGGGTAAAGTTTTAAGATTAGTCCACAACTTACACCCTAAGCCAGCGATGGCTGCTGCTCCCCAAGCCGATACGTCTGGCATGCCCATGTTAACCACAGGTTTTTGCAAGACATCTGCTATAAACTGCATTAAAAACCCATTGGCGGTAATGCCTCCATTTACCTTTAATTCTTTTAAAGATGATGCGGTTTGAGTTTCAATATCTGTAATAACATCTTTTAGTTGATAAGCAATAGCCTCCAGACCTGCCCTTACAAAATGGGCTTTAGTTGTTTTAAACGTAATGCCATGCACAGAAGCGCGCCAATGTTGTTGCCAATACGGAGCGCCCATACCACTGAATGCGGGTACTAAATACACACCCTGATTGCTATCTATAGAAGTTGCCAAACGTTCGATATCGCTATGGGACTCAAAAAGCTCTAACTGATTTTTTAACCATTCTAAAGTCGCCCCACAACTAACAATAATGCCTTCTACCCCATAATTCACTTGACCTTCTAAACTCCAACCTATGGTGGTGATTTGCTTATTATCTGAAGTGGTATTAACCTGGTCGACATTCCACAAAATCGAGGACCCTGTGCCTAATGTTGCTTTAGCCATACCAGGCTCAAAACATTCTTCACCAAAAAAGGCGGCCTGAGAATCACCTATAACTCCTGTGATTGGAATAGGTGAATCGAAAATACCATTAAACGCACTTGTCCCAAATTGATCTGAAGAAAACGTAACTTCTGGCAACTTCAATTTCGATAAATTAAAAGCTTCTAAAAGCGTATCGTCCCATTTTAAATCATAAATATTAAAAAATAAAGTTCTGGAGGCGTTTGTATGGTCGGTTTTAAAACTTTGTCCGTTAGTCAATTTATAGAGCAACCAAGTATCTACAGTCCCAAAATAAGCATTTCCAGAATCGATAGCGTGAGTAATATCCTGCACATTTTCGTATAGCCAGATGGCTTTAGATGCCGAAAAATAAGGATCTATTGTTAAGCCGGTACGCTCGTGTACAACTGCTTCCAAATTAGATGCTTTTAAGCGCTCGCAAACAGCTACAGAGCGTTTACATTGCCAAACCAATGCATTGTGCAATGGCTTTCCGTTAGCATCCCACAACACAAAAGTCTCTCTTTGGTTAGAAATTCCACAAGATACAATACGATGTTTTTCGCCAGGATGTTCAACCTCAAACAGCGTTACACATTTATCTACAGCTTCAATAACAGATTGATAAATGGCTTCAGGACACTGCTCTACAAAGCCTTCTTTTGGATAAAGCGATTGCAGATGGGCAGTAGCTTTAACAATTAACTGTCCGTTCTCATCAAAAATAATAGCCTTAGTACCACTCGTACCTTGGTCTATTGCTAATATGTAAGATTTTTCCATAAGTATTCGTTGACCTCCCGATGATTTTACCAAAACATTGCCAACATAGATTTAACTGACAATGCTTTGGTTATTATTTGAACTAAACCAGAAGAAATTTAGTTAGCGCACAACGCGTTTACTGTATTGTGCTAAGAATATAAACTCTAACAATTACTTGACTAGAGTTCTAATAATGTTTTAGCCTCGTTTAGTATACCGTCTTGCGATATACCGTAATGATTAAAAATCTCTATTTGAGAACCTGTAACTGTATATTCGTCGGGAATCCCCATAATTTTGAATGGATTCCTCGCGGCTTTCTGAAATAAATAAGACGCACAAGATTCGCCCAGACCTCCATTTACCATATGCTCTTCTACCGTAATAATAGGTTTGCCATTTGTAGCTAACTCATCTAATAAAGCTGTATCTAAAGGTTTTATGGTATGCATGCTTACTACTGCTGCATTTACTTGATGCTTTTCTTTTAGTACAAGCGCTGCCTTTAATGCTGGATATACTGTTTCGCCAGTAGCAATAAGGGTTATGTCGCTACCTTCTTTAACAATTCTTCCTTTACCAACTTCAAAATCTTGCGTAGTATCACTTAAAAACGGCATTGCTTTTTTACCAATTCTCATATATACAGGCACTTTCGATTCTGCTGCAAAACGCACAGCTTGCTCCGTTTCGAAATTATCGGCGGGTGCCAGAATAATTACATTGTTAATTGCTCTTAATACACCAAAATCGTGTAAACTGTGATGTGTTGTTCCTAACGCTCCGTAACTAACACCTGCACTAATACCGACGAGCGTTACAGGGTTATCGGAATAACAAACGTCGTTTTTAATTTGTTCTAAAGCACGTGCACTTAAAAAACAAGCTGGCGATACGGCAAATGCTTTTTTACCAGCCGACGCCAATCCTGCAGCTACACCAACTAAATTTTGTTCGGCGATACCGACTTCTACAATTTGTTTTGGAAACTGTTCTCCAAAAGGTACTAATTTTCCAGAGCCTCTAGAATCGCTTGTTACCGCAATAATTTGTCGGTCGTTAGCTGCTAGTTCCTGAAGCGTTTCTGAAAACACAACCTGATTAGCAGCCCCCATTTTTAAATCTTTTTCTTCAATTTTATCTAATTCCATACCTCATCTTTTAGATTAATGCTTCTGCTTCCTCTAATTCATTTAACGCTTGCTGATATTGCTCCGGATTAGGCACTCCATGATGCCATTTTATATTGCGTTCCATATAGCTTATTCCTTTGCCTTTAATAGTATGCGCTATAATAAAATTGGGCTTACCTTTTTCGAAAGGACCGCTATTTAAGGCCTGCTCTATTTCTGCTGTGTTATGGCCATCAATTTCTTTAACTGCCCAGCCAAAAGCTTCTAATTTGTCTTTAACAGGTGCTGTATTTAACACCTGACTATTATCGCCTGTTATCTGCTGTTTATTGTAGTCTAAAATGGCATACAAATTATCTAAACCATACTGCGAAGCCGCTAAGAATGCTTCCCAATTAGAACCTTCTGGCAATTCGCCGTCGCCTAATAAGGTAAATACTCTATACGGTTTCTCATCTAGTTTTGCAGCAATAGCTTCGCCTACACAAATAGGTAAACCATGCCCTAAAGCTCCAGTATTCTGCTCGACACCATGTACTTTTTTTGTAGGGTGACCAATATAATGCGATTGGTAAGCACATAGAGTTTCTAAATCTGATTCCGGAAAAAAACCACGATCGGCCATCGTTACAAAAAGAGCTTCTACACAATGCCCTTTACTTTGTATATACCTGTCGCGGTCTGGGTTGTTAAAGTGAAGCGGATCGACATTAAGCACACGATTGTACAACACGTTTAAAATATCTACACAAGACAAACTACCACCAGTATGGCCTGCTTTCGCCTTATAAATATATTTTAATAGTTGTTTCCTAAGAAAAATGGATTTTAATTGTATGTCTTTATTTTCCATTTTTTGTTTTTTATTATTTATATGAAGAAAACAGTGCTTCGCGAGCAATGTTTAAAGCGGTAACCGCATCTTGTCGGTTTTGCGCATCCTGCAAGGCTTCAAAATCTAATTTATCTAAAGCGCGCTCTATGGTTTTTAAAAATCCGATAGCACTATTGGCCGTTGCAACAGGATCCTCCCTAAACGGGAACTGATCGAGCTGCCAAACGCCTTCCCAATTGTTTTTTCTTAAAGTATAAAAGAACTCGAATAATTCTATTGGATGTACCGAACCTGCAATAAGATCGTCGTCCCAACTTCTGAAATTATCATTAACATCCATACCAAAAAGGCGACCGTAATCGATAGCTAATTGTGCCGCATCGGCAGGCGACTCACCACCATAAAGCGAATGCCCGAAATCAAGTAAAATCCCAACATTAGGCAAGCCCATCTTTTCGATAGCCAACAAGGTTCTGGCTACACTATCGTAACTCATATGCGCTCTTGGCTCGCGTGGCTTATATTCTATAACAAAATTTAAATCTTTATTCTGGTCTGCTAATTCTGCAATACCATCTACACTTAATTTCCAAAGAGCTTTATGGTCTACTTGAAACGGATAGTCCCAACCATCTTGCCCCGGCCAAAGCTTTACATAATTTGCATTAAATCTACGTACCACATTAGCGGCATCGTTTACCATCTCGTTGGCCAACTTACGAATGCCCGGATCTGGATTGGTGAATGCACCTTTAGAAAACTGACGTGTGTAAATTTCTGGAGTAATACCAATAACCGATAAATTATTTCGTTGCAATGCTTTTTCTACATCATCTAATCCTAAACTTTTATCAACAAACGGATAATTAATATCTACTACCGATAAATCATCAACTTGCCCTGCTAAATCTATCATTTCCAATAAGCCTCTGCTTGGCCCATAACCATCGGTAGCATAGCGATCTACATAAGTTGCAAAATGCCAGATACCAGCACCGTATTTTTGTTTTGCTTTCATTTATATTTTATTCTGTTATTATTAATTCTATATCGTTATCTTTAAATACTTGCTTGTGTTTTTCTTCTACTGCCGAATCTGTAATGATGTAATCTATTAAAGACAGGGCGCCAAGACTAGCAAAGGCACTTTTACCAATTTTTGAAGAATCGGCCACCAAATAGGTAATATCGGCAGCATCAATCATGGCGCGTTTTACCACCAAATCGCTGATACTCGGATAAGTTAATCCTGATTTTAAAGATATACCAGCAGTTGCCAAAAACAATTTATTAACATTTAATCCTTTAAAGAAATCGGCTGCTTTTTGCCCGGTTAGGGATAAGGTTGGCGGTTTAAATTCGCCCCCCGTCATTACCACTTCTATATTGGGGTTGGCACCTAACATTAATGCTATATTTAATGCATTAGTGATTACAGTTAGACTGTTGACTTTGTATTGTACAATTTTTTTAGCGATTTCTGTTGTGGTAGACCCTGAATCTAAAATAATAACATCGCCAGGCTGAATATAACTCATACACTTTTGTGCAATGAGTTCTTTTTCTTTTAAATGATCTTGATTGATTAAAGAAAAGTTACGCACTTGGTCTTCTACATTTTTTATATGCACGCCACCGTGTTCACGAATAACCAAGTCTTCTTTTTCTAATTTCTCCAGATCTTGCCTAATGGTTACCTCGGTAACTTTAAAGATTCTTGCCAAATCGTTTACTTTGGCCGACCCATCTTCCTTTAAAAGGTCTAAAATTTTTTCTCTTCGCTGATTTGCTAACATATCTTATACTCTAAGATGAAGCTCAAATATAGCAATATATTTTTCTTAATTTTCTTTTTTTTGCTTTTTATTTCTTTTTCAATAAGTTTCAGAAAAACTCATATACCACAAAACTCAAAAAAACTATTAAATCGGTATATTTTTAATAGTAAAATTAAAATAATATCATTTTATAACCTTGAACTTTAATTAAGTAAAGCATCAACCCTGTAACACTACAAATCAAAAAAAAGAAAAATATCAAAAGTTGTAATTCAGAAAAGAAGAAAGATTACATACAGAAAAAACATAAAATCTATTTAAGACTCCGTTGCTTTTAACTTTTGCTTCTTTATAAAAGCGTCTAATTTCGCATTGGTTTTATGCTGAAATTTAGTTTTAAAATAGGCTGTTCCTCCTAAAAGCGCTCCTTTAAATCCCATAGCTGCTTTTGCCCATTTATGAAGATTGAAATCATCGGTATGGGTATAAATTAAACCGTCTTTAAATGTAAATACCGCAGCAACCTGATTGTGAACCTGCTTTTTTGGCGAACCAAAAACATAAGACACCTCCCAATTTACAGAAGCAATTTGATTATCAACCGTTAAATCTGAAAACGTGACCTTAAAATTTTCGCCTTCTTGAGAACTACAAAGCATTCGCCACATTTGCTTAGCCCGTTCGCCACGAAGTGTACCAAAAGCGGGGTCTTTAAACACAACATCTGGATGATAACACGCTACCATTTGCTCTGCATTCAGGTTATTAAAAGCCGTATAAAATGTTTTTATTAAATCTTCCATAATGGTTATTTATTACGAGACTTTAAGTTAAAAACTTTATAGGGCTTATTAAAATAATATCGCTACTTTTTTAAAAAACATATTTATGCATTAGCAATCTATTTAAGCCATTGCCAACGTTCGGCCCAATCTAACAAAATTATTCTGCGCCATTTTAAAACAGTTTGCGCACCTTGCCAATTATCATCGAATAAATCAGGGTCTGAAATATCTGTATACCAATTCGAGCCCAGTTTATAATCAGCTTCCGACGACTTACCAGGCCACAGATTACTAACCACAAATTGACCGTTTTGCTGAGACAAACCAGAAACCTGAGATTGAATTTGATATGTTAAAGTTTCGGCCTTTTTAGGCACATACCGCACTACGTATGTTCCTCGACCTAAATAATAACCTGGCCATTTTTGCCCTGCAACAGTCATTTCTAAACAAGCAGCACCTATTGGTAGATTAACATCTTGACCTTTAAAATGAAATTCAATTACCGAGTAGACTGGAATGGTATCGTTTGCAGTGGTGTTTCGATTATAAATACGTCTGGAACTACGTTTAATAGCTTCAAATTGACCTCCCCAACTTTCCGTTAACGGATTTAGAGGTTCACCATTAAGCAAGTATAATAATGAAGGGGTGTCTCCCATTTTTATTTTCCCATCATAATACTGCTTAAAAGCTTTCCCCATAGCACCAGCACTATCTATATAACTATCGAAATATCTTTCGTTCTTTAAGCGATCTAAACTTTGGGTATTAGAAAACAAACCACGGTAAACAGCATTTGCTTCTATAATCCATAAATCTGGAAAATTTTCGGCAATGTAAGCGTAACTATTAACACTCCATTTTTTATTAGGCCCGCCAATCCAATATATTTTTATTTTATTTTGTATTTCTGGAGCATCATGTAATGCTTGGGCAACATCATCTAAACCTCCCCAAACCAACACCCATAATGGCTGATCGCTAGATTTTTTAGCACAATGTATAATCCAGTCCGATCCCTCGGTAGACTTTTGATATCCAACAAATGGAGCTTCTCCTTTCCTCCCTTGTTTAGTCACTGCACGTAAATGCTCTGGCAAGGGAAAGTCATCGGAATGCATTTTAAGTTTAGGCAAATCTTTTTCGTACAAGTCAATCATTTTTAATAATTCCGTTTTGGAACCCTCGCCATAGGAAGGCGACGAAACAAGACCCTCTATAGCAAACATGTTACTATACATTAAAAGATGTAATATTGATTGATTATCGTCTGGATCTGTCCCACCAATATCGGTACTAATTAAAATACGCGGTTTAAGGTCTTCTTGGTTCGGCAAACCACAACTTAAAATTATAAAAACAACGATTAAACAGACATATTTATTCATAATGTAATTTTGGTGTTATAAACCCCAATACAGTATAGATGTCTTTATCGCTTTCACAAAAAATATTGAAGTTTAAAGTTAATTATCTAGAGTCATAAAAATTCACTCTAAAGTATACAACATCTCGACCGCGCCGCTAGCGTAGGTTTTAGACGATTCTAATTTTAAGCGGGTTTCTTTGGGGAAAGCATCAAATAAATCGATGCCTTCAGAAATGATTATCGGCATCACATACAGCTGAATTTCATCTATAAGTCCTGCGTTTAACAGTAAGGTATTTATCTGTCCACCACCTACTAACCACACATCTTTTCCGTCTTTAAGCTTTAAATCGCGCATAAACTCAACTGGATGTTCGGCAACATACATCACATTCCTATCGTTTTTTAAACTCTTGTTGCGCGTTAACACATAATTGCGTTTATCTAAATACGGAAAATCGATATCCCAACTTAAAATCTGACTATAAGTGGCATTTCCCATAACAGTAGTATCTATAGAGTCGTAAAACGCGCGATACCCATAATCCGATTCGTCTGGATTCGGAATAGATTCTAACCAATCTACACTACCATCGGTCTCTGCTATTTTACCATTTAAACTCATTGCGATATACAATTTTACTTTTTTCATAATTAGAGGGTTGTTTTAGGCTGTTTAGTTTTTAATCGCAATTTTTTGCTGTTGCATGTTGTAGTTTTAACACCTCATGCATTTTAAAGATATTATTAATTTTACAAAAAAAATAACATAAATTATAAAAATCGACAAAAAACCACTTCTGAAATTAACACTTAAATACCTGTTCGGGCCAACGATAACTTCCAGGCTTTATAGTAATGTGCGCTTTTTTATTTTGTGTATTAACTAAACGCACCACGCCATGCGCTAATTCTTGCACCGGCACACAGTCGGTCCATCCTAAAGTTTTTAATAGATGATAAGCTGTAGCGCCGCCTTCCACAAAAAGTTCGGGTATTTGCGTTTTGCTTACAAGTTGATTCAAAACAGTACTTAATCGTTCTTTTAAAAGTTTAGAGCTTTCTGGAAACACAATATCTTCACGCGCAATTCTAAGCACTAATCTCGATTCTCTTTTATATGTTTTAATGAGTTTCTTTGAAAACCCAGCACATACTTTTGGCTCGCAACTAGGTTTAAGCATGGCATCGGGAAAATACAATAACGGAACACCTTTATTGCTTAACTGCTCGGCGAACTGTAAACTTTCGGGAAAAGCACTCCCCGAAACCAACACAAACCGATCTGCAGCTTCAAACACCTTGACATCTGGTACTGCATGTGCAACAGCACCTACTAAATGATATAGAATACTATCGAAAAAAGCGGCACTACCAGCAAGCAACATGCTGTTATTGTACAATGCCGAACTCTTAGCCAAATCTTTCTCCGAAGTGCAATCGGGCACAAAAACACCAGCATGCCCAATAGTACTTATGCCGCCTGTACACACGCTGCGCACCGTATTAAATTTTAATGATTTATCGCTTAATATATTTTTTACTTCCGAAAACCGTGCAGGAAAATCGGGATCCGAAGCAAAATGCGTTTCTGCTATCGGAATGTTATTAATAAGATACACACCATCTTTTACACAGCGTTTACCTAACGGATTTGAAGGTTGCAATAGCACCCGATCTTTTTCGAACACCGTTAATAATGCCGATAATTCCGAAAGTACATGTCCGCGTAATACCGAATCGCATTTTTTAAACACCACAACATCACCTTTTAACTTTAGCTGCTTGGCTATTTTTAAATGCTGATAATGTGCTTCCGTTTCAGATAGCGATCTGGTATCGGTTGCAATAATAGTTACGGGTTTTAAAACTTCAGGAATCGCATCAATACCAAAAGCCACAGGTATCTGCCGTCGTAAACAAACTCCTGCAATTTCTGCCGCCCCGGTTAAATCGTCTGCAATTACAACTAGCATGGCTTGCGGTGCTTAGCCATTGTTATAGCATAGTCTATAGCCACAAGCATAGCATCTGCCGAAGCAATCCCCTGGCCAGCAATTTCGAATGCCGTACCATGGTCTACAGATGTTCTAATAATGGGTAATCCTAAGGTTATGTTTACACCTTTAACGCTTTTCATGGTTTGCTTATCGTTATCCCACTTAAAACCTTCTAATTTAAACGGAATATGCCCTTGGTCGTGATACATGGCCACGCAACCATCAAATTTTCCTTGAACCGCCTTTACAAACATGGTATCTGGCGGAAACGGCCCTTGGGCGTCGTAACCCAAACTTTTGGCCGCTTCTATTGCTGGTATAATCTCCAACACTTCTTCGTCACCAAACAATTGGTTCTCCCCCGCATGCGGATTGAGACCCGCCACAGCAATTCTAGGTTTTTCAATTCCGAATTGCTGACAAGCATCGTCCAACAAACTGATAACCTCTAGCACCCGTTCTTTTTTACACAAATCGCAAGCTTGACGTAACGATACATGCGTACTCACGTGAATGACCCTAAAATTTTCATCTGCCAACAACATGGCGTATTTAGAAGTATTGGTATAGTGTGCATAAATTTCTGTATGTCCCGAAAAATGATGTCCCGCTTTATGGATAGACTCTTTATTTATGGGCGCTGTTACCGTGGCATCTATACTATTATTTAACGCCAAATCTATATTCGCCTTTACGGCCTCGAAAGCGGCCTTTCCTGCCATAGCCGATACCACTCCGGGCTGCAAAGTAGCAACATCTACATTGTGTAAATCGATAACATCTATCACACCACAGGTAAAGCTGGCTTGTGCAACCTCGCTGATGGCGTTAATCTTTAAATTCATTTTTAGTCTATCGACTTCTAACTGCATTACTGCAGCATCACCAACCACCAACGGTTTGCATCGGTTATAGAGGTCGGGCAACACTAAGGTTTTAACTATGATTTCTGGACCAATGCCCGCTGCATCGCCCATAGAGATTCCTATAATAGGTTTCATAAATATGTGTTTATTTTTTATAATAGCTTTTCGTAAATACCAATAGCATCGGCTTCGGTTACTGTTCTTGGATTGTTTTTTAACAAACGTGTCACTTTCATAGCAATAGTTGCTAATTCAGGAATATCGGTTTTAGTTATACCAATATCCGTTAAACGCTGCGGTATGCCACAATCTTTGCCCAATTGCTCTATCCGTGCTATACCCGCCAAAGCAACTGCCGAAGCATCACCAGTAACTGTAACCCCTAAAGCGCGAGCCACTTCGGCATGACGCTCAGGATTAGCCGGCATATTAAAACGTAACACCTCTGGCATTAGCACTGCATTTGCTAAACCATGTGGCACATGAAATTTACCACCCAAACCATAAGATAAAGCATGTACTGCCGCAGTATTTACAGGCCCTAAACACAGTCCACCATACATGGCACCCAGCAGTACTGCAGCACGCGCTTCGATATCACTACCTTTTACGCAGGCTTGTTTTAAATTTTCAGAAATGAGTTTAATCCCTTTAAGGGCATAAATATCAATCATTGGGTGTGCAAACTTATTGGTAAAGGCCTCTATACAATGTGACAAGGCATCGATACCTGTTTCGGCTGTTAGTTTTGGTGGCAGACTTACGGTTAGCACCGGATCTAAATAACACGCATCGGGTACTAAAAACGGACTAATAATTCCCACCTTAGCAGCTGTTTCTTCATTCAATAAAATAGCGTTGGGCGATACCTCGCTACCCGTCCCCGATGTTGTTGGCACACAAATAAGCGCAATATTTCGGCCATTAAGCAAGCCTATTCCCGATACATCCGTTAAGGTTTGTGGATTGTGCGTTAAGGCAGCCAGAAGCTTTGCACAGTCTAAAACACTTCCGCCGCCTACGCCTATTATACAATCTGGCCGAAACGCTTCACTGACTTCCAGCAAGCTATTAACCTGTTTAAAAGTTGGTTCGCCTACATAATTATATTCTAAAACATTTAGGGTTATGCCCCGTTCCTGTATGGCCTGCACAACAGATTCCATTGCCTTTAGCAACGGCGTTGCCACCACACACAACACCCGTTGCGACTGTTTTATTTCGGTAGCCTCTGGTAAGGTATTAATAACGTCTTTACCAAAAACAATGCTTTTAGGTTGTAGTAAGGTTATTGGTTCCATAAGTTTATTTTCTTTTTAATATCAATATCAATTTTTGTTTTCAATTTTGCTTTTTATAGTGTTTTAAATAGCCATAAATGGTTAAACTATCGTCTACTTTAGGTGAAGGAAATAAGAAACTTGAAAAATACCCCACTACCAATACGATAATATGACTGTACACCCCTAGCATGTATTTATGATGCGGAAAGTTGAAATGGCCTAAATCTAAAATAAGCGTATCGTTAATTTTGGTGGTGGTTAATACGGCATAGGCTGTAAATACGATACACGCTGCTATACCTATATGCAATCCTTGTTTATTGGCTCTTTTAGAGAATAAACCCAATAAAAAGATGCCGACAATACCAGCAGAAAATATAGCATACAACTGAAACACCACGCCCAACACACCTTGGCCATCCCAAGCCTCGTACAACAAGGCCACAATTGCAGTAGAAATACCTGCAAACAGCACCAGTAAACGCCCTGCAACCAAGCGTTGTTTATCGGTACAGTTAGGATATAAACGCTGATAGAAGTCTTCTACACCAATGGCTGCAAGACAGTTCATATCGGAATCTAAACTGGACACCGCCGCCGCCATAATAGCTGCCAAAACCAAACCTATTGCCCCCACCGGTAATTCGGTGCCAATAAAATAGGTAAACACCTGGTCGGAGGTCATGCCTTCTGGCAAACTTGCTGTTCCTGTATGGTAAAACACGTATAACAACGAACCAATAAGCATGAACAAAGCCCAGATAGGTACACTACCCATAACGCCAATATAGGCGGCTTTTTTAGCATCCTTATCGTTTCTAGCTGCCAAATATCGCTGCACTATAGTTTGATCTGTACCATATTTTTGAAGCGCATAAAATATTCCGTTAATTACCATGACCCAGAACGTGAGTTCGGACACACTAAAATTGTAAGGGCCAAAGTCTATTTTCTTCATGGTAAAAGCTTCAGTAAGCATATACACAGGGCCGCCTTCGGGCTTAAACAATAAAATACCTGCACAAAGCAAGCCGCCACCAATAAGTAAAAATCCTTGTATTACATCCATCCAAATAACAGCTTCCATCCCTCCTAGTAAAGTCAGTACAATAATTACTGCTGTAAGTCCTAAAATATAAGTCGTTACCTCTAAACCAGTTAAAGTCGATAAGGCTAGACTTACTAAATACAAGACGGTACCCATTTTAGAAAAATGCGTGAGAATAAAAGCCACAGAGCTGTACATACGGGCAAATACGCTAAAACGTCGTTCGAAATACTCGTAGGTACTCAATCGAATTACACGCCTAAACAAGGGTACAATTACCCAGATGAGCCCAACCAGAACAATAGGCACCATAAGCCCTTGCACCAGTAAAATCCAATTCGATTTATATGCAGCGGCCGGATAGGCCAAAAAGGTAACACTACTAATAAGCGTTGCAAAAATTGAAATGCCTATCGCCCAGGCGGGAATGGTTTTGCTGCCCGAAAAATACAAATCGGAACTGCTTTGGCGTCTTGCAAAATAAAAACCTGCTCCTAGAGTAAAGAGCACCGACACGATTACAATTAGAATATCTATCCAATGTAAATTTAACATGATTGGTTTATTTAGTTAGTTAGAAATATTTAGCTAATGGCTGTTAGCGGTGGCATCATGGTTTTGTTGCACAAGTTTTTTTCGTTCATTAGGGCTTTTAGCACTGCTAACGATTCGCCTAAAGTTTTATCTTTTTGATATAATCGGGCTACATTATCGGTTTCTGATTGCCAATGTTCCACCACATCCCACTGGTTTTGTTTAGCAGCTTCGTAAAGTTTAAAATACATATCTGGCACGTAATTGCCCGTACTTGGCACAATACCATCGGCACCAAATTGTAAGCTCTCGAAACTCTTGGCGCCCCAACCGCAGAAATAAGAAAATCCTTTGGTATGCTTATACGTATTAATTAAGGTTTGCATGCGGTTAGCATCGCGCTCAGAATCCTTTAATCCCCAAATATTGTTATGCTGTGCGAGTTTTTCGATAACCTCTAACGGAATAGACATGTGGGTAGTTGCCGTAATGTTATAAACCATTAGTGGCCCAGACAGCTTATTTGCCAAGGTTTCGTAAAACAAAATCATTTGGTCGTTATTAAGCACGTAATACGAAGGCAAGGTTGCCACCACACAATCTGCACCGGCATTTATATAACTATTACCACGCAGTATCAAATCGTTTACCTGATTACCAACTAGCCCCACATACAGGCACTGGTTGGCTTGTTTGGCACTGTTGGCAGCTTCAACCAACCGTAAACTTTCTGTTTCGTTTATAGAAGTAGATTCACCTGTAGTACCTAGGACTAAAGGATGAATGTTATATTTAGAAAACAGATGAATGATGCGCTTTACCGCTTCAACATCTACCGTAAAATCATCATTTAGTGGTGTTATCATGGGTACCACAACGCCCGAAAATCGTTTATTCATATATTAAAATTTAAACCCTAAGTTTACAGTAAACACTGGTTTTATTTGAATGGTTTTATATCGTTTGATGCTAAAAATACTTTGGCAATTTTATAAAACCATCCTGCAGTGTACTGATAAATTTTAATTTATCAATCGATTTCGTTTATGTATTAATTACATATCACCATAAAATTATAACAATACTACAGTAAACTTATTTCTTTTTTTAATAGTGAAGATTCGTAAATACTACAAATTAATTGTAAGGCTCTAAGCGCTTCGTCGCCACTTACAAGTGGTTCGCGACCGGATAAAATAGCGTCGATCATATCTTCAATTTGTAATTTATGAAGTTCAAAACCAATAGCTGAAGGATCGGAGGCGCCACTAGCAGATTCTGAAGTCTCTACAGGAGCATCTGTAGGCGCGTCCTCTATTTGCCAGCTTACTATACTGCCCCCCTCTAAAACAATACTACCCTTTTCGCCATATACTTCCAAACGTTCAGGACGGCCTGGGTATAAGGCCGTACCGCCGGTAATTGTACCAATAGCGCCCGATTTAAAATTTACTATAGCACTGGCCACATCTTCGCCCTCTATGGGGTGTACTAAAGTTTTTACATTACCATACACACTTTTTACGTTACCCATAAGGCACAGCAGTAAATCTATAGTATGAATACCCTGATTTATTAACGCCGCCCCGCCGTCACCTTGTAAAGTACCGCGCCAAGGGCTATTGCTGTAGTACGATGTTGGCCGGTACCAATTAATGGAGGCGTTACCCATTAACAACTTACCTAAAGTCTTGCTTTTAACCGCTTGCAAGACTTTTAAAAAATCGCTATTCCATCGGTTTTGAAAAATGCATCCCAGTTTAACACCCTTAGCTTTACAAACCTGTATCATTTGCGAAGCTTTGGCTACAGTCGTTTCCAACGGCTTTTCGCATAACACGTGTATGCCACGTTCTGCCGCCGCCATTGTGGGTTCTAAATGTTCTCCGCTTTGTGTACAAATACATACCACATCGAGTGGTGTTTGGTCTAATAGCTCTGTATACTTTGCAAATACAGGTACATTGTAAATGCTTTGTGCCGCTTTTGCCCGCGATTCGTTAGACGCTGCCATGGCTACCACTTGGGCATTGCCGATACTGTTAATGGCCTTTACATGTGTGGCCGCAATGCTTCCGGTACCAATAATACCAAATCTTAAAACTTTGGTTGCTACTGTATCTTCTTGATTTTTCATACTATAACTATAGAACCGCTAACTTAAACCCTATTTAACTAAAATGCAAATACGTGACACCTAATGACTTCTTCTGACACGTTATGACCTCTTTTGACACGCTATGACACGTTATGACACTCTATGACCTGTATTGACACGTTATGACACCCCCTGACCGCTCCTGAAACCAAAATGCGATTTTTAGGGGGTTTTGTTCGAGTCTTGTTCGGGTTTTGTTCGTCTCTGACTCGTACTTATATTTTAAAAATGGATTTTTTTAAAACAAATCTCGAAGCACTGTGGAATCAAGCTCTTGTTTTTAGGTATAAAATAGTGCAAAACACACCTATTAGCATCTTGTTTTAATACTAGGATATTGGTTTTCAATTCATTTGAAGCATTGATTCTGCAGTACATTAGCTATATACATTCATTTTTTATTCATGTTACTGTTTTATGTGGACTCATGATATGCTCCTCAATTTCATCGATAAAAAACTAAACCACTATAGACTGGAAGTCCATAGGTTTTAAACAGACTGAAAGTCCGATTACTCGTGTTCATTTTTAGCCACCAATGCACGAATATTTGACATAGTTTTTATAAAAATATTCGTGTATTTGTGGCGTGAAAATATTTATAGAAACTAAAAGTCTTGCACTAAAAGTGCATAGTTTCAACTAACGCCTGAGACCAATGAATCAAAAAACATTTTAGGTTTCAATCCTTTATCATATACCAAAAATTATCTTTCATCAGACAACACATTTCACTAAAATTTCAATGCAAAACATTTCATTTTTTCACAATAAAACATTAATTTACAAATATTTACATTTTAAAAACCTTCTACTGATATGTCGTTACCAACTGTTACCATACTACCAAAATATCACCGAAAAAAACATCAGCTCTTTATAGAATTCAGTTACGATACTGCGTTAATAAAACGCGTAAGAATGTTAAAAGGCGCTTTGTGGAGTGCATCGCATACCAGTTGGTATGTGCCTTATGATGAAGATGCTTTAGCGCATATAAAATCGGTTTTTGATGGTTATGCCACGGTGAATGACAGTGCGGTAGATTATAGTTTAATAGGAAAAACAAAACACATAAAACGTGCCCGAACCATAATAGATGCGCACCGCATTGTGTTGCAAGGCTACAGAGATTATTTAAGAGGAAAACGTTACAGCGACAGTACGGTGAGCAGTTACCTGGCGTTAATGGCCGACCTTATAGAGTTTCATGATGGCAAGCCTTTAGAAGCGATAAACAACCGAACCGTTGAAGCTTTTGTAGAACAAATTATGGTGCCGAAGCATTACGCTATAAGTACCCACAGGCAATTTATTAGTGCGATTAAACACTTTACAACTTTTTACACCGATACGGAAATAGACGACTTAAAGCTGTACATGCCCAAGAAAGATAAATTATTGCCTACGGTTTTATCGCAAGCCGAAATTATAGATTTAATTCGTTGCACCGAAAACCTGAAACACCGTACCATATTGTCTTTAATTTATTCGTGCGGCCTAAGAATTGGCGAAGTAGTAAATTTACGTACCAATGCTATAGATATAGATCGTAGGCAAGTGATTGTAAAACAAGGTAAAGGCCGTAAGGACCGTTATGTTATTTTGGCAGAATCGTTTTTACCCATGTTACAGAATTACGTACTAACCTACCAACCCAACCAGTATTTATTTGAAGGGCAAAACAACACGCAATACAGCCAAGAAAGTATACGTGCTTTTTTAAAACGCAGTTGCCAAAAGGCGAAAATTACCAAGCGCATTACCCCACATACGTTACGCCACAGTTATGCTACACATTTACTGGAACAAGGTATAGATATACGGTATATACAAGAACTTTTAGGCCATTGCAAGCCAGAAACCACCATGATTTATACGCATGTAAGTAAAAAAGACCTTTTAAATATTAAAAGTCCGTTAGATGTCGCTATAAAAGGACTATCGACACCCAACGCTGGACAGCAAGGATTACTGAGTCAGCATATTTAAGCTAAGGCCAAAAAAAGGGCTCGTAATTAGCAAAAAACTGTTATATTCGTTTTTATAAACACAACACAAACATTGGTTTATCCGGAATTTTGCATATATATTCGGTAACTATTGTTTGTATATAACGAGTTGTACCACATTTAAGAAAAACCGAAAATGGGAAGAATATCAATTAACTCAAAAGAAAGAGGTCAAGGAATTTACGTATCAACAGATAAAACGTGGGAATACCTAAATACAATTATAGAAGGCGATTTAACTGAAAATTCAGAATATATTATTATTAAAACAGATAATACAGAAATTGCCGACAATATCATTGAAATAAATAAAGAATACATTTATGCAAATACACCTGAATTTATAACATATCGTGTTAATTTAAAATTTGGTGGTGGACTTCAAGTACTTTTAAATAAATACAAAAAGAATCAAAACAAATTTGATTTGAGAGGTTTTTACGCAGAAGGATTTATAATCAGTTTCAATGCGGATTCAGAATATATTGATGAGTCATTAACTGACCCAAATTTTAATCCGACTTTCACAAAAAAACAGTTTTTAGATGGACAAGAATTAGCACTACTTTATCAAGCTTTGATGAAAAATTTGTTCACAAGACCTGAAAAAGGATATTTACTATTTGAATCTTATAATGGAGGTGGCAATTTATTCTTTGATGAAGAATATTATAAGGAGTTTAGGAATAGTATAAATCAAAAATATCTTCAAGGAGAATTTGCTAATAGTAATGCAGAGTATGAATGGATACAATTTAAAAACAAAATTGACAGTTCTCAAGATGTGAATAATCCAGACATTTCTAATTGTAGTGTTTATCCAGTAAGCAAATGATTGAAAGTAGTACGCTTATTAAAAATCTGATTTATAGTTGGTGCATAAAAGAAGACAGATATGGATTGACTTTACCAAACATAATTGGTGCTGTGAGATTAAAAACGGAAAAGAAAAATTATTCGATATCTGATTTTTTCAATGAACTTCCAGATGTTGAAATAGATATAAAAATTAGTTCTTGTGGAGATTTAGAAGAATTTGTTATTGGGACATTTAAAAGAGAAGATGCACCAAAAAAATATTATAATCAAACAAATTCAATTTATTACTCAACAAGTGAATTAGAAGTAAATAACTATGAAGAATTAATATCTCTATTTAGAGAAAAATACTCTGACAAAATTGACAATGGACTTTATTCCAAAGATTATTATACTAAAGAATGGAGCGATTTAAATGAAGAAGATATTGAATTTTTAGAAAACATTAAAGAATAAAAAAACGTGGTACAACAACGTATAAAATTAATTGCTTTTTACGAGCCTACTTACGAAAATCCTCGCGGATTTTCTATTCGGTTTGTACTTGCAATGTTAGTTGCTAAACCACGCAACTAATCTTATACAAAACCGTTGTGTTTCATACCGAAAAAAGCCAGCCGCACAAATAGCACATTTGTTTTTTTCCTCGCAAAATCCAACGCAATAAAAAACAAAAGAGCTATTTTTAGCCAACGCTTGACAAAAACGACAAAATGAATGAATAAAAAAGACTTATCTGAATCTGACATAAAGGCGAAATTTATCACACCTGCGATTTTGAAATCAGGTTGGGATGAGCAAACACAAGTAGGACGTGAAATTTTCTTCACAGATGGTCGAATCTATGTGAAAGGGAAATTGACCGCCAGAGGAAAGCGAAAATTTGCGGACTATATACTTTTCTACAAACCGAATGTTCCGATTGCCATAATTGAGGCAAAAGACAATAAACACAGCGTAAAAAGTGGAATTCAACAAGCTCTTGGCTACGCCAACACCTTGGATATTCCTTGTGTGTTTAGTAGCAATGGAGACGGATTTTACTTTCACGACAAAACAGCTACAGACGGAGAAATTGAAAAAGAACTGACTTTAGACGAATTTCCAAATCCTGAAATTCTTTGGCAGAAGTACAAGAAGTACAAAGGAATTGAAACCGAAGAAGTTGAGGAAATTGCTAAACAGGATTATTTTCAAGATGGTTCTGGTCGTAGTCCAAGATATTATCAACAAATTGCAGTAAACAGAACTATTGAATCAGTTGCTAAAGGATTAGACCGAATTCTTTTAGTTATGGCAACTGGAACAGGAAAAACCTATACAGCTTTTCAAATCATATACCGACTTTGGAAAAGTGGTGCAAAAAAGAGAATCCTATTTTTAGCAGACAGAACTGCATTAATTGACCAAACAGCTCGTGGCGATTTTAGACATTTTAAAGATGCTCTTACAATCATAAAACACAAAAATATTGATACTGCTTACAACATTTATTTAGCATTATACCAAGGTTTATCAGACAGCAAGTCAGAAGATGCTTATAAAAAGTTTAGTCCTGACTTTTTCGATTTAGTAATCATAGATGAGTGCCACAGAGGAAGTGCAAAAGAAGATAGTAAATGGCGTGAAATTTTAGCTTATTTTGACAAAGCAACTCACATTGGTTTAACAGCAACACCAAAAGAAACAACAGAAGTTTCAAATATTGATTATTTCGGAGAACCAATTTACACCTATTCTTTAAAACAAGGGATTGATGATGGTTTTCTTGCACCATACAAAGTTGTAAAAGTAACTTTAGATATTGATGCAGAAGGTTGGCGACCAACACAAGGTTTTGTAGATAAAAGCGGGAATCCAGTTGAAGACAGAATTTACAACAGAACGGATTTTGACAAAAATATTGTTGTTGACGAACGCAGAAAATTAGTTGCAAAAAAGATAACTGAATTCTTAAAAGGTTATGACAGATTTGCAAAAACAATCGTTTTCTGTATTGATATTGAGCACGCAGAAGGAATGCGTTCCGCATTGGCTAACGCCAATGCCGATTTATTCGCTCAAAACAATAAGTATGTTATGCAAATTACAGGCGATAACGAAGAAGGAAAACGTGAGTTGGACAGTTTTATCAATCCAAGTGAACCTTATCCAGTTATTGCAACCACTTCTAAATTGATGACAACAGGTGTTGATGCTCAAACTTGCAAACTCATTGTTTTAGATAGTAATATTGGTTCAATGACCGAGTTTAAACAAATCATTGGTCGTGGTACGAGAATAAATGAGGAATATGGTAAAACCTATTTTACCATTATGGACTTTAGAAATGTAACTAACTTATTTGCTGACCCTGATTTTGATGGCGACCCAGTAATGATAAAACAAGTTGGTGAAGATGATGATTTATCTGGAGCAGAAGATGAAACAACAGATGAAGTAATTACAGACATTTTAGATGGTGAGGAAGTAGATTTCCCAGATATTGAAGGTGGTGGAGAAATTGAAGAAGATACAAGACGAGAAAAAATTCGAGTAGATGGCGTTCAAGTTAAAATTGTAAACGAACGTGTACAATATTTAGGCAATGATGGTAAAATCATTACCGAAAGTCTAAAAGATTACACCAAAAACAATGTGACTAAACAATATCAAAGTTTAGAGAAGTTTCTAAACACTTGGAATAACGCAGAAAAGAAAGAAGCCATTATCAAAGAATTAGAAGAGCAAGGCATTTTCTTTGATGCTCTAAAGGATGAAGTTGGAAAAGAGTTTGACCCTTTCGATTTAATCTGTCACGTAGCTTTTGAAGCAAAACCATTAACAAGAAAAGAACGAGCAAATAACGTAAAAAAGAGAAACTATTTTACCAAATATGGGGACAAAGCACAAGCGGTTTTAAATAGTTTACTCGATAAATATGCTGAAGATGGTTTATTAACTATTGAAAGCACAGAAGTATTAAAACTTGACCCTTTAAATAAATTAGGAACACCAATCGAATTAATAAAAGCCTTTGGTAGTAAGCAAGTTTATTTACAAGCAGTCAAAGAATTAGAATCTAAATTATATAATACAACAGCATAAAAATGGCAAATGTAGGAGCTGTAATAAATAGCATTAGAAATATAATGCGTAATGAAAGTGGCGGAGGAATAAGTGGTGATGCACAACGCCTGGAGCAATTAGGTTGGATGCTCTTTTTAAAAATTATTGACGATAAAGACCAAGAGTTTGAAATAATAAAGGACGATTACGAATCAGTAATTCCAGTGAAATTTCAATGGAGAAATTGGGCAAGTAATCCTGAAGGTATTACAGGTGATGAATTATTAAAATTTATCGACAGTTACGAAAAAGGAAATGAAGGATTATTTGAGACTTTAAGAAACTTAAAAAATACCACAAACAATAAACGTGCTTCTATTGTAAGAGAGGTTTTCGAAGGCTCAAATAACTATATGAAAAGTGGTTATGGAATGCGTAAAGTCATTAACAAATTAAATGAAATTGACTTTAATAATTCAGAAGACAAGCATATTTTTGGTACAATCTACGAAAACATTTTAATTGAATTAAGAGACGCTGGTAATAAAGGTGAATTTTATACACCAAGGGCTGTTACGCAATTAATGACCCAAATGACAGACCCAAAATTAGGCGAAAAAGTACTTGACCCAGCTGCTGGAACTGGTGGATTCTTAACAGCTGCGATAGATTATGTAAGGGGGAAATATGTTAATACAGTTGATGACGAGCATATTTTACAAAAAAGCATAACTGGATGGGAATACAAACCTGTTCCTTACGTGTTAGGATTAACTAATTTAATTCTTCACGAAATGGACGTTCCAGACTATCATTATATGGATAGTCTAAAAACTGAATACAATAACATAAGTAGAAAAGACCAAGTAGATGTTATTTTAGCAAATCCACCATTTGGAGCAAGTATAGCAGAAGGTGTTGAATCAAACTTTCCTCTTAATTACAGAACAAAGGAATCAGCTGACTTATTTTTAATACTAATTTTAAAATTACTTAAAGAAAAAGGAAGATGTGCGATTGTTCTACCTGATGGTTCAATTACTGGTGATGGTATTAAAGCACGAATTAGGGAAAAACTTTTAAAAGACACGAACCTTCATACAATTATTAAATTACCTAAAAGCACTTTTTTCCCAGCTACAGTAGATACAAACCTTTTATTCTTTGAAAAAGGAAGTCCAACAAAAGAGATTTGGTATTACGAGCATAAATTACCAAAGGGGCAGAAAAGTTATTCCAAAACAAAATCAATTCAGTATGAAGAATTTGAACCATTAATTAAATGGTGGAATAACAGAGAAGAAAATGAAGTTTCTTGGAAAGTCTCAATTGATGAACTAATTAATTATGACTTAAATGTTCCAAATCCATTTGAAGAAGCAAAAAAAATAATTGACACAAAAAAAGAGCTTGATAAATATGAAAGGCTGAACTTTAATTTAAATGAGTTACTGAACAAAATTTTAAATAAAATTTCAACCGCAAAGAACTTAAGATTAGATTACCTACTTGCAAATCATAAAACGGTTTTCTTTAACAAAGAATTTTTAAATAGTTTAGAACAAGTAATTCTTGAGCAAGCTTGTAAAGGAAAATTGACCGAAAATATTTCCGAATATTCTGCAAAAGACCTTTTAGAGAATATTAGAGAATATAGACTGTCTAAAATGGATAAAAAACAAGCAAAAAAATACAATTCATTATCTAAAATTTCACCTGATGAAATTCCATTTCAACTTCCTGAAAATTGGACTTGGTGTCGTTTTGCTGAAATTGTAGATTTTGATTTAGGTAAAACGCCTGCCTCTAAACAGCTAAATTACTGGTCTGAAGGACTATATAATTGGTTAAGTATATCTGATATGACCAACTACGGTTATATAACAAAAACTAAAAAGAAAATAACGCAAAAAGCTGTTGATGAAGTTTTTAAAACCCAAAAGATAGTGCCTGTTGATACATTATTAATGAGTTTTAAGTTGACCGTTGGTAAAGTTTCAATTAATAAGATTCCATTGTTTCATAACGAAGCAATTATATCAATATTCCCATTTAAAGGTGTTAATAAAGATTACTTATTTTATCTTCTTCCATATATTACACAACTCTCGGTTTCAAAGAAGGTATTAATGGGGCAAACTTTTAATTCAGGTTCTCTTTCAACAATGATTGTTCCTTTGCCACCAACTGATATTCAAAATAGAGTAGTTGATAATGTAAAACAGTTGATTGATATTTTGGAGGAAATGAAATCATTGAACGAATTGCGTAATGGAAATATAAATATTCTATCGACAAATGTTTTGCTTGAAGCAATCGATTCAGAAAAAGTGAATAATTTAATGGAAAATGCCAATGCTTAAAGCCATACACATTTGCAATTCGCTACAGCCAGAACACAAGCCAAAAATTGCAAAAGAGTATGTCTTTGCCAACGCTACAAACAGAACGGAAAATAAAGTACGAAAACACAACAATGTGTATAAGTAATAGCGGTTTAAATGATAAAACGAAAGTTAAAATATAAAACAAAGGTCAGTGCTAAACTGAAAAGTTAGTGAGTAGAAATCCGCTACTCCTCATACACTAGACCGTTACAAGCAATTTGATGAACAACGAAAAATTTTTCTCAACCGAATTAATTCTTCAAAATGAATTGATTTTAATCCGACCGTTGAAAGAATCGGATATTAATGACATTGAACGCATAAGTTATTCAAAAGAACTTGGGGAATTTGGTGCTAGAGTTAAAAACAGAAACAATTTAATGGAATATTTTAATTATTGTTTTTCTGCAAAAGAAAAAAAGACTCTATATCCATTTATGATTATAGAAAAGGAAAATCAAAAACCAGTTGGAGTTACAATGTTTGGAAATATTGATTTCTACCATAAAAGATTAGAAATTGGATGGACTTGGATTGCGGAAAAATTTCAAGGAACTGGAATTAATGCCATCTGCAAGAAACTGCTTTTGGATTACTGTTTTAATGAATTAATGTTAAGAAGAGTTGAATTCAAAATTGACATAAAGAATATCAAATCTCAAAAAGCAATAAAGAAACTTGGAGCTGTTAGGGAAGGATTACTTCGGAATTACAATATCCAATCATATGGGGAAAGTGAAGGAACTTATGTCTATAGTATTTTGAATAAAGAATGGAAATAAAAACTGCTTGTAACAATGTATAACCGCAATTACGGCGGATTCGACTACGTCCGAATCCACTCGGAATTGCTAAGGCTAGTGTTTAATCCGAAAATAATCGCTAATTTACCCGTAACTGACGGTTATACTAACCGTTGTGCAACATTTAATAGCAACCGCAAAACCAATGAACGAAGAAGTTAACAAATATCTGAACGGAGTTAAAAAATGGAAAACTGAATTGACCAAACTTCGTGAAATCATATTGGAATGCGGATTAAAAGAAGAATTTAAATGGATGCATCCTTGCTATACTGACAATGGAAAAAACATTGTGCTAATCCACGAATTCAAAGACTATTTTGCGATTTTGTTCCATAAAGGAGTTTTGCTCAAAGACCCTGAAAATATTTTAGTCCAACAAACTGAAAATGTCCAATCGGCAAGACAAATTCGATTTACAGACTTACCAGAAATTGAGGAACTGAAACCGACAATTAAGGAATATATAGAAGAAGCTGTCGAAATTGAAAAGTCGGGAAAGAAAATTGAAAAGAAAAAAACATCTGACTTCAATACACCGAAAGAGTTAGAACAAAAATTTGAGGAAAATCCTGACTTTAAAAAAGCATTTAAGAATCTTACGGCAGGAAGACAACGAGGTTATTTGTTGCACTTTGACAAACCAAAACAATCGAAAACCAAAACATCTCGAATTGAACAAAATATGGAGCGAATTATGGACGGTTATGGATTGAACGATTGTGTTTGCGGACTTTCAAAGCGTAAACCAAATTGTGATGGTTCACATAAACAATTAGAAAAAACTGAATAAAAAAAACGTTGCACAACAATGGCTATAAGTAATTGCTTCTTCTCGTCTACTTCTGAAAATCCTCGCGGATTTTCAGCTTGGTGTGAACTTGCAAAGTTTAGTGCTAACCCACGCAACTACTCATAGCCGAGACCGTTATGCGCAAAAAGAGAACAAACTAAATGAATCATACAACAGCTGACATAAAATTTGAAGAAATATCCCCAAAAAGTTTTGAGAATTTATGTTATGACTTGCTAATAAGATACAATTATTCTAATCTTATTTGGCGAGAAGGAGGAGCAGACAACGGAAGAGATATAGAAGGAATAAAAGTATTTAGTAATCAAATAAAACCAATTGAAACTAAATGGTTCTTTGAATGCAAACATTATACTTCTGGAGGTGTTCCACCTGATGATTTAACTTCAAAAATTGCTTGGGCTGATGCGGAGCTTCCTGACTTTTTAGTTGTATTCATAAGCTCTTATCTCACTAATAATGCTAGAACTTGGATTGATAAAATTTCTGTGCAAAAACCATACGAAATAATAGTCATTGAAGGAGAAGAACTCAAAAACAGAATCGTAAAGTTCTCGGATTTGGTAGAAACTTATTTTTCAATTGATAGATATCTACTTCTATTTAAGGAAATTCAGAATTATAAGACCAAATTCAATATCAAACCAAGCTTTGAATTTCTAAAAGAAATCATAGAAAACATAAATTTTGAGAGACTAACATTTGACGAAATTGGCTTTTTAGCGATTAACTTTTACGAACAATATGAGCTATTTGAAAGCAGAAATGATTACTATGGAGACTTTGACAAAACAATAATCTATAGACTTCTCGAATACCTAAAAAATAATCTAGCTAATACTGAATTAAAAACTTTTGAAGAATACCAAGCAGATTTCAGTGATTTAGGTGGTCGTGGAATTTTTGATGAAATATATTGGTTGGAAGAAGGAGATACTGAAGATATGAAAGAATATGATTTTCAATACTATGATTTGCACTTAAACCCATCTCAAGAGCAAAGTAAATGGAAAATTGGACACTACCTTTTTGTAAGATTTCAAGATGTTGCATTTGAATTTTTTGAATCAGATGAGATGGAGATTAGAAAAATTGAAGAATTTAACTCTGACAGAATGGATGAACTCGTAATTGGATTTAGCTCTGACAGAATTGAATGGTATAAAAAATATTTAGAATATTTCAGCGCATAACAATGGCTATAAGTAATTGCTTGTTCTCGCCTACTTCTGAAAATCCTCGCGGATTTTCAGTTTGGTGTGTACTTGCAAAGTTTCGTGCTAACCCACACAACTACTCATAGCCGACACCGTTGTAAGTAATGCGGAAATCGAGCTGAAATTGAACATTTGAACTAAAAAAGCCAACGCGCAAACAGCACATTTATTTTTTTGCCAACACGAAAGCCAACGCTGAAAAAATAAAAGAGCTGTTTCTTGCCAACGCTCGGAATAATATTAAATTTGAGAAAAAAGATTAAAATTTTATGAGCTTATTTCAGAACTCTGTTCTAAACAAATATTTAAAAGGATTGGAGTCCGAAAAAGTTAATCAAGCTTACGAACGATTTACAAGCCATTTCCACAATCCGACTATTCAAGAAAACATTCGGAATTCCAAAGAAGAACAATATCAAGGCGAATTTCTGATTGACCTTTTTGTAAACGTATTTGAATACGTTAAGAATCCGACACCTGATTTTAATCTTACAACGGAATTAAAAAACATAAAAGGCTCAAAAAAGACAGATGGAGCAATTTTAAAAGGCGAAAAAGCACTTGCGGTAATTGAACTGAAAGGAACAAACACAACCGATTTAAGCAAAGTAGAAACCCAAGCATTTGGATATAAAAACAACCAACCTGGTTGTAATTATGTAATTACTTCCAACTTTGAGAAGTTGCGTTTTTACATTGACAACGCAGTAGATTTTGAGGAATTTAATTTATTCCAATTAACGAAAGAACGTTTTGATATCCTTTGGCTTTGCCTTTCGTCTGAATATCTTTTAAAAGACATTCCTAAAAAAATTAAGGATGAATCCTTAACGCAAGAAGAGAAAATTACAAAAGAACTTTACAAAGACTACGCATCTTTTAGAAATGAGGTTTTTGATAGCATCCAAAAGGAAAATCCACATTACGACAAACTAACCTTATTCAAAAAAACGCAAAAATTACTTGACCGTTTTTTATTCATCTTCTTTGCAGAAGACAGATTATTACTTCCACCTAATTCAATTAGGTCTATAGTAAATCAATGGACAGATTTAAAAGATAAATACGATGAGTATTTTCCTTTGTACGACCGTTTTCAAAAGTATTTCGGTTATATGAATTCTGGTTATAAAGGACAGCTACACGATATTTTTGCTTACAATGGAGGTTTGTTCGCACCAGACGAGATTTTAGACAACATCAAAATCAATGACGACTTACTTTATAAACACACAGTTAATTTAAGCAATTACGATTTTGAAAGTGAAGTTAGTGTAAATATTCTTGGTCATATATTTGAACATTCTTTAAACGACATTGACGAAATCCAAGCAGAAATTCAAGGAGTTTCAACTGAACAAAGCAAAACAAAACGAAAAAAAGATGGAGTTTTTTACACGCCAAAATACATTACCAAATACATTGTAGATAAAACTGTTGGTAAACTTTGTGAGGAAAAGAAAATTGAACTTGACATACAAGAAGCTGAATACGAAAAAGAACGTAAAGGAAGAAAGAAAGCAACTCTAAAAAACTTAACTCAAAAATTAGAAGTTTACAGAAATTGGTTGTTACAAATTACTATTTGCGACCCAGCTTGTGGTAGTGGAGCTTTTCTAAATCAAGCATTGGAATTTCTAATAGCCGAACATCAATACATTGACGAATTACAAGCCAAACTTTTCGGAGACGCAATGGTTTTGAGCGAAGTTGAAAATGCAATTTTAGAAAATAATATTTATGGAGTTGACATCAACGATGAAAGTGTAGAAATTGCAAAACTATCACTTTGGTTAAGAACAGCACAAAAAGGCAGAAAACTAACGTCATTAAACAATAATATTAAATGTGGTAACAGCTTAATTGATGACCCAACTTTTGCTGGAGAAAAAGCTTTTAATTGGAATAACGAATTTCCAGAAGTTTTTTCAAATGGAGGTTTTGATGTTATTATTGGAAATCCACCTTATGTTAGACACGAGATTATTAAAGAGTTTAAACCTTCATTTCAAAAGGAATATGAAACTTATTTAAGTACAGCAGATTTATACGTGTATTTTATTGAATTAGGCATCAAAGCTTTAAAAACAAACGGATTATTAGGTTTTATTAATCCAAACAAATTTATCAAAGCATCTTATGGTAAAAATTTAAAGCAGTTTTTAAGTAAATTACAAATTGAACAATTAATTGATTTTGGAGAATTAAATGTTTTTCAAGATGCTGTTACTTCACCTCTGATTTTGATAATTAGCAATAAAGCCTTTGACTATGATGCTAAATATCTTCAAATTCAAACCCTTAAAAATTTAGATATTAATTTTAGTCTGACAAATGAGGGAATAAATCTAAAACCTGAAATCTTTCAACAAGAAAAATGGAATTTAATATCAGAAAAAGAACTTTCAATTATAAATAAAGTTCAAAACAATGGAATTTCCATTGCTGACAACAAAGAATTAGATATTAAATATGGTTTAAAAACGGGTTATAATGATGCTTTTATAATAAGCGATGAAGTACAAAAAAATATAATTACAAAAGACCCAAAATCTGCCGAATTAATCAAAAAATTTATTGATGGCGATGATGTTCGGAAATTTGAAATTAGAAGTAAAGGAAAACATTTAATTTGTATTCCAAGTGGTTATACAGATTTTCAAGGAGATTTTGAAGATGAAAATGATGCGTGGTTATGGCTAAAAACTAATTTTTCTGGAATTGCTGAATTTTTAGAACCATTTAAAGAAAAAGCAAAAAAACGTAGTGATAAAGGTAAATATTGGTGGGAATTAAGAGCTTGTGATTATTACAATCTTATTGATAACCCAAAAATTATTTATCCAGAAATTGCAATGAGTTCACGTTTTGCATTTGACGAGGAAAGCACGTATATAAACAAAACAATATTTTTAATTAATAGTTCAAGTCTTTCCTTATTAGGTTTGTTAAATTCAAAACTCATTTGGTATTATTTAATGAATATTTGTGCTTCACTTGGCGACCCAAAAAATGGTGGAAGATTGAATATGCAAAGAATCTATTTAGAAACTATAAGTTTTCCAGAGCATTTAATAATTGAAAGTTCAGATTTGACTGAACCTGCTAAAACTGTAAGAACTTTATATACTTCTCTTAACAAAAAGATTAATCGTTTTAGAAAAAGAATATTAAACACAGAAAGTTTTGGCATTGACAAACTATCTAAAAAGCTAAACGAGTTTTACGATTATGATTTTAAAACCTTTTTGGCAGAACTTAAGAAAAAGAAAGTCACATTAAGTCTTTCTCAACAAGACGAATGGGAAGAATATTTTGATGAATATAATAAAGAGATAAACGAGCTTAAAAGTCGTATAAATGGAATTGAAAACGAAATTGATAATTTGATTTATAAGCATTATGAATTGACTGAAGAGGAAATTAAAATAGTAGAAAATGCCAACGCATAAGCCATACACATTTACAGTCGCATCAGCCAATGCTACACCAAAACTGTAAAAGAGTATGTCTTGCCAACGCACACATTTGAGCTAAATAACAAACATCGGAAAACCAAGCAGAACGTAAAAAGCACTACTTACAACAACGTATATAAAACATAGCTATTATAGGCTTTTCGAGAGGTTTTTGTATATTTACAAAGTACGCCAAATTTTTTATTTGGTTATATTTATAAAAGAAGATTAAACATAAAAATAAAAAATTCGGCTCGTTCTAAATCCGAAAAGTTAGCGTTTATTTATACGCTACGTTTCATACACAAGACCGTTGGCAGTAATTTGAGAAAAGAATGAACATTGAACATTTATTGAATAAAGGATATTTTCCTAAAGAGCTTCCACCATCATTCTTTACTGAATTATTTGGTAACGATTATGCAAATATTTCGGCATTAGCTGATTCGACCAAAGATGCAAGCTTAACAGTCTTACAAAATACCGTAAATGCAATAACCGGATTATCCAGAGCTGATAAGACAGAAAAAAAAGTTAGATTAAAACAAATTTTCAAAAATCGCCTAAATTATTCTGACTGTAGTCAATTTAACATTCCAAAAAGCGGAATTGCGAGAAAAATAATCAAAATACCAAACCCAATTCATCAAGGTAAATTATCTCAAGCAATTGTGGACAATTATACAGAGATTGCAAAACTATTTAATGATTCTAATTTATCGACTACAAAACCACAAATCGAAACGGAACTTGAACAAAATAAACGTTCAGTAAAACACAATGACTTTAGCTTCTTTAAAGAATCAGGAATAATAAACTCTTTTAAATATGCAGTTCAATTGAAAACTGATATTGCGAAATTCTATCCTTCGATTTATACACATTCAGTTCCTTGGGTAACATTTGGAGGAAAAGACAAATACAAAAGGAATCGAGCGTTAAATAATACAGACCCATTAAAAATTAGTAATATATATGGAGATGATATTGACAACAGGCTTATGTGGTGTCAAAATCAGCAAACAATGGGAATTCCAATAGGTCCAGACACCTCATTCATTATAGCAGAAGTTATTGCTTGTCATATTGATAAACATCTTGAAAAAAAACTGAAATCAAAAAAGATAGATTTTCTTGGTTATAGATATTATGACGATTATGCACTATACTTTAATTCAGAACTGGATGCTCAAATTGGTTTATCAGAATTGAAAAAAGTTCTAAATGATTTTGAGTTAAAAATAAATGATGAAAAAACAGAGATTTCAAGAACACAAAGTGAATTAGAAAAACCTTGGGCACTTGATATAAAATCATTTTATTTTAGGCCTTCTGAGAATGACCAAAAGGATGATATATGGAATTTCTTCTCTATTGCCTTTAGACACGCACAAGAAAACCCAAAAGATAGCGTACTAAAATTAGCTTTAAATAAATTTAATTTTGTTCGTATTGAAGAAGAAAATTGGGATTACTTCGAGTCTTTGCTTTTCAGACTTGGTTTAATTGAGACAAGTTCTTTAAATAAAATTGCTAAACTATTAATTACGTACGAAAAATTAGTTTCAAAGAAACGCTTAAAAGAGTTTTGCTTCGAGATTATCAAACGGAACTACGAAAACCAACACGATTTTGAACTGACTTGGTCACTTTGGATTTTAAACGAATTTAAAATTCAACCAACCAAAGAAATTTATGAAATGGTTTTTAAAAGTAAAAGCGTAACAGGAATTATTGTTGGACTTGACTTATTTCAGCAAAATAACAGAATTAAAAACTTTGATTTCACTTCAGTAACTGAAATAATAACTACGGACAATTTAAATAATAAAGAGTGGCTTTTAGCTTATGAAACAGTATACAAAGATTGGATACCGTCTTTAAGTAAATCAATTATTCAAGACCATTTCTTTTTTAATATTTTGGAATCTCGGGATATATTTTTTTACAACAATTCAAGAAAATTAGAACCCTTAAAAGTAGAAAGGTCATACCTCAAGAAAATTGAAGTAAAACTCAAGCAAATAACTACGTACATATCTAAAAACAAATTTTCCAATACTGAGTTAAAAAGTGAACTTATAGAATTAAGCGAAAATTTGAACTTGTCTGACTTAACCCAAACTACAGACCGAAAAGAAATTCAAAAAAAACTATCAGACTCTGATTCGAAAATAAAAGAATTGATAGATAAAATAGAAGCTGTAAAACTTGAATTGAAAAAATTCGATAAGAAAAAGCCATATTTCGTTGTTGGTAAAAGACTTGAAGAACTTTCTGAATTGACAAGTAAGGAAATTGAAGCAGAAGCAAAACAAAATAAAGGTTTGTTATTCGACCCAACGTATGAATAAAAACTACTGCCAACAATGTATATAAAACATAGCTAATATAGGCTTTCCGAGAGGTTTATGTATATTTGGTAAGACCGCCAAATTTTTAAATTTGGCTTTTAATAAAATAAAGATAAAAAGAAAAATTTAAAAATTCGGCTCGTGTATAATCCGAAACGATAGCGTCTTTTTACACGCTACGTTTCATATACGGAGACGTTGTGCAACATATGACAAAACAACCGAAATTTAAAATAGAGTGGATAATTGACCTGATTAAGGAGCAGGAGCAGGAACCTGAACGGACTGACCTAATTGAGCAATTGGAAAATTCGGAAATCAAAGAATGTTTTAGACAGGCTTATGTGAGATTTGTAAGCGGATTTAGACCTAATCAATCAGGTTCTGAATGGCAATTCGAAGAATCTATTGAATTGGAGCATCCGACAGAAGGAACAATTGTTTTGGACATTTTAAAAAACGGCAAAATTGGCGGAATTGAATTCTTGAATTATATTCCGCATTATTGATTTACAGACATAAAACTGACTGAATTTTATAAACAGAAAAAAAATACGTTGCACAACACAGTATAAAAATAATGCGTAGTTTAGTACAAAACTTTAGGTTAGTGCGTATTTGGTCACTCTGATTTTCCTGCGGAAAATCCTCGGACACAAAACCGCACTATTCTTATACAAACCGTTACCTTTTATACGGATTCTCACTCAGACTTATAAAACTAAAAATGAGAATTTGTGCAAAACACTACACGGAATCTTACTCAAACGGAATTTAGCAAGTTTGCGGATTTAATTACTGAACTGAACTCTGAAACTCACTCAAGCGGAATTCAAAAACTTATCGGAATACAACACGGAATAAAGCACGCGGACTTCCCTACTCAATCGGATTTTGACTGAACTAAACGGAATCGAATAATGAAATCGGAATAAAGCTCTGAACTGAAAAATGTACAAAAGGTAACAACGTTTATAAAAAATTGCTACTTTTAACAAAAAACGGAATATAGTCGCTAATTTATCAACTTCTGATTTTCCTACGGAAAATCCTCGTCGCCAAATTCGCAACTTTTCATAAACAAAACCGTTGTGGCACATATTGAAAAAAACAACAATCGTCATATTATTAACAATGATTTCTAATTCAGCAATTGGACAAAATTTGAATGGAAAATGGATTCTAAAAGACGTTGATTCCGGAATTGGTAAAAAGGGTTATCCTGGATTTCAACTTATGGAAATTAAAAACGATACAGTTGACATTTACACTGATTTTTCGCTTACCGAAAAAGCTACGACACTGAAAATGGATAATGGAGATTTCTTGAACAACAATAATGAGAAAACCTCAAAATACGAAATCGTTAATGAGAATCATCTAAAGTGGTTTATAAACGGAAAATCAAACGACAAAGACGCTGTTTTTGAATGTGACTTTTATCGACTCGAACCGACAATAACAACGCTGAAAAAAGAAGATATTGAAAAAATGACTTTCGTGTTGACTGAAAACGGACGAGAATCGGAATTTGAATTTAACAAAGAACTTTGGGATAAAGAAAGACTGGAACTGTTTAAGATAAAAGAAGGAGAGAAAAAAATGATTGAAAAAATTGACTTAACGTTTTTTGTTTCTATGTATTTTAAAGGAAAAAGAAATGGTACAATTCCAATCAAAGAAGTTACGTCGGAATTTTTAAAACTTTGTTTAATTCCAACTGGACCAACGGAAATGATAGCGTATCGAAAAGAATAAAATACGTGCCACAACAACGTTTATAAAAAATTGCTACTTTTAGCAAAAACGGAACATAGTTGCAAATTCACCAACTTCTTATTTTCCTACGGAAAATCCTCGTCGCCAAATTCGCAACTTTTCATAAACAAAACCGTTGTAAGTAATAGCGGAACACACTCAGACGCAATCAATTTGAGATTAAAAATCTGAATTTTTAAAGATAATAACGCAGAACAAAACTCTGAATTTCTAACTCAAAACCGGAGAAAAACAATGCGGATTTAATTACTGAATTGAACTCTAAAACTCGCTCAAAACGGAATTGTAAAACTCTTAAGCCGATCAGAACGCCAAATCTCACTCTCGCGGAATAATCAATGAATTAAACTCTGAATTTGATTTGATTAACTGATTTTGAATTCTGAATTTAAAACTCTGATTTCAGAATCATAAAAACGTAAAAAAACTACTACTTACAACAACGTTTATAAAAAATTGCTATTTTTAACCTAAACGGAACATAGTCGCTAATTTATCAACTTCTGATTTTCCTACGGAAAATCCTCGTTGTCAAATTCGCAACTTTTCATAAACAAAACCGTTGCACGTAATGCCAATTCTACTCAGTCTAGGTCTAAAACTAGGGCTGAATTTATAGAATTAGTGTGTAGTGAAGCGGAAAGTGTTGCGGTAACTGAAAGGCGGAAAGGATTACGGAAAAGTAGTTTTAAAATCAATCGCTCTAGGCGGATAAATCTAGCATGTTTTGAAGCCTAAGCTGGATAGAGTTTTAACTGAAATATATGCTTTGGGGAACAAGTTGTCTGCTGAAAGTTTAACGATAAATGTTGCTTTAAAAAGCAACTTGGTTACGGGGGATAGTGGAGGTTTGGTTTAGGCTAAATCTGTTAATTAGGAAAGAAACGCACTACGTACAACAATGGCTATAACTCATGGCTTGTCGCTCGCGGTGCTTTTTGTATTTTGAGAAAATAAAAAAAAGGCACCTGTCGCTTGCCACAAGTCATAGCCGGGGCCGTTGGCAATAATTATGAAAAACACATTTTACATATTTGCAATTATCATTTTATTTACCTCTTGTATAGAAGAAAAAAGAGTGATTGAAAAAATTGATTTTGAAAAAAAATATAAATTCTCATCTGAAATAGAGAATGATGTTGAAAAAGATACTCTTCCTTGGAAGCATCAAATTTCAGCTTCTAACTATGCTTTAAAAGGAGATTATAAAAATGCTTTAATTCAATGGGATTTGGCAATGGGAACTACAGAAAAAACCTTTTCAAAATCCCAAATAGATTCTATTAATCAGAAGTATTCTAAAATTAAAGCAAGTGAGTATATTATAGAAAAAGCAAAGGAGAATCAAGTAATAATTATCAACGAAGCTCACCACAATTCGTTTCATCGAGTATTTACAAAATCACTTCTTCAAAAGCTATTTGAAAATGGGTATAAAAATTTAGGACTTGAGGCATTAAAAAATAATGATAGTTTAATTTCAGTTCTTAATCAAAGAAAATACCCAATTCAACAAACGGGTTTGTATATCAAAGACCCTCAATTTGGCAATTTAGTTAGAGATGCTCTTGAAATTGGGTATGAACTATTTGCTTATGAAAATATGGGGAAAGGAAGTGGGAAACCAAGAGAGATTGAACAAGCAAAAAATATTGAGAAGGTAATCAATTCCAAACCAAATGAAAAATTCTTAATCCATTGCGGTTATGACCACGCTTTAGAGGGGAATCATAGCTCTTGGGAAAAAGCAATGGCTGGAAGATTAACTGAATATACAAACATAAATCCTTTGACTATTAATCAAGTAGTTTATAGTGAAAAAAGTAAATCTGAATACAATCATCCTCTTTTAAAAGCATTAGATATTAAAGAATCGTCAGTATTGATTGACAAAGATAATAAGCCATTGAGCTATCAACGTGGAGAGGCTTGGACTGATATAGCTGTGCTTCATCCAAATACAAAATATATTGATGATAGACCTAATTGGTTATTCGAAAATGGAAATAAAAACGTTTCTATTTCATTGACTGATATTCAAATTGATTTTCCAGTTAAGGTTTTAGCTTTTAAAAAAGGGGAAGATATAAATTTAGCTGTTCCAATTGATATCACAGAAGTTGAAAGTAAAAAAGATAACTGTAATCTCGGATTGAAAAAAGGAGTTTATGAAATTGTAGTTACAAATGAAAAACAGTCTTTTAAATTTGAACAGAAAGTAAAATAACTATTGCCAACAACGTATATAGCTCATAGCTAATTAGTTTCTTAATCGAAGTTAAGGCATATTTGGAAAGTCGCCAAATTTTTAAATTTGACGATTCACAATAAAAAAGATAAATAGTAAAATTTAAAAATCTGGCTTGTGCTTAATTCGAAGATAATTGCTAATTTACAAGCTACAAGCCATATACAAAACCGTTGGCAGTAATTTGAGAAACGAAATGCAAACATTCAGAATTAAAGGTAAGAGATTAAAAAATTGGAAAACATTCCACTCTGAATTTAAGAAAGAAATGAATTTTCCAGATTATTATGGAGAAAATATGAATGCTTGGATTGACTGTGTTGACGAACTGACTGATAAACCAACTCTATTGGAAATTGATAACGGAAAATATCTAAAAGAAAATGCACCTGAATTGTTAAA